>NZ_JBIUVW010000006.1:0-88853 GCF_044743155.1 Pseudomonas sp. NPDC087697 | reverse complement strand
CCTCGATGCCTCGAAACTCCCGGCCGTGTTCGGCGGGGAAGTGGTGTTGGCCGGCAGTGCTTCGATCGCCACCAATGGACAAGTGGCTGCCTGGCTCGAAGCCGGCCGGCCAGCCTTGCGGATTGATCCGTTGGCCTTGGCTGCAGGTGAACCGGTGGTAGCGCAAGCGTTGACTTTCGCTCGTGATAACGAACAAACCGTATTGATCTACGCCACCAGCTCACCGGATGAGGTCAAGTCGGTGCAACAGCAACTGGGTGTTGAGCAGGCCGGCAGTCTGGTGGAAAACGCCTTTGGCAAAATTGCACAAGGTCTGCGCCAGAGCGGTGTGCGCCGTTTCGTGATCGCCGGTGGAGAGACCTCGGGCGCTGTGGTTCAGGCGCTGGGCGTACAGCTGCTGCAGATCGGCGCGCAGATCGATCCGGGGGTGCCGGCGACCGTCAGCAGTACTGACGAACCTTTGGCGCTGGCACTCAAATCGGGCAACTTCGGTGGCCGGGATTTCTTCAGCAAAGCCTTGAACCTGCTCGCGGGAGGTGCAGAGTGAGTAACGAAAACGCCTTGCGCGAAGAAATTTGTGAGGTTGGCCATAGCCTTTACCAGCGCGGATACACCGTTGGTAGCGCCGGCAATATCAGCGCGCGCCTGGACGACGGTTGGTTGATTACGCCGACCGACGTCTGCCTCGGGCGACTCGATCCGGCGACCATTGCCAAGGTCAATCTGGCCGGCGAATGGGTGTCCGGTGACAAACCCTCAAAGACCCTGGCGCTGCATCGCCAGGTCTACGACCGCAACCCGAGTGTTGGCGGCGTGGTGCATACCCACTCCACCCATTTGGTGGCGTTGACGCTGGCCGGTGTCTGGCAGCCGGACGACATTTTGCCGCCGCTGACGCCCTATCAGGTCATGAAAGTCGGGCACATTCCGTTGATTGGCTACCAGCGACCCGGTTCGCCGAAGGTTGCCGAACAGGTCGCCCGGCTGGCGAACAGCGTTCGCGGCGTGATGCTTGAGCGGCTCGGACCGGTGGTCTGGGAAAGTTCGGTTTCCAAGGCCAGCTACGCCCTGGAAGAACTCGAGGAAACTGCACGGCTCTGGTTGATGAGCAACCCCAAGCCCGAACCGCTCGATCAGGCGGCGCTGGACGAGTTGCGAGAGACCTTCGGTGCGCATTGGTAGACCGTCGATTTAGCACGACAGATAGATGACGCAGGCCCTGTCCGGGAGACGCGCAGCGACTCTCGATGGTCCCGGCTTGCCTGAAAAACAATAACAAGAGGAAATCCAAGCATGACTCACCTTCACGGCGGCATTTTCAGATCCAGTGGCAGAACCGTTTCGTTTACCCGGCGTGGAGGGTTTCTGAAATGAGCCCGTTAGTCCTGATGATTACGGCAGGGGTGGGCATCGCGTTGTTGTTGTTCCTGGTGCTCAAGTACAAATTCCAGCCCTTCGTCGCCTTGATGCTGGTGAGTATTCTGGTGGCACTGGTGGCCGGGGTGAAGCCGGCCGATCTGGTCGCCACCATTGAAGGCGGCATGGGCAAGACCCTGGGCCATATCGCGATCATCATTGCCCTGGGCGCGATGATTGGCCGGATCATCGAACTCTCCGGCGGTGCCGAGGCGCTGGCCAAGACGTTGATCACCCGTTTCGGTAATCGGCGTACGCCCCTGGCACTGACGATTGCCGGCTTCATGGTCGGGGTGCCGGTGTTCTTCGAGGTCGGCGTGATCATCCTCATGCCGCTGGCCTATAGCGTCGCTCGCAGTGCGCGTAAGCCGCTGCTGGTGTTCGCGCTGCCGATGTGCGCGGCCTTGCTGACCGTGCACGCCTTTCTGCCGCCACACCCGGGCGCAGTGGCCGCTGCCAGCCAGTTGGGCGCCGACCTCGGCCGCGTGCTGATGTTCGGTCTGCCGATCACCGCGCTGCTTTGCTATGTCGTCTACCGAGTGGCCGGGCGCATGACCCGTCGGGTGTACCCGATGACCGACGATATTCGTGCCGAGGTCTACGGTCCGCATGTCACCAATGAAGATCTGGCCGCCTGGTCCAATGGCAACGACAAGAACGCTGCGCAAGCTGCCGTGGCCGCGTCGCACATGGGCCTGGAAGAGTCCACCAGCAGCATCGTCTCCAAATTGCCGCCGGCACCGCCGCCGGGTTTTGGCCTGATTGTCAGCCTGATCCTGTTGCCGATCATTCTGATTCTGCTCGGCACCCTGGCCACCTCGCTGCTGCCGGCCGAATCGATCCTGCGCAGCATCATGACCGTGCTCGGCGCACCGCTGGTAGCACTGCTGATCGACACTTTGCTGTGTGCCTGGTTGCTGGGTTCGCGTCGGGGCTGGAGTCGCACTCAGGTGTCCGACGTGATCGGCTCTGCCTTGCCCGGTGTTGCGATGGTGATCCTGATTGCCGGCGCCGGCGGTGTATTCGGCAAGGTATTGGTGGATACCGGAATCGGTGCCGTGGTTTCCGATATGTTGCGTACCACCGGTCTGCCGGTACTCGCGCTAGGCTTTCTGCTGACCATGTTGTTGCGTGCGGTGCAGGGCTCGACCACGGTGGCGCTGGTGACCACCGCCGGCATTATCAGCCCGCTGATTGCGACCCTCAACCTCACCCCGAACCACATGGCCCTGCTGTGCCTGGCCATGGGCGGTGGCGGGTTGGCCATGTCCCATATCAATGACGCCGGCTACTGGATCTTCACCAAACTGGCCGGGCTGAGTGTGGCCGACGGCTTGCGCACCTGGACGGTACTGACCACGTTGCTCGGTACGTTGGGTTTCGGTATTACCTTGCTGATCTGGCCGTTTGTCTAACGAACTGTCGACCTGTAGGAGCCGAGCTTGCTCGCGATGGCGATCTCAAGGATGCCATCGCCGGCAAGCCGTGCTCCTACAAAAAAGCCATTTGTAGGAGCTACCATGCCTCGTTTTGCTGCAAACCTCAGCATGCTCTACCCGGAACATGCGTTTCTGGATCGCTTCGCTTCTGCCGCTGCCGACGGTTTCGAGGCGGTGGAGTATCTGTTTCCCTATGACTACAGTGCACAGGAACTCAAGCAGCGCTTGAGCGACAACGGTCTGGTGCAGGCGCTGTTCAACGCACCGCCCGGTGACTGGGCGGCGGGGGAGCGGGGCACGGTGTCGTTGCCCGGCCGGGAGGGTGAATTTCGCAGCGGTTTCGATCGAGCCCTGGAATATGCCGCCGTGCTGGGCAACTCACGCATCCATGTCATGGCTGGCCTGCTGCCCTCCGAGAACGACCGGGCACGGCATCACGGCATTTACCTGGAGAACCTTGCCTACGCCACCGCCCAAGCGGCCAAGGTTGGCGTCACGGTGTTGCTGGAGCCGATCAATACACGGGACATACCGGGCTTTTTCCTCAACCGGCAGGATCAGGCCCAGGCCATCTGCAAGGAAGTGGGCGCCCGCAACCTCAAGGTTCAGTTCGACTGCTATCACTGCCAGATCGTCGAGGGCGACCTGACCACCAAATTACGCCGGGACTTCGAGGGTATTGGCCATATCCAGATTGCCGGTGTGCCGGACCGACACGAGCCGGATCTGGGAGAGGTCAACTATCCCTATCTGTTCGAGTTGATCGACCAGTTGGGTTATGACGGCTGGGTAGGGTGCGAATACCGGCCGCGCGGCGACACCTCGGCGGGCTTGCAGTGGCTGCGCGACTGGAAGGCGCGCTAGGCTCTGTACGAAAACGGCCTGCGCGACGATCATGCTGCGTTAAAAACAGGCTCGCAATGCTCATGTAGGTCCCTACACTCCGCTTGCTCGCCTGTTTTTGCCTTGCCTGGTCGCCGCTCGGCGAGTTTTCGTACAGACCCGAAGGCGCGTTAGGGTTCTACGCGCCGCTATCAGAGGGCAACAGCAGTTCCACACCTTGCTTGCGGATGCCATCGGCCGCGGCGGCGGTCAGCGCGTCGTCGCTGAGGATGATGTCGAACTGCTCGAGCCCGGCGATCCGGTACATGCTGAAGGTACCGTACTTCGAACTGCTGGCCACCAGCACCGTTTGCGAGGCCGATTGCATCGCCACTTGCTTGACCTCCACCTTCAGCGCCGAAGGTGTGGTGAGGCCGCGACGCAAATCCCAGGAACTGGTGGAGATGAAGGCGATATCGGTGACCACCTGCCGCAAAGTGGCAACCGCCAATCCGCCTACGCAGGAATGGTTGGAGTGATCCAGCTGTCCGCCGGTATGAATGACCGTGACGTGGGGTGCGTCCATCAAGGCTTGGGCAACGCCGAAGTCGTTGGTCACCACGGTCATGCCGGAAAGCGCCTTGACGTACGGGACGATCTCCAGGGTACTGGTTCCCGCATCCAGGTAAATCGTCATATCGGCATGCAGCAGCCGGGCGGCGAGTTTCGCCATCGCCTGCTTCTGCGGCAACTCGACCACGGCTTTGAGCTGATGGCTGGGCTCACTGTGCAGTTGGCTGGCGATTCGAACGCCACCTGTTACCGAGTAGGCGCGACCTTCCTGTTCCAGCAACGCAATGTCGCGGCGCACCGTCATGTGCGAGCACTCGAACATTTCCATCAACTGATGAACACTCAGCACCTGATGCTTGCGCAACTGTCGCAGCATCAATTCACGACGCTGTTCAGGAATCATCGGTGCGCCGCTTTCGGCGGCGATGTCCTTTTGACTAGGCATTCGGGCTCCAGAATGAAGAAAACCGCAGACAAGGAAAGCGGGGCAAACATAGTAGCGAATCTGCGTTAAAGGAACGAGTTGTTGCGGATTACTAACGAAAATGCTCCGTATCTTTCGATACGGAGCATTTTTTTATCGTCGTGGGCAATCAACAGCAACGAGGCGATTGTCCATTCCCGCCACCGTAACGAGCCTCCTGGCGCTCCCGGAAGAACACCTCATAGCTCATCACCGGTTTGTCCGGGTGTTTGCTTTGCATATGCTCGACGTAGGTGTCGTAGTCGGGCATGCCGACCATCAGGCGCGCGGCCTGACCGAGGTATTTACCGAGGCGACTCAGGTCATTGAACATGCTTGCAATCCTCGATTACGCGTCCGGAATAGCCTGGAATGGCGATTCTTTATCGGTGCGCTCTTTGCTGCCCCAGGCCGAAATACCGACCTTGATCGCATAGAACAGAATGCTGAAGACCACGAACAGGAACAGCGCCGTCAGCGTTGCGTTGGTGTAGGCGTTGTAGATCACGTGCTGCATCTGCGTGATGTCCTTGGCCGGAGCGAGGATCTGACCGTTGGCCAGCGCATCGCTGTATTTCTTGGCCAGCGACAGGAAGCCGATCGCCGGGTTGGCGTCGAACAGCTTGATGAAGCCTGCGGTGGTGGTGCAGATCAGCAGCCAGGCTGCTGGCAGCAAGGTCACCCAGATGTAGCGTTGGCGTTTCATTTTGATCAGCACAACGGTGCCGAGCATCAGTGCGATACCGGCCAGCATCTGGTTGGAGATACCGAACAGCGGCCACAAGGTGTTGATGCCACCCAGCGGGTCGATCACGCCTTGGTACAGCAGGTAACCCCACATCGCCACGCAACCGGCGGTCGCGATCAGGTTGGCAGTCCAGGATTCCGTGCGCTTGAGCGCCGGGACAAAGGAGCCGAGCAAATCCTGCAGCATGAAACGCCCGGCACGCGTACCGGCGTCGACTGCGGTCAGGATGAACAGCGCTTCGAACAGGATCGCGAAGTGGTACCAGAACGCCATGGTGTTCTCACCCGGCAGAACGCTGTGCAGGATCTGCGCGATACCGACCGCCAGGGTCGGCGCGCCGCCGGCACGGGCCAGGACGGTGGTTTCACCGATGTCCCTGGCCACCGCTTGCAGGGCTTCCGGGGTAATTGCAAAACCCCAGCTGCTGACGGTTTGCGCGACTTGCATCACATCACCGCCGACGATTGCCGCCGGGCTGTTCATGGCAAAGTACACACCTGGTTCGATCACCGAAGCGGCAACCATCGCCATGATGGCCACGAAAGACTCCATCAGCATGCCGCCGTAACCGATGTAACGGGCATGGCCTTCGCTGGCCAGCAGCTTGGGCGTAGTCCCCGAAGCGATCAGCGCGTGGAAACCCGAGACCGCACCACAGGCAATGGTGATGAACAGGAACGGGAACAGCCCGCCTTTCCACACCGGGCCGGTGCCATCGATGAACTGGGTCAGTGCCGGCATTTTCAGCTCGGGCATGGTGATCAGGATGCCGATTGCCAGGGCCATGATGGTGCCGATCTTGAGGAAGGTCGACAGGTAGTCGCGCGGCGCCAGGATCAGCCAGACCGGCATTACTGCCGCGACGAAACCGTAGCCGATCAGCATCCAGGTGATCTGGATTCCGGTGAAGCTGAAGGCCTTGGCCCAGACCGGATCAGCGGCAATCTGCCCGCCCAGCCAGATCGAACCGAGCAGCAGCAGCACGCCGACAACGGAAATCTCACCGATGCGGCCAGGGCGGATGTAGCGCATGTACACGCCCATGAACATCGCGATCGGGATCGTTGCCATCACCGTGAACATGCCCCACGGGCTGTCGGCCAAGGCCTTGACCACGATGAGCGCCAGCACCGCGAGGATGATGATCATGATCAGGAAGCAGCCAAACAGCGCGATGGTCCCGGGGACACGGCCCATTTCTTCACGGACCATATCACCCAGGGAACGGCCGTTGCGGCGGGTCGACATGAACAGGACCATGAAGTCCTGAACGGCACCGGCCAGCACCACGCCGGCGATCAGCCAGAGCGTACCGGGCAAATAGCCCATCTGCGCTGCCAACACTGGACCAACTAACGGCCCCGCACCTGCAATGGCCGCGAAGTGGTGACCGAAGAGAATATGTTTGTTGGTCGGGACGTAATCCAGACCATCGTTGTTGACGACGGCGGGGGTGGCTCGACCGGGATCGAGCTGCATCACCTTATTGGCGATAAACAGGCTGTAATAACGGTATGCAACCAGATAGATAGCGACTGCTGCGACTACGATCCAGAGGGCGTTGATCGCTTCGCCGCGGCGCAGGGCCACGACACTCAGCGCAAAAGCTCCCAGGACAGCCACGGCAAACCAGGCGAGGTGTTTAGCCAGACGGGTCATTGCGTGTCTCCTGCCGACAGCCAGTGGACTGCGGCGGTAATTTTTATAATTGTGTCCGCTGTGCGGAGCTGGCCCAATATCCACGCATGCCGTCAATAAATGTATCCGCACGACTACGTACGCACCACCTGCGTAGTTCTACGTAGACGACGCTGATCTCCTTGTGGGAGCGGGCTTGCTCGCGAAAGCAATCTGTCATTCAACATCGATGTTGTCTGATAGACCGCCTTCGCGAGCAAGCCCGCTTCCACAGGTTTTGCATTTCAACTGAGCCGCACGTCATTCCGTCCAGCACCGCTACTGGACGCGCGTATCTTTGGCATATGATGCCGGGCCTTCGCCTTCCCTCGGTCCGGTCAGGAGCAGAGATGCAGCTCAAACATAAAATCGTCGCGCTCGGGATTCTGCCGCTGGTGTTGGCGATTGCCGTCATCTGCGCGCTGGTGATTTCTCTGAACCGCCAACTGGGTGATCAACAGGCGCAACTGATCGAAGACAGCATTCTGGCCAGCAAGCGTGCAGAACTGAAAAACTATGTCGAAATGGCGCAAAGCCTGATCGCGCCGCTATACGACAACGGCAAGGGTGACGAGCACGCACAGCAACAAGTTCTGGAAGAACTGCGTAAGCTCAGCTTTGGTATCAATGGCTACTTCTTTGTTTACGACCGTCAGGGCCGTAGCTTGATGCACTCGCGGCAGTCGGAACTGGTGGGCAAATACCTGTGGGACATGAAGGACCCTCACGGCCTGCCGGTGATCCAGGCGTTACTGAAAAGTGCGGAGTCAGGAGAAGGCTTTCAACGCTATGCCTGGAACAAGCCCTCTACCGGTCAAGTGACCGACAAGCTTGCCTATGTCGTGATGCTGGATCGTTGGGGCTGGATGCTCGGTACCGGCATCTACCTTGAGGACGTTGAGCGCGCAACACAGCAGGCGCGTGACGAGGTGGCTCAAGGCATCCGCAAAACGATGCTCGCGATTGCGGTGGTAGCCCTCGTGGCAGTGCTTTTAGTCTTCGCCAGCGGCATGACGCTGAACGTCAGCGAGCATCGTCTGGCCGACAAAAAACTTCAGCGGTTGACCCAGCGTATCGTCAGTTTGCAAGAGGAAGAGCGATCACGGGTTTCCCGTGAGCTGCACGATGGTATCAGCCAGGTACTCGTTTCCATCAAGTTTCAGTTCGAACTGGCCAGCCATGTGCTGGAGGGTGGACAAGACAAGGGTTTGAGCATTTTAAGAGACGCCACGGAGCGCCTGGGAGAGGCGATTGGCGAGGTTCGCAGCCTCTCTCACGACCTACGCTCGTCGCTGCTCGACACGCTGGGTCTGCCGGCGGCGATTGGTCAACTCGCAGCGGAGTTTGAGCAGCGGAGCGGGCTCGTGGTGACCTACAACAACAACGAATTCGATTGCCACTTGGTAGATGGGGCACCGGTCTCGTTGTTTCGCATTGTGCAAGAAGGCCTGACCAACATCGAACGACATGCGCAGGCTCAAAACGTATCCATTACCCTGCACGGGTCCGAAGAATCCGTAAGGCTGACGGTGGTCGATGACGGTATCGGTTTCAACGTCGCCCTGGTCGAACGTCGTCACTCCGGCATTGGCCTGCGCAATATCCGTGAACGCGTCGAGCATTTTGGTGGACGATTCGACCTTGCATCGATGCCGGGAAGAAGTGTGCTGGACGTTCTGCTGCCGATGAAAATTCCCGGTACAAAACACTGACTAACCCAATAACAACAAGAGTGAACGCCCCCGATGAACCTGCTTTACCCAATCCGCGTCGCCCTGGTCGACGATCACTCCCTGGTCCGTGATGGGATCAAGGCTCTGCTGGCGGTCATGTCCCCCCTGGAAGTGGTGGGAGAGGCCGAAAATGGAGCTGATGCGATTGAGATGGTGAGGCTCTGTCAGCCAGACCTGTTACTGGTCGACATCAGTCTGAAGGACATGAACGGACTTGAGCTGACCCGAGTGTTGAGCAAGCAGTATCCGTTGCTCAAGATTCTTGTACTCAGCATGTACGACAACTATGAGTATGTGAGTGAATCTGTTCGTTCTGGCGCCAGCGGCTATGTGCTGAAGAATGCACCTTCACGGGAAATCATTGCTGCCATTGAAGCTATCGCCAGCGGCGGGACATTTTACAGTGCAGAGATCGCACATCGGCTCATCGCCGACAAGAATACCGATAACGAGCTGACGCCGCGCGAGAGTCAAGTGCTGTGCAAGATGGTTCAGGGAATGAACAACAAGGAAATGGCCCGCGAACTGGACATCAGCGTTCGGACCGTGGAGACCCATCGTTTGAGCATCCGTCGCAAACTCAACATCGACAAGCCCGCGGCCTTGGTCAAATACGCGATTGACCACGGGATAATCTCGCATTAAGGCCAGTCTGGTCTGATTGTTTTGGGTGCCGTCCGCGCCGCTGGGATGATGCAGGCGGTCACGTCGATGTTTTTGCGGGTCATGTCTATTCCTGTTTCGGTAGTAAAAGAAACTCCTTTGATTTCAAAGGGTCAGACGCTAGGTGCGAATCTCGTTATGTTGTTGTCAGCATTGAAAAAAGAGGCTTTGGCCTCTTTTTTCGTACCGGCGATTTCAGGGCTTTGCCGCAAGTATCCCCCTTAATCCAACTCAAAGATTCCAAGCATGAACCTACGCAAAATTGCAGTGGGGCTGTCGGCCCTTGTTTTGTTCTCGACGGGTGCGGCAGAAGCTCGCAGCCTGCCGGACTTCCTCAATCTGCCCAGCCAGCATGAGGAGCAGGGGCACCGTTCAGGCTCAATCAGCCAGAACGCAGCGATTGACCTTTATTCAAGCAAACAGAAACAGGCATCGTTTGATGGGTGTGCAGACCTGTTCCCGGCAGCCAGGCCGATCAGCATCGCCAGTGTGCCGGCAATGATGAAGCCCTTGGCTCTGTGTTCCGACAACTTTGCGGTGCTGTACTCGCAAACCAGCAAGACTCCGTTGGTTGTGGTTGAGCGTCTTAATTCAGCTCTGCTTGAGGATGCCAAGGGGGAGGAGCGAACCAATCAGTTCTATCCGGACCCACGCATTCCCAAGAGCGGGCGGGCCGAGTTGAGCGACTACCGTGGCCAACATCCGGCAGTGGATCGCGGCCATCAGTCCCCGGCAGCCGATGCACCGAGTCCGCATGCAATGGCCCAGTCCTTTGCGCTTTCAAACATGGTGCCGCAAGACCCGACCAATAACCGGAAGATCTGGAGCAAGGTCGAGTCTGATGTCAGGAAGTTCGCGAAGCGAGCCGATGGCAATGTCTTTGTCTTTACCGGCCCGCTCTTTGACGCTGGCCATTCCACGATTGGCGACAACAAGGTCTGGGTACCTGACCGCCTGTTCAAGCTGGTCTACGACGCTTCGTCCAAGCGCGCCTGGGCCTATGTGCTACCCAACGCGGAAACCCGCATTGAGAGGCCGGTGGACTATGAGACTTTTGTGAAAATCACGGGACTCAACCTGCTGGAAAACCTACCGGTCTCGGGTTCAGTGGTTCGATCCTGATCGACGAAAGTCCGCTTCTCTGACGAGAGTGTGGAAAACAGCCCGACTGTCGTAAAAACGACCTGTTTACGCTGAACGCGAACCCTGGTGACTTTTCTGTTGAACGAGTGTTCAGCTTCGACTATGTTCGTTCCACCTTCTCCCCGGCTGGTTGCGGGCTTGCGTTTCTTCTATTCGAACGAGGCACTGGCATGCGGTTTTCACCCTTTGTTGAGCGGATCTCAGGCCAAGGCGTTGCCGCTTGGGATATTCACAATGCAGCGTATGAAGCCCAGCGCCGTGGCGAGGATGTGATCATCCTCAGCGTCGGAGACCCGGATTTCCCCACTCCAGACTTCATCACCGATGCCGCGATTCACGCGCTGCGAGAGGGTGACACCCACTACACCGAAATCGCCGGTCGCCAGGCCTTGCGTGAAGCCATCGCCGCTCGGTACAGCCAACTGTTCGACCGTGAGCTGCAAGCGTCAAACGTCATCAATGTGGCAGGGGCGCAGAACGCGCTGTTCGTCACCTCGATGTGCCTGCTCACTGCCGGCGACGAAGTGATTGCCCTGGACCCGATGTACGTGACCTACGAGGCGACGCTCAAGGCCTCCGGTGCGACGCTGGTGCGCGTGCCCTGCGCGGCGGATTCGGGTTTCAGGCTCGATGCTGCCGTGCTGGCCAAGGCCATTACCCCGCGCACTCGGGCTATTTTTTTATCCAATCCAAACAACCCCACCGGTGTGGTGCTCAACCGCGAAGAGCTGCAAGCCATCGCCGACCTCGCCATCACCCATGACTTGTGGGTCGTGGTGGACGAGGTCTATGAGAGCCTCGCGTTCGAGCGCGAGCACCTCAGCCTGGCGGCCTTGCCGGGCATGGCCGAGCGTTGCGTGGTCATCGGCAGCCTGTCGAAATCCCATGCCATGACCGGCTGGCGTATCGGCTGGATCGTCGCCGATGAATCCCTGGTGGCGCATGCCGAAACCCTGGTGTTGAGCATGCTCTATGGCTTGCCGGGGTTTGTCATGGAGGCCGCGCTCAAGGCAGTGCAGGCCCATGAGGACGTGACCCACGGCATGCGCGAAATCTATCGCCGTCGTCGCGATCTGGTGGTGGCGAGCCTGTCTGATTGCCCGGGGATCGCAGTGCTTAACCCCGATGCCGGCATGTTCGTGCTAGTGGACGTGCGGGGCACTGGCCTGAGCTCTCTGGAATTCGCCTGGCGTCTGTTGCGCGAGGCGGGCGTATCGGTCCTGGATGCGGCCGCTTTCGGCGAGCCGGCACAAGGCTTTGTGCGGCTCTCGTTCACGCTGGGTGAAGAACGACTGGCCCAGGCCTGCCAGCGTATTCGCGATTTTGTCCTGGTGTTGAAAGGCGAAGCGCCGAGACCTGCGATCACCCGTGTGACCAGCGAAGCGGCCGTTGAGCCGGTCGCGGGCAAGACCATGATCGAAGTCGATGGCCTGCACAAACGCTTCGGCAATATCGAGGTCCTCAAAGGCGTCTCCCTGACGGCCCGCGAAGGCGATGTGATCTCCCTGATTGGCGCCAGCGGCTCGGGCAAAAGTACCTTGCTGCGCTGCATCAACATGCTCGAAGTGCCGGACCAGGGTCGCATTCTGGTGGACGGTGAAAGCATTCACTTGAACTTCGATCGTCCCGGCGCGCCGCTGGTGTCCGACGCCAAACAGCTGGTACGGATTCGTTCGAGCCTGGGCATGGTGTTCCAGAACTTCAACCTCTGGCCCCATCGCACGGTGCTGGAAAACCTCATCGAAGCGCCGACTCAGGTCCTGCGTGAAAGCCGTGCGGAGGCCACTGAACGGGCCGAAGCCTTGCTTGAACGCGTGGGGCTTGCGGCCAAGCGCAACGAGTACCCGGCGTTTCTCTCCGGGGGACAGCAACAACGGGTGGCTATCGCCCGGGCCTTGGCCATGCGGCCCAAGGTCATGCTGTTCGATGAACCCACCTCGGCACTCGACCCGGAACTGGTCGGAGAAGTGCTGCGGGTGATTCGCTCTCTCGCCGAAGAAGGCCGGACCATGATCCTGGTGACCCATGAGATGGCCTTTGCACGCGATGTCTCTTCCAAAGTCGCCTACTTGCATCAAGGGTTGATCGAGGAAGCCGGTTCGCCGGACGAAGTGTTCGTACACCCACGCAGCGAACGTTGCCGACAATTCGTCAACGCTCATCAGACTCGCTAATAACATAAAAAAAACGGGGAACAATCATGGGAAATCGACGTTTGGCAAACTGGTTAACCGGCGTGGCCTGCGTAATGCTGGCCGGTATGAGTGCGGCACAGGCGCAGCCGATCAGGTTCGCGGTCGCAGCAGAACCCTACCCGCCGTACACCGAGAAGCAGGCCAACGGTGAATGGAAAGGCTTTGAAGTCGACCTGATCCACAAGCTGTGCAGCGAAATGAAAGCCGAGTGCGAGATCAAGGAAGTGGCGTGGGACGGGATCATCCCGTCGCTGCTGGCGAAGAAGATCGACGTGATTTTCTCCTCCATGTCCGTGACCGAAGAGCGCGAAAAACAGATCGCGTTCAGCAAGGCCTACTATGACTCGGCGATCGCGATTGTCGGGCCCAAGGGCACTGCTGTGAACAAGTATCCGGATGACCTCAAGGGCAAGATCATCGCGGTGCAGAACTCGACGGTGAGCGCCAGCTACCTGAAGGCTTACTACGAAAAAACTGCTGAAGTGAAGTATTACGACACCCAGGACTCGGCCAACGCCGACCTGATTGCCGGTCGTGTCGACCTGATGATGGCGGATGGCACGGCCATGGCGGCATTCGTCAAGACGCCGGATGCCAAGGACCTGGCCTACCTGGGCACGGTGCCTTATGACCCGATCTTCGGCAAAGGCGTGGGCGCCGGTCTGCGCAAGGATGACACTCAGCTCAAGGCCAATCTCGACAAGGCGATCCAGAAGTTGCTGGCAAGCAAGGACTATGACGACCTCTCCCAGAGCTACTTCGGGACCAGCGTGAAACCCGCGTTCTGACAGTAATACCGGACGTCGGCCACCCGAATGAAAACGGTGCGCCGACGGCCTCTTGTGGGAGCGAGCTTGCTCGCGATGGACGTCAGTGCGCTGCGGTTCATCAGAAAACCCGCGTTATCGTTAGCGTTTTTTCGCGAGCAAGCTCGCTCCCACAGGGATCGCGGCAGGCGGTTGGTTTGCGATAACGGGAGAGTGAAATGCCAGCAATGTTCGAGTTGATCGATTTCAGCGAACAAGGATGGGGTGGTGCGCTGTTGAAGGGGCTCTGGATGACCCTGCAGATATCGGCCGGGGCCTTTGTGGTCGGGCTGTTCATCGGACTGGTGGTGGCCTGCCTCAAGTTGAGCGCCCCCAGACCGATCGCGGCGCTGATGCGCGGCTACACCACGTTGTTCCGGGCGGTTCCGGAGTTGTTGCTGATCCTGTTGCTGTACTACGTCGGTTCCATGCTCCTCAATTCGCTGATGGCCCGGATGGGTTACTCCGCTGTGAATGTCAGCGGCCCTCTGGCGGCGATCCTGGTGCTGGGATTGGTGCAGGGCGCCTACGCCTCGGAGATTTTTCGGGCGGCTATCCAGGCGATTCCCTTCGGCCAGATCGAGGCGGCAAGAGCATTCGGCCAGAGCGGGTTCGGACTGTTCCGGCGGGTAACGCTGCCGATCATGGCGCCCTATGCGATGGCCGGGATGGCCAACCTGTGGATCAACCTGATCAAGGACAGTGCCTTGATCAGCGTGGTCGGCACCAACGAGCTGTTGTATACCGCCAAGCAAGGGGCGGGTTCGACGCGCCACTACCTGTTGTTCTACCTCACGGCCGCGGCGATGTACTACGCGGTGACGTTGGCGTCCAACTACCTGTCGGGACGGCTTGAGCGACGCACTCGTCGCTGGATGCCCTTGGCTGAGTGAATGAAATGATTCCAGCATGGATAGTTGAATACGCGGCGCTGTTGGGCCGAGGGCTGCAAACGAGCATCACCATTCTGTTGATTGCCAGTGTGTTCGGTTTCGTGCTGGCGGTGCTGGTGGCGCTGGCCCGGATCTCGAAGAACAAAGTGATCGCCAAGGCCAGCCTGTTCTACACCAGTGTGCTGCGCGGTACACCTTTGCTGATCCAGATCTACATCTTCTACTACGGGCTTGGCAGCCTGTTTGCGCAGTTTCCGCTGATTCGTGGCAGTTTTCTCTGGCCTTATCTGCGTGACGGTTACTGGTACATCGTGTTCGCCCTGGTGCTGTCGGTGGGCGCCTATGTGGGCGAAGTGATTCGCGGCGGCCTGCTGGCAGTGCCAAAAGGGGAAATGGAAGCCGCCTCGGCCTTTGGCATGACCCCGCGCCAGTCCCTGCTGCGGGTGCGCTTGCCCCGGGCCATGCGGTTGCTGTTGCCGACATTGGCCGGAGAGACCGTGATGTTGCTGAAGTCCACGGCGCTGGCCTCGACCATCGCGGTGATCGACCTGCTGGGCGCCGCCAACGTGGTCCGTGCCCAGACCTTGCAGGTGTATCAACCGTTGCTGCTGGTGGCCGGGGTGTATGTCTGCCTGACGTTCCTGATCGAGGCGCTGTTCGCCTTTGCCGAGCGGCGCGGGACGCCGCTGCGCAGGTCGGTGTAATGAACTCGCCACGGGTTGACCGTTCGTTGCAGGGCATTGGCCTGTGCACCTTGGGTTATGCGTTCCTGGCCTTGCAGGACGCGGGCATCAAGTGGCTGGTGGCCGACTATTCGGTGGTCAGCATCCTGTTCTGGCGCAGCCTCGTGGTGGTGCTCGCCTGTCTGCTGGCAGGACGCCTGCGGCTGGTTCAGCGGGCCTGGCGCTCGCCGAGCCGGCGCTTGCTGGTGGTGCGCGGGTTACTGTCGATTGTTGCCTGGCTGCTGTATTACACGGCAGCCCGGGACCTGACTCTGGCGGAGATGACCACGCTGTATTTCTCGGCACCGATCATGGTCACGGTGCTGGCGGCAGTGATCCTCAAGGAACGTGCCAGCGGCTGGCAGTGGTTCACCCTGATCATCGGCTTTGTCGGCGTGATCATTGCCTGTCGCCCCAGCAACATGGCCGACCCGTTGCCGATCGTTTTGACGCTGCTGGCGGCGATGTGCTGGGCGTTCACCTACATCCAGTTGCGGCAGGTAGATGACCAGACTTCAGTGTTGGAGCAGATGCTGATCACCAACGTGGTGTTTGTCATTTGCATGATGGTGGCGTTGCCCTGGACCCATACCCCATCGCCGACCTCGGCCTGGCTGGGGATGCTTGGCGCCGGGCTGGTCGGCGGTATCGGGCAGTTTCTGCTGTTCGCCAGTTTCCAGCGGGCCACGGCGATCTTGCTGGCGCCGTTTGAGTACACCGGGTTGATCTGGGCATTCGCGCTGTCGAACCTGGTCTGGGGCACGCTGATGGATGTGTCGCTGATGATCGGTGCCGGGCTGATTGCAGTCAGCGGCACCCTGGCGATGATCTTTGGCCGCCACCCGTCACAGGACGTCGTTGGCGCTGAATGCTCCGTGACGCAATCCCTTTATCCAGCAACGACAGATATGGAGGCCGTTGGCGGGGCTGAAGGTTTCGGGGTTCAGGCACCATTCGATCCAGAGTCCGTCGAGCATCGCCGATAAGCCGATGGCGGCCAGGCGGGTGTCGTGGATCACGAAACCTTCGCTTGCCGCCAGTCCGTCCAGCAGTTGGCGGAGCAGATCGAGGTAGGCGCGGTAGCTTTTTTCGTGGGACTGGCTGACGTGTTCGGAATGGCGGATCAGGCTCCAGAACACCACCCAGACTCCGAGCAATTGCGGGTCCATGACCCGGGGCGAAAAAGAGCCTGTAAGGAACGCGTCCATCTTTTCGGCAGGCGTGCCGGCCTGCTCGATTTCCTGGAGCAGGGCGGTGGTCAGTTCGCTCGCGAGCTTTTGGTAAGTGTCGGCGATCAGTGCATCGATGGTACCGAAATGATGATTAAGCAGGCCGACGGACACCCCGGCCTCGGTGGCGATGCGACGCACGGAAATACCGGCGTGACCGTCGCGGACCAGGCAACGCATGGTGGCGGCAATCAGCATTTCGCGGCGCTCGTCGGGTTCAGCGCGGCGGTTTTTTGGAGAGGGGGTGGTCACGTGACAGTCCTTGGATGCAGATCCTGATGGGCGAGCTTAGTTGAACGTGCGTTCAATCTCCAGTGAAGGCGGCATCGGGTTTTAACGGTCATGACGGGAGGGCAAGTGTATGGCGCAGGATATTTCGTTCAGTGTTCGCAACAATAACGGTGACGCAGTGCGGGTCGGCGCCTGGCGTTTTGAGGGCGATGGCAGCGGACCGAAGGTGCACTTGCAGGCCGGGGTACATGCCGATGAAATCGCCGGGATGCTGGTCTTGCATGTGCTGATGCAGCGGCTTCAGGTCGCCGAGGCCGAGGGCCGCCTCAAGGGCAGCGTGACAGTGGTGCCACAGGCCAATCCCCTGGGCATCGGGCAGTTTCGCCAAGGGCGAATTCTCGGTCGGTTTCACGACGCCACCGGCCATAACTTCAACCGTTCGTTCGACCAGTCGACAGCAATGGCCCGACCTTCGACCAATGTCCAGGCATGGCAAAAAAGCCTGGTACAACTGGCGGCCATGGCGGATTTAATGCTCGATCTGCACACCGATGACGAGGCAATACCGTACCTCTACGTTCACCGCAGTTTCTGGCCACGTGGCCGCGAACTGGCGGCGGCGATGAAGATGGATGTGGCGATCATCTGGGATGAAGGTGGCGATGGCTCCTTCGAGGAAACCATCATTGCGCCCTGGCTGCGTGATGGCGTCACGGACCAGCACTTGGCGGCGACGCTGGAATTGCGCGGGCAGGGTGATGTCAGCGATCGGTTTGCCGAACAGGATGCCGCGGGGCTGTACGTCTGGCTTTGCGGTTGTGGGGTAATCGATGAGGCGCTGTCACCCGGTGACTGGCCCGTCGAGGCAATGGAAATGGGCCATATGGAGACTATTCTCGCGCCGCAGTCCGGGGTGCTGGTCTTTGAAAAAGAGCTGGGCGATTTCGTCGAAGAAGGGCAGCGGTTTGCGCGGATTCTGGGGCGGCCGGGTGATCCGTCTTCCGAAGTGGTGCTGTGTGCCGAGCAAGCGGGGCGGATGGTGACACGCTATCGGGATCGGCTGGTGCCTCAGGGCATGGTGGTGGCGAAATTCACCGGAGCCCGGGTGTCGCGCAACTGGAGTGGCGGATTGTTGGACCCGAACTAGGAGGGGTAAGCGGCAGCCTTCGTGCTGCAACCGGATGTTAACTTTTGTATTTCTGGATAACCGAGATATCAGCTGTCACTGCCATGCACCGATTCCCGGCAACTTGTTACCTAATATCTCGCTGTGGCGCAAAAAAATACCTCAGGACTCACCAGTCCAAAGATCGGGTGGGGGGCTGTTTTTTTCGCTTTTTTATATTTGATCCAGTGTGTTGTGCGGCTTTCAGGCGCTCTGGGGTACCTGGGCAAAGACGAATGGAGAGTGGTTGGCCGCAAAGTTGCATACATGTATGTACAAGTCTATATGCCCACCATTGACGGATATGTACGGGGAACACCTGATGAAGCTGGGGGGCATTGATGATGCCGGCGCGTCCGCGCCATAAAGATCCGAGAGCAAACCGTGATGAAAACCAAAGTATTTCCAGGATGGTACGTAGTGTTCGCGGCACATCTGCTGCTGGCACTTATCTTTGGCGGCGCCTACTCCTTCGGGGCGTTTTTTTCGCAGATCCAGTCCAACTTCGATGTGGGGCGTTTTTCCGTGGCATCGGTGTTTTCACTGACCGCCTTCATCTACTACGCGGTAGGGGTCTTTTCCGGATCTCTGGCGGATCGCATCTCGACCCGGGTCGTGGTCTGCGCCGGCATCATCTTTCTGGCGCTCGGTTTTTTTCTCGGTAGCCTTGCTTCCGGCTCGTTGCAACTGTTCCTGGTGTGCTTCTGCTCCCTGGTCGGATTGGGGGTCGGTCTGGTGTATGTACCGACGGTGGCAGCGGTCCAGCGCTGGTTCATCAAGAGCCGCAGCAAGGCTTCGGGTATAGCGCTGGCGGGAACCGGTGTCGGGACTTTTGTCGGACCGACAGCTGCCGGGCTGTTGATGCAGCACTTTTCCTGGGAGTCGACGATGCAGATCTTCGCCGTAGCCATTCTTGTCGTTGGCCTGCTGGTGGCGTCGCTGGTCAGGAGCAATCCCCAGGAGCTAGGCCTTTTGCCGGATGGCCTCGCCCCCTCGGCGAGCGGCGGGCCTCAGGCGGCCCCCAGCGGCATGCGCTTGGCCGAAGCCGCGAGTACGGGGCGATTCTGGTGGTACTTCGGGGCGATTTTTTTGGGCTCGGTCGGGTTGTTTCTCGCGCTTGTGCACATCAACCCCTACGCTCGCCAGTTTGGCATTTCCGCCACCCAGGCCAATTTGTTGATTGGGCTGATCGGCGTCGGCAACGTAGCCGGCCGGTTGTTTCTGGGGAGTATCGGTGACCGGATGGGCGTGCGTCGCCTGTTGATCGTTCTGACCTTCTCGCTGGCGCTGCTCAGTCTCCTGTGGCTCGGAGCCCATACATTCGTCACGCTGGCGCTGTTCGCCATTTGTTTCGGCGTGGCCAATGGTGGCTGCATATCCCTCTATCCATCGGTGGCTGCCAGCTGGTTCGGCACGGCGAATCTGGGGGCGATCCTGGGCGCACTGTACATTTCGGTCGGGCTGGCCGCCCTGATCGGAGGGAGCGCCGCAGGGCTGCTGTTCGACCTTTACCAGAACTACTCGGTATCGATCATATTGGGTGCGTTTTGTGCGTTGCTGTCGGTAGGGTTTATTCTGATTGCCGACCGCCAGTCCTGTCTGAGTTCGCCGGCCATACTTAGTCAAACTTCCCGTTAATCCGCCCGAGAAAAATATGCCCACTGCCGAGACACTTGAGCGCTTCATCGCGCGAGTTGAACAGAATGCACATGCCCAGGCGTGTGAGGAGTTTTACACCGTGGACTCTTCGATGCAGGAGAACCAGGCTCCGCCAAGGATTGGGCGAAGCGCGCACGTGGCGAACGAACATAAAGTCATGGCGCGAGCCAAATCTGTGTCGTCGAAGTGCGTACGTCCAGTGTTCGTGAGCGGGGATAACGTCGTCATTCGTTGGGTCTTTCATTTTGAGTGGCTTGATGGAACGGCTACTCACATGGAAGAACTTGCATACCAGCGCTGGGAAGGCGAGCGGATCGCTGAGGAGACATTCTTCTATGATCCAGCGCAACGCGTTCCCAGCAAAGGCGCGTCTTGAAAGTCAGGCGCTGATATCCCGATCTTATCCAGAACGGATTTGTCATCAAGCAAAAGCCGGGCATGTGAATGCCCGGTCTATCTCTAATAGGTCCAGAATTGAGTCAGTCTCTTTTCGTACAGGGCCTGGGGGCCTCACGCTCAAAGATCGACCTGTTCAACACTTGATGTCGTGCGATCGGTGTCTTTGACATCGAAGGGATTTGCATCCAAGACGCTTGCGGGAGACTGCGTAGCCGGCACTAGATCGATCACGCAGGTGTGCCTCGGGCCGTGATCGAACAAGGCCTGAAAGTCGAGCAGGTGCGCGCCAATTTCCTGATGATCTACACCCTGTCCTACACCGACGGGCAGCAGGACTCTATCGGCCTGGCGGACTACGCGGCGCGAGGCATCAACAACGAGATTCGCCGAGTGGCAGGGGTTGGGCGGGTGCAGATGTACACGGCCGAGCGCGCCATGCGCATCTGTCATGACGATTGGCCGAAACCGCAAGCGCGCGGCCTGGGCCGCCGCCTGGGCGAGGCTTTCACCCATGCTGCCGGCGGGCACTTGCACGTTTTGCGCAGCGATGGCTTTGCTCACGTCGGCCATCGACAGGTTGTAACCCACCAGTCGTGTGGGATCGACCCAGATCTGGCCTTCATCCTCGGCGTCGTGCCACTGGCGCTGGCCACCGACGCCGGCGCGGCCAGCCAACGTGCCATCGGTACCGGCGTGATTGGCGGAATGCTGGCGGCAACGGTGCTCGGGGTTTTGTGGGTGCCGGTGTTCTTCGTTTGGGTGCTGTCGCTGAGCCAGCGTCTGCGGCACCTGCGTGGCGATGAATCACGAGCTATCAGAAACTATCCCTGAAAACGGCGCTCATCGCGCGATGGATCCTGACAGTCAATCCTTCGCCGCGATCAGTCGGACATTGTTTTCTGTGTCTTACCGTGGCGAGCTAACAGGACCTGGCCATCCCAATCCACATCTGCCGTGCCTGCGGTTCGAGAGAGGAGCCGCGCACCGTCAAAAGCGGCAGCTAGCGTGCCCCGTGGTGCATTCACACCAGGCTGTGTCGACGTCAACGTGACGAGGGACAGGGGATGATAGAAGCGCTCCTCGACAACCGAGCCCATCCACAGCGATGAAGTACGCCCGTTCGTGAGCTCGAAATCGACGACCCACACTCGAAGCACGAGGCGCGAGCTGGTCAGTGCGCTACCACTATTCGGTCGAACAAGCGTCAGACTGGGGAGGCGACCACTGGCGAAAAGTGGAATAACCGGAAGAGCTGCCGGATCGGTCTGGACGGAAAACCAATTCAGGGCATTCAACGGTGTCCAGTCCGCCGAGTTGCGCCACCCGTTGTGCTGCAGGACATTTTGCAAGTCCTTCAGATCACCGGCCCACTGGAACGTCAGTGGCTCATTCGTCTCGCCAGTCAGATCAATACGTCGCACCGGCAGTTGCTGCCAACCCGACGCCCACCAATCGGTGGCGGCCATGGACGGAGTTCTTACGTTGACGGCGTATCGGTCGCTATCGGTCGCATGGCTACGATAGATATTGAATCCTCCGGCGAGAATCAGTGCTGAACATCCGGCGGCGAGTAGGCCCTTTGGCTCAATGCGTCCGGCTTGTCGCCCCAGGTAGCACAGTCCGAGCAGCGCCAGCCACGCGGATCCGAATGCCAGCCCCCCGAGCACGTCGGAAAACCAATGCGCACCAAGGTAGAGGCGCGAGAAGGCAATCAGAAATATCAGGGTTGCTGCGCCGAGAGCGACCACGAGGCGCCATGCTGGGCGGATCTCACGCGCGATGAGGAAGGCGAGGAAACCATAGAGCACGACATTCACCGTGCTATGGCCGCTGGGGAAGGAAAAGGCGCTCCACCCTGAGTAGAGAAGCTCGCCGGGTCGAGGTCGATGCAATGCCACTTTGATGACCGTGTTGAGCGCCGAAGCACCGGCAATCGCTACCAGCCAATAGGCAGCGGTACGCCAGGCGCGTTTGTACATGAGCCACAGCAAGACAACAATCGTGACCGCCACCACGACCGTGGTGTCGCCAAGTTCTGTGATAGCGATCATCACCGCATCGCCGAGTGCTGTACGAAGATCTTGAAGAGCGTGGTATATCGCGCTGTCTGCGAGCAGCAACGGGTCACCGGTGACGACATCTTCAAGGATGCCAAAGAAGAGCCAGGCTGCACCGACGAGTAGCGCAGCCGACAATGCGAGAATCCGTGCTTCGGGCCGCGAAGGATCGAGTAAATGGGTGAGACTGCGGCTCAGCCAAGTGTCGTGGGTGCCGGCCCAGCGCCGCAGCCGCCCCATTGCGTCGATGAAGTAAGGGACGCCGCGACGCAACGTCCAACGCACGATATGCAGGAGCGCCCAGCCCGTCGCGAGTAGAACGACCAGCAGGATCGCGACCGGCTTGGCGGCCGCTCCGAGAATGCTGAACGTCGCGCCTACGAGCACACCGGACAGGATATGCGATGGAGCCCAAGCAAGTGCCGAGGCAACATTGACCGCATAGAACCGACTGACCGCCATTCCCATCATGCCGGCGAGGAGCGGGATGAAGGCGCGGACGCCCGGTACGAAGCGCGCGAGAAACACACTCTTGGCACCGTGACGCTCGAAAAAGGCCTCGCTGCGCTGAATCAGTTCAGGGTGACGGTTCAATGGCCAGAAACCAAGAATCTCGCGGTGGTATCGATGCCCGAGCCAGAACGAAAGACCATCACCAGCGATAGCACCTGACGTGGCGGCGACCAGCAACGGCCAGAGCAATAACACGCCACTCGGCACCAAGGCACTGAGCGCGAGGATCACGGCCGTGCCTGGAACGACGGCCCCGATGATCGGGATTGACTCGGAAAGTGCCAGAAGAAACACCGTCAGATAGGCGACATGCGGATGCGCCGTTAGGAACTCGATGACCGATGAGACCAGGGACGTCATCATTCGCGGGCTGCCTATGCAATGTTGTTGGTTAGGCGATCAATGTACGTGTCTTCCCGATAAGTCGCACAACCGTTATGACGCAGGTGCGACGTCAGCGGGAAACTCCTCGGTGCGCTTTTCAAAGCGTCCAAAATGCAAAGCCAACGTTGGTAACACCAATAGATTGAGTGCAGTCGAGGTCACTAACCCACCCAGGATAACGATAGCCATGGGCCCTTCGATTTCATTGCCAGCAGCGCCACTGGCGAGCGCCAGAGGCAGCAGTCCCAAAGCGGTCACCACGGCTGTCATCAGGATCGGTACCAGTCGCTCGGCGGCACCTCTTCGAGCCGCTTCCGGACCCCATGTCATGCCTTCTTCATTCACCAGGTTTGAGTAATGCGAGACGA
Organism: Pseudomonas sp. NPDC087697; assembly: GCF_044743155.1. Taxonomy (NCBI): domain Bacteria; kingdom Pseudomonadati; phylum Pseudomonadota; class Gammaproteobacteria; order Pseudomonadales; family Pseudomonadaceae; genus Pseudomonas; species Pseudomonas sp. NPDC087697. Next base: position 65,555 of record NZ_JBIUVW010000006.1, on the reverse strand, counting down.
GCATGATGGAGTTGCGCAGCGTGATACCGAACAGGGTGACAAACCCGACCAGCGATCCCAATGACAAATTCCCACCACACACCAACACGGTCAACACACCGCCTACCAGGGCGAAGGGCAGGTTCACGAGGACCAGGACCAGCGCACGCAGGCTTTTCAGGGCAAGGAACAAAAGCAGCATGATCCCAATGATGGCAGCCCCTGTGTAAACCAGTAAGTCCTGTTGCGATTGCGCACGCGCCTGCTCCTCTCCAGCAAACAAGACGTAGGTTCCCTTGGGTAGGGTGACCTCCTTGTTAATCAGCCGTTGAGCCTCCTGAACGAAGTCACTCACCGCCCGGCCATGTACGGCGGTCGAGACTGTTTGCAGGCGTTGGCCACCGCTGTGCATGATTTGGTAACGGCTGGTGGTTTGGGTGATCACGGCCAGTTGATTGAGAGGCACCGTTGTTCCGGTTCTGTTACGCAGTAGCAGTGAACCGACTGTCGCGACACTGTGGTGGGCCGTGGGAGCCAACGAGACGGTGACGTCATAAGTCTGGTTGCCCTGATAGATTTGGCTGGCGGTCATGCCGTCGTAAGCCACTTGAATCGCCTCCATCACGTCGACCGGCTCGAACCCCCAATGGGTCAATTGCTCAGGCCGGAGCCTGATGGTCAATTGCGGTACATGTTGGGCGGACTCGACTCTCAGGCCAATGGTGCCTGGGATTCGACCTATTACCTGGGCGATTTCCTGGGCTTTGCTGTCCAGCACATCCAGGTCAGGGCCAAAGACATTGATAACGACCGGCGCGGTGACGCCGGAGATGCTTTCGTCGACCCGCTCAGTCAGGAAGGTGTTCACCGACGTCGTCAGACCCGGGAAGCTGGCCAGCACTTGTTGAATACGCGCCACGACCTGGGTTTCCTCTGCGGCGGACAAGCTGTTCAAATCCACTTCGAACTCACTGACGTGAACGCCAGTCGGATCGACCACTTCACTGGCACGCCCTGCGCGTTGCGCCACCAGTCGCACGCCGGAGACTGTGCTCAGCTCCTGCGCTACACGGTCGCCCACTCGCATGGATTCGCTCAAAGAGGAGCCGGGGGCCAGTGCCATATGGATCAGGTAATGTCCTTCCTTCAATTCCGGTATGAAGTTGCCGCCAAAAAACGGCAGCGCGCTGGCCGCCACCGTGCAGAGAATGACGATCATCCAGACGATTGAGCGAGAGTGCGACTCGATGCTCGCGAGTATTTTCAGATAACGCGCCTTCAGTCGCTGCACCAGTTTTGGCTCTTGCGATTGAAGTGGCTTGCTGGTCAACAACATAAACGCCAGCGCCGGCGTGACCGTCAGGGCCACCACAAGGGAGGCCAAAATCGCCAGGATGTAGGCGAGCCCCAAGGGCGCGAACAGTTTCCCGGCGATCCCTGACAGTGCCAGAACAGGCAGGAAAATCAGCGCAACAACCAGGGTGGCATACACCACTGCACTACGGACTTCGAATGAGGCGCGCAGTACCACCAAGGCGGGTGATACGGGACGCTCCAGCGCTTGATTCTGGCGTAGCCGACGGAAGATGTTTTCCACGTCGACCACGGCATCGTCCACGACCTCTCCCAAGGCAATGGCCAGACCGCCCAAGGTCATGGTGTTGAGACTCACACCGAAGTGATGGAGCACGATCACCGCCGTTAACAAGGACAGCGGAATCGCGGTAGCCGAGATGATTGCGGTGCGGATATTGAGCAAGAACAGAAACAGCACTAGGACAACCAGCACGCCTCCCAACAGCAGTGCCGTTTGCAGGTGACCAATCGCGGTTTCAATAAATTTGGCTGGGCGGAAGATGTCCGGATGCAGGCTCACCTGTTCCGCTTCGAGCGCAGGTTTCAAGCTGTCCAGGGCGCGTTCCACACTACTGGAAACGCTCATCATGTCGGCGCCATATTGGCTTTCCACCATCAGCGACACCGCAGGCGTTCCCTCGATTGCCGCCGCACCCACTGCGGCAGCAGGCCCATAGGCTATCGTGGCGACATCGCCCAAGCGTACGGCGATACCCTTCTGGTAGTTGAGCGCCGTTTGCGCCAACTGCGCGGGTGTAACGGTTTGACCCTCGGTATTCAAGACGATGCGCTGGTTAGCGGTTTCCAGAAAACCCGCGCCTCTAACCCCGGTTGCACGCTGGGCCGCGCTCAACACGTCTTGCAGAGATAAACCGTATTGCACCAGTTTTTTGGGATCCGCCTGAATCTGAAACTGTTTGAGATCGCCGCCGAATACGATCACGTCCGCCACTCCGGGCACGCGCAACAATTGCGGTTTGATTGTCCATTCCGCCAGTGTGCGCATCTCCATCAGCGAGCGGGTGTCCGAGGTAATACCCGCGACCAGGGTGACGCTGGTTGATGACGTTAATGGCAATAGCGCGGGTGTTTTGACCCCGTGCGGGAGAATACCGGCGAGCGTACTGAGCCGCTCCGCAGCCAGTTGTCTGGCGCGGTAAATGTCAGCCCCATCCTTGAAGGTCAATGTCACCATTGACAGCCCCGGCAGCGATTTGGATCGCATGCTCGCAAGCCCCAAGGTGCCACCCATGGCATTTTCGACCGGCTGGGTGACCAACATTTCAACCTGTTCGGACGATAACCCAGGGGCTTCGGTTTGAATCACCGCCAGCGGTGGCGCGAACTCGGGGAAAACATCTTGCCGGGCCTGAGTCAGGGTGTAGAGGCCATAACCTGCCAGCAGACAGGCGAGGGCGATAACCACCCCTCGGAAGCGCACAGCAAAGCGGATAATTGAATTCAACATGGTGTATTCGCTACCGTCCGGTTAGTCGTCACATTCGGGGTCTTTGCACGCTGATGCGGTGATGGGCGGACGCTGTTCTTCGGATAACAGCAGTTGCGCACCCTGCACCACGACACGATCACCAGACTCAAACCCGGTGCTGACCAGGTACCCATTGTTGTAGGGGGGTTGGTCTGCGACAGGACGGCGGGTAAACCGGTCTTTGGCAATTTGCACATACGCCCACGGTTGCCCGCCAAACCACAGGATGGCGGCCTCAGGTATGACGAGGCTGGTGCTGGTAGGTGTGGGTAACGGCAAATAGGCAACGACTTTGCTACCGACTGGCAGGGTCGCCGCCGCTCGGTAAAGGTATGCACGGCCTTCAGTCGAAGCGTCGACTTGAGGCGAGACTGAAATGAGCCGAGCCGTTTCCCGATGATGTTCGCTGGACTCAATCGCGATCTGTTCAGGCGCGGTCAGATCGTCACCGAGGGGGAGGACAACGCGCAAAAGCATGTCCTCGCGATTCAACAGCCGATGCAATAGAGGGGCGTCTTGCGCTCCGATCATGCCGGCCAAGGGCGCACCAAACTGTTGGAGCGCGCTATTGCGTACCGACTGCATGTTGGCACTCGCGGCTTGCAGCTTGGTCTTGTCTGTACTCCATGTGACTTGTGAGGCTTGCAGCAGCTTCATGGACACGCTCTGGTTAGCCTTGAACAGCGCGAGGTTGCGCTCATATTCCTGGCCCGAGGCCGAAGCGGCAGACTGTGCCGCCGCTGAGTCTGCTTGAGCCATAGCGTAACGAGTGCTCAGATCATTGAGCCCTTGCACATCAAGCACACTGCCGTAAGCCAGATGTTCCACTTGATGCCTGGACGCAGTGATTGGTTCACTCTGAATACCACTAATTGCCTGGGTCGTTTCATCCAACGTGACGATGGTCAAACCGCCTTCGGTGGTGACCCGTGTAGGGGGCGCTACCGCAGTTACAGGCGCGACCTGCATGGCTTGATAAGAGAAAAAACCTAAAGCGCCTAATCCGACAACGGCTACCACCGCCAGGGTGATTCGAGAAGTTTTGCTGCGAAAGGGTGTGTTCATTTTCGAATGACCGACTCTGTTGACTGGGCGTGAAGTGAGATTCCATCGAGTGGTTGCTGGATGGCATTTTCAAGTTGACTGATGGCTTGCTGGAGTTGAACCACTGCATCCACGTGGTTCATAGCATCGACATTCACGGCACGGCGTGACCGTGATAGCGCCAGTCGGTCAATCGCGCCTAAATCAAAGGAATGTTGATCAGCTTGAAAGGCTGCTGTTCGGGTCGTCCCCTGGGTGTCGATGAGCGCCAGGTTTTGCGTGGCCAGGTGATAGTGCTGCAGAGCGCTGTCGGTCTGATTGATCGCTTGGTCTTGAAGAGCTTCAACGTGGAGGGCAGCTTCCTTGCGGTGCGCTTCGGCCTCCGCGATAGGCCCCTCATTGCGGTTGAACAGGGGGAGGGTGATGCCTGCCGGTGTAACGCTGTACTTGTTCACCCCTTGGTCGAACGAGTATCCGAGCCCGAGTGACAGGTTCGGATATTGCCGTGCAACTTCCAGTTGGAGAGCGGCTTGGCTCGCTTCGTACTCGGCCAGGGCACCCAGGATGTCAGTGCGATTCAGAATGGTTTGGCGGCGGGCGGTGTTATCAGGGATCTGCGGGGTCAGGCTCTCGAATTCACTCAGGTCTAGCCTGATGGGGTCAAGAGCCCTGAGAGGAATCCCAATGGTCTGAGCGATCAGTGCTTTGGCGTCCAGCATCAGTTTTTCGCTATTAGCCAAGTCGCTACGATCACGCTCCAGAATGATCTGCTCCTGGCTCAATTCGAACGTCGAGGCCGACCCCAACGAAAGCTGCTTCTGCAGCATGGTGACTATGTTCTGCTGGATGTCGACCTGACGCTCGATAATCGCGTGGTGCTGGCTGGCGGCGTAAAGGTCGAGTAACGCGCCGCGAAGACGACTCCTGATTTGCCAGGCGGTTTGACCGATATTGAGACGGGCAGCGTCTGAGAGCTGTTGCGCTTGCGCCACTCGATAGCCACGCTTACCGGCAGTTTCAATCGGGATGTCGAGGGCCAGTCCATACGTCCACGGTTTTATCGGCTGATCGGCGTACTGCAGTGGCAACGACAAGGACGGATTGGGTCGTTGATTAGCCGTTTCTGTTGCCGCCTCACCGTTAGCAAACCTGGCGCGTACCGCGTCCAGCTCAGGACTGTAGTAGTAGGCTGCCAGAGTTAATTTACTCAGATCCCAGGCGCTAGTGGTTTTGGGGAGGCGCGCTGTTATGAAGCGCTGAAGCTCTGGGTTAGTCAGAGAGCGCTCTTCATAGGCAGCCATCATTTTCTGAGGCACCAGGGGTTGCGGTTGATAACTCGCACAGCCGGTGAGCAGCACTGCCACAGTGATAAAAAAATGTTTATGCATTCGCATTTTCTTTGAGGACAAAGTGGCGGAGCGCGCAGAGCTTCGCGAAGTGATTGAGCTCTTCCATGGGGAGACCCGTTCAGGAGACTAGGAAGCACCACGTTGTGATCACGGTGCGAGTGATACGCACCATAGTGGTTGCTTCCTTAAATCCACCTTAAGGTTGACTCTGGGGGGCACATCAGTCGAACAACCCCTAGCGGCCCTTGCTCAGAAGTTCTGATTTCAAGGACGTAGAGTTACGAGCATGCTGACTACCACAGCCATTCAGACAGAAGCTCAGTCGAGAACTGGACTTCTGTCTGAACTGAGCGCTTCACATCTGCGGAGGCCAGTTATGCGTTTCGGCCTGACACTCCTTGCACCAGGCATACAGCGCGTCATACATAATCAAACCCTGTACGAGCATTTCGTGATCATCGGCATAACGCTGCGATAGCCCCAGTGAAATCGCGTACAGCCCAGCCGATTGTGGTGTCAGATCCAGGCGGGAAGTATCTGCCCCGCGCACGATTTTGGCCAAATGCTGTAAGGCAGGATCACTGAGTTGGTACTTTTTCAGGAACGCATCAAAGCTGCACAGCTCACCTACGTGGGAAAGCTCAACGCCCGGAATGTCGTAAGGCGTTGCGTCTATCTCGGCGGCAATCCGCAGAACCTCTCTGCTGGGCACGTACAAGAACTCGGCCTGTGGATCGATAAAATGAGTGATCAGCCAAGGACAAGCGATGCGATCAATCTTGGGTCGTTCACGGGTAATCCACCTCATGGAACACCTCCTGCCTAGCTCAGTAGGCTGGATGATCCGGCAGGCCCAATGCCTGCCAGAGTGCTATTGATCGCCGTACGCCCGCTAGCGCAGTAGATGCACTGCCAAACCAATGAGCGCACAGGCCATCAGTACTTGAATGACGCCACGCTTGAAGCGAAACAAGGCAATCGTTGCTGCAATGGCGATCAGCGCAGAGGGCCAATCAAGGGTGCCGCTGAACCCTTTGGGCCACAGCACGTGATAGCCGAAGAACACCGCCAAATTGAGAATCACCCCAACTACCGCCGCAGTAATCCCGGTAAGCGGCGCGGTGAACTTGAGTTCGTTGTGAGTCGCCTCCACCAGCGGACCACCGGCGAGAATGAACAGGAACGAAGGCAGGAAGGTGAACCAGGTCACCAGTGTGGCCGCGAGGGCACCCGCCAGAAATACCTGATCGGCACCGAATACCTGCGAGACATAGGCGCCGACAAAGCCGACGAAAGCTACCACCATGATCAGCGGCCCCGGTGTGGTTTCACCCAAGGCCAGGCCATCGATCATTTGTGTCGGGGTCAACCACCCATAGTGACCAACCGCGCCCTGGTAGACATACGGGAGCACTGCATAGGCACCGCCAAAGGTCAGCAGCGCCGCCTTCGTAAAGAACCAGCCCATCTGGGTCAAGGTGCCTTGCCAGCCGAAGAGTGTGGTCAAGACTCCCATCGGTAGCGCCCACAGCGCTGCGCCGATGAGTGCCAGCAGCGCCAGTCTCAACCAGCTGAACCGGGCATGGTCGGGGGACGGAGTGTCGTCATCGATCAAGGCCGGGCCATAGGATTTTTTGGCGGCGCTGTGGCCCCCGGTTCTGAACTTCTCGGGAGCAAAACGGCCACCAAGGTAGCCGAGCAACGCCGCACTCAGCACGATCAGCGGAAAGGGAACATCAAATGCAAATATCGCCGCGAACGACGCCGCCGCTATGGCCCACAGCCAATTGTTCTTCAGTGCTCGTGAACCGATTCGATGAGCCGCCTGTACGACGATGGCGGTCACGGCGGGTTTGATCCCATAGAAAAGCCCAGCCACCACCGGCACGTCGCCAAAGGCGATGTACATCCAGGACAAGGCGATCAGGATGAACAGCGAGGGCAGCACAAACAGCCCCCCAGCGATGACGCCACCCCAGGTGCGATGCATCAGCCAGCCGATGTAGGTCGCCAACTGCTGAGCCTCCGGCCCCGGCAGCAACATGCAGTAGTTGAGGGCGTGCAGAAAGCGCCGTTCGGAGATCCAGCGCCGCCGCTCGACCAACTCTTGGTGCATGATCGAGATCTGTCCTGCCGGCCCGCCGAAACTGATGAAACCGAGCTTGAGCCAGAACCAGAACGCCTCGCGGAAACTGATCGCCTCCGGTCTGGGCAGATCCTCTTCAACGAGTGATGGAGAAACCTTAGTCATTGGGTTGTTCCTCTTTCACAAACGCTGCGAGCAGGCCGTCGAAGATGGCGCTCGCAGCAGCCAGCAAGTGGTCGTCATGAGTAATGGTTTCGCGTAGCCCGGCCAGCACCCGTTCGATGCCGGCAGCCTCCACTGGCTGGATCCCCCCGACATCGAGGTAGTGCACCAGGGCAGCAATGCGGCCCAGACCGGGCTCCTGGATTTCAAAACTGGCTTGCAGGGTTTCGAAGGTCACACGGTTGCCGACATGACTGAAGGTTGCCTCATCGAAGTCAAAACCCAGCGCATCGGTCGGACAGTCCTGTGGACTGTTCAACCAGAGGATCTGAGCGTGTGGGTCAATGAAGCGTCGAATCAGCCACGCGCAGGCGAGTCGGTCAACCCAAGGCCGCTGACGTGTTGCCCATACGCGACCCTGAAAGTCACCGAGACTCAGCGGCACGATTGGCTGGTCGTGGCTATGGGGTTCGTCCGCAGACAACGCTCTACTGACAGCGGTCTCAAGTTCCTGCAAAGCCGAGTCGATTTGCTGCTTCGGCTTGCCGGGAAAGTAATCAATAGTGGTCAGCTGTTCGTAGGTTTTGCGCAGTTTTCGAATCTGCCTGGTGGTCACCAGTGCATTCTCGGTATTGAGCTGTGCACGGCAGGCTTCGATCTCAGCGCCAAGCTTGCTGTACTCATCGCTACGGTCGAACAGCTCTACGAAGCGTTCGCCATTGGGGTCGACGACAGGCAGGACGTAGGCAGTGCCATTGATGGCCAGAATATCGCGCTCGACAGAGGCCAGCGCTTCACGACAGGCGCTGGTGTCCGGCAACAGATAGGCACCATCGCGTAACACCGCCGCTCCAGAGGCTTTCAGGGCCCGCCAGGCTCGCATGCGCTCGGTGGCATTTGCGGTGGGTAAGCCGAGGATTAACGTGAGCCAATTTTTCATGTAGAGATACATTCAAAAATAGTTTGTTTCTCTACATTATTCTTGTGCCGCGCGATTGAAAAGCCCTTAATGCTCGTTATCATGGCGATTGGATTACGTCAGTAGTGATGGTGGCGAAGCTGCGTGTAGTTCAGGTGCACTATGGCTTTGATTGGATAGGCGCAGAGTCAAGACTTCGGCACACTGCAGCACGAACCGCTGATGCGAGGAGAGGGACCAGGCGATGCGAATATTACTGGCAGAAGACGACCCGATGATCGGCAGTGGCTTGCAAAAAGGCTTGCGCCAGGAAGGGTACACAGTGGATTGGGTCACGGACGGGAAGGCCGCCGTACTCGCTTTGGAAACCACTCCATATGCGTTGCTGCTACTCGACCTGGGACTTCCGCGCCAGGATGGAATGGATGTGCTCAAGGTTCTGCGTCAACACGACGAGACCTTACCGGTAATCATAATCACTGCCCGCGATTCGCTTCCAGATCGGGTGGCGGGTCTTGATCAGGGCGCTGACGATTACCTGGTTAAACCGTTTGCTATCGAGGAGCTGGTTGCACGCATCCGCGCCGTCAGTCGCCGTCAATCCGGGCGTGTGCAGACGGAGCTTCGGGGTGGCCCGTTGCGGCTTGATCCGGTACGGCACCTGCTGTGGTTGCGCAATGAGCCTGTCAGCTTATCGGCGAAAGAATATGCATTGCTGCACGAACTGATGAAAGAGCCGGATGCGGTGATATCGCGTGAGCAGCTGGAGGATCGTCTGTATGGTTGGGGTGACGAGGTTGGTAGCAACGCGGTGGAAGTTCATATCCATAATCTTCGCAAAAAGCTTGGTGCGCAGGTGATCCGAACCGTCAGAGGGGTTGGTTACCACATTGGAGAGGACGCATGAGTTCGCTCCGTCGGCGTCTGCTGTTATGGCTGCTGCCAGCCACTTTTCTGGCTGGACTGCTGGCAAGTATCGGCACCTATTGGGGGGCCGTCCTTGAACTGGATGATCTGCTCAACGACCAAATGCGTTACCTCGCAGAACACATCAATGTGGATCCTGGTGAGCGTGTTGTACTGACGGATACAGGCAAGAAACCCAGTCCGCTCAGTGATGATAATGCTGACGAAGTATTGCTTCAGGTTTGGAGCGCAGGAGCCTTGAGTTTTACGACCAACTCCGCGCTCACGCTGCCACCACCGCAGCAAACTGGACTGAGCGATGTTCAGGTCGGGGATCAAACCTGGCACACGTTCGTCAGCGAGCGTGGCGACAAGTTTATCCGGGTGGCTCAAGCACAAAATCAACGCTGGGAAGAACTCGCCGGTCTAGCCGTGCACCTGCTGTGGCCAGTGGTATCACTGATTCCCTTGCTGGCCCTGTTCTTGTGGTTGGGTATCAGCTACGGGCTCAAACCCCTGCGAACAGTGGCGACAGAACTGTCGGAGCGCAACGTGAATAGCCTGCAGCCGATCGCTTCGAAAGAGTTGCCTGGCGAAGTCAAACCTCTGGTCGATGCCCTCAACGATTTGCTGGAACGTCTGGCGAATGCCTTCACCATGCAAAAACACTTCATCGCTGATGCCGCGCACGAGCTACGCACCCCAGTGGCAGCACTCAGCATTCAAGTGGAGTTGGCACAGCGGGCCACTCAGGATGAAGACCGGCAGGTATCGCTGTCAGAGGTACAGGCGGGCGTCACACGTCTTACTCATCTGACACAACAGTTGTTGACCTTGGCTCGTTTGGAGCCTGACGCGCAATCGCCAGTCATGCAGAGCGTCGAATTATCCGCGCTATGCAAATCGGTGATCGGTGATCAGGTTCGTAGGGCTGAAGCTTCCGGTATCGATCTCGGGCTAGCCGAGAGTACGGCAGCCAGCATTACCGGGAATCCCGAAACGCTACGTATCTTGCTCAATAACCTGGTCGACAACGCCATTCGTTACGCGGGTGCCCACGCAAAGATTGACGTGGCAGTACGCGATACAGACCAAGGTGTCGTGCTTGAGGTATGCGACAACGGCCCAGGAATAAGTGCAGTGGATCGTGAGCGGGTGCTAGAGCGATTCTATCGAGGCAACAATCAAACAGGCTCTGGTAGCGGACTGGGGCTTTCAATTGTTCAAACGATTGCAGAACAGCACGGAGCTCAGGTCGTACTGGATGCAGCCCCAAATGGCTTGGGGCTGCGGGTACAGATCTTTTTTCCTTCTAGATAGTGAAAATATACAGAGTGGAATTTGGTGATCCCAGGTTCCTGGCATGACCATTTTGGTTGACTTGGCAAAGCTGCTGCCAAAATGATCAGGCAAAAAAAAAGCTGCCTGAAGTGGCAGCAAAAAAAACAGTAGGCGTTGAATGGCCTGAGTATCACTGTCAGAAAGTTACAAAACGATGACGATTTTTTGGCGCAGCGAAGATGGCTCCTCAAGACAGCTCTACCACAGACCTATTTATGCTGATAGGCAAGGGGTGGGCTGCGTTTACACGATCCTCCAGCTTTTTCACGAAGGCTTCGGCTTCTGCATAACTTCGAAATTTGACGCACCACGCGTCTATCCAGACAAGCCAGCCTTCGGGTGCACTCGCTTCTTCGATTCTGATCTGCATCACTGGAATCCCTTCGTGTGGTGGTTCAGGTCAATTACTAGCCTGGACAAAAAAGCTCTTGCCCTTTTGAGATCTGAGTATCGAGTTGGAAGCGACATAGGGAATTGCTTAATCGGGTTCATCTGATGGTTTTTCTCAGTGACTCAATGCCCTTTCTGACGGACTCGGCGTTCAAGTCGAGTGTGGCGATAGCTCCAAGAGCGGTGCTGGAAACGCCAGCGGACCCCCTCTGATCTATCCACATCGCTATCGACTCAATGGCGTCGGCCAGAGCGAGCTGGTTTTCGTGGAGGGTTTCGAGTATGTCCGGCAGTTGGGGAGTTGCTGACATGGCGACATTTCCTCAGAGCGAATTGAAAGCCTAGCAGCGTCCGTGCGGGTGTGCCGGAGCATCACGGTTATCCAGTCAGGTTGGCCTGTTGTCTGTTTATTTGAAAAGGTTAGAGGGTGTCATCTTGGCGTCATCGAACTAATGGCAAGATCCTCGCAAACCGCCTTGAGCGCACAGCAGGCGTCCGCCTTCTGGTTGATGAATTTGCAAGGAATCCCCCATGAAAGGCGACGCCTCCCTGTTTGCGGCCATTGACCTGGGGTCCAATGCGTTTCGCATGATGATTGGTCAGTCGGTCAAGCGGAACCAGCAGTTCGTGATCCAGGAAGTGAAAACCCTTCGTGAGCCGGTCCGTTTGGCGGAGGGATTTCAAGGCGGGGCTCTGGATGAGTTGGCGCTGGATCGGGGATGGCAAGCGCTCGCGCGATTTGGCAAAAAGTTACGCGGCTTTGAGGCGGGCCGTGTGCGGGCAGTGGCGACCAGTGCCGTCCGCGAAGCTGATAATGCCCAACTGTTTCTGGCCAGCGCGGAGCGGCACCTGGGGTTTCGTATTGACGTCATCTCCGGGCATGAAGAGGCCCAACTGGTGTATGCCGGTGTTGCCCATACGATACCGGGTGCAGAGAGCATGCGACTGGTAGTGGATATCGGCGGCGGCTCCACCGAATTGATTCTTGGGAGGGGCACTCAGCCCCTTGTAACCGAGAGCATTGCCATTGGCAGCGGCATCTTTGGTGCGCGTTACTTTCAAGGGGGCTGCATCACGGCTCAGGCGCTCCTGGAGGCTGAGCGTGTGGCCACTCTACAGTTTGAAAAAGTTGCACGTCGTTATCGAGCGCTGGGTTGGCAGCAGACTATCGGCTCTTCAGGTACCGCACGGATGCTGGCCAAAGTGCTCAAGGCCAACGGATTGAACGACTATGGGCAAAGCGGTATCACCTACGGCGGTCTGTTGCGCCTGTCGTTGCGTCTGCTCGAAGTGGGGCATGTCAAACAACTCAAATTGGCGGGTTTGCAAACCCATCGCCTGAGCATCTTGCCTGGCGGTCTCGTGGTCATGCTGGCGGCGTTCAAGGTATTTGGCATCCCGCATATGACTCCTTCCGAGCCAGGCTTAAGGTTCGGGGTTCTTCATGGTCTGATGTATAAACACTAATCAACGGACAGCTACCTAAGAGAAGTAGTTATCATTTTCGCCTTGATCCGAAGCGCGGTACCGCGACCGATCACCGCGCTGGCACCGCCCCGCGTCTGGCCCTGGGATTGCAGCATGACGCGGCCGGCACCGACCTTGACCGCCAGTGCTGATTTGAAAAAGCGCTTATTCAGGATTCACTACTGCGACAAATAGCTCTTTTGTATACGCGCCAGGGTACCGTCACTGCGAAGCGTTTCAACCGCTTCGCGCAAGTCTTGTACCCGTTGAGGGGAGCATTGCTTCGAGCAGGCCAGATAGAGATTCGCACTGTTCATGACGGGACTCATCAGCAGTGTGCGTCGAGACACCTTTGGCCAGATGTATTGACTCTCCGGGACACCGTTGAACCAGGCATCGATGCGGCCCTTCAAGAGCATTTGCGCGGGGTTGTCACCAATGGTCAGCGGGTAGATCTGCTCGTTGCCGAAGCCTTGTGCGCGCAGGATTTCCTCTTGCGCACTGCCCAAACCTACACCGATCACACGGTAAGCCTTCCTGGCTTCTTCGAAGCTGTTCACCCGCTGCTCCAGGCTGAAAAAAGCTCGCTCCATGGGCATGATCGGGGCGATCCAGGTGAAGCGGTTTTCACGTTCTGGCGTGCGTGACAAAGGGGCTATCAAGATGTCCTGATTCTCACTGACATGCTTTTGCGATCGGGCCCAGGGAAGCGCCTGTACATGAGCGACATAGCCGGCTTTGGCAACGGCCATCAGGACGAGATCTCCAACGATTCCGTGACCTTTGGAATCATCGACAAATGTCAGTGGGGGTGCGTCGGGGATAAACAGCTCAATCGGTAAGGGTGCGCTCCACGCGTTATGGGTCATCAGCAGCGGTATCGACAGACACAGTCTGCAAAGCGCCTTGGTACGGGTACTTGATACGCGTGTGATCCGGTTCATGATTGATATTTCAGGCATGGAAAGGAGAGGCTCGACTCAACTCAGCCGACTCAAGGCGGCAAGCATCTTCCCATAGGTGCATGGGTTATGCGAAGGCAGCAATCCCGGGCGAGGTGTCTGCACCGGGTTTGTGCATCCGGGCTCCGAGATCGGTTGATCGCTTGCGACCCGACGGAATAACTCGTCTGCGTTCTTGCAGACGGGAAAATCCCTGCTTAACTCTGAACTTCTGGTCAGTCAGTGACTGATCAGTCATGAATGCCGTCTGGGCAGTCGCTCATGCTGTGCGCTTAGTCCAATTTGTTCAGGGAAGAAAATGACATGATGCCGAAAACTGCCATCGTCGAGATTTGCAAGAAGTACAAGGTTTATACCGAGCACTATCTCAACGCCGCTGCTGACAAAACCATCATTCTGGTCAACGGCTCGCTGGCAACTACTGCATCCTTTGCCCAAACGGTGCGCTACCTGCAGCCGCGATTCAATGTGGTGCTCTACGACCAGCCTTACGCCGGTCAGTCGAGACTACACAACCTCCATGGCCAACCGATCCGAAAGGAGGACGAAGCAGAAATACTGCTGGAATTGATCGAGCACTTTTCCGTGCACCATGTGCTGTCCTTTTCCTGGGGCGGTGCGGCTACCTTGCTGGCGCTGGCCCAGCGGCCGCGACGAATCGAGAAGGCGGTGATCAATTCATTTGCAGCGCGGATCAATACGCCGATGCGTGATTACCTGGAGAGCGGCCTGAACTTTCTCCAGGCCTGTGATCGCCTCAATGTCGGACGCTTGATCAACAGCACCATCGGCAAGCACCTGCCATCGTTGTTCAAACGTTTTAATCACCGCCATGTCAGCAGCCTGGCCGAACACGAATACCGGCAGATGCATTTCCACGTCAATGAGGTCCTGACCCAGGACATCCATTGCTACGCTGCCTGTGCCGACGCCATCGAAGTCCCGTTACTGTTTGTCAACGGCGAATGGGATGAGTACACCTCGGTGGAAGACGCCCGGCTTTTTGCCGCTCATGCCCGTCAGTCCCGGTTCCATACCATCAAGAACGCCGGGCACTTCCTCGATATGGAACACCCGGCGGCCTGGCATGACACCCGGCAGGCCTTGCTCGACTTTTTGCAGCCGGCTTCCAGGACGCAGGGTCAAGTCCGTAATCTCGCTTTTAGTAGCGAATCATCACTGGTTTGAGGTGTCGGCGGCGCATCAAGCGGTAGGCTGCCGGGATGACGAACAGGGAGAGCAAGGGGGCGGTGACCATGCCGCCGACCATAGGCGCAGCGATACGGCTCATCACCTCGCTGCCGGTGCCGCTGCCCAACAGGATGGGTAGCAGGCCGGCGATGATGACGGCCACGGTCATGGCCTTGGGCCGAACGCGCTGCACCGCGCCTTCGCGAATCGCTGCGACCAGTCCACGCTCGGTGCTGTCACCGAGGTCTTCACGTTCGGCCCAGGCGTTCTTCAGGTAGAGCAGCATGATCACGCCAAACTCGGCAGACACACCGGCCAACGCGATAAAGCCGACGCCGGTGGCCACCGACAAGTTGTACCCCAGCAGATAGAGGAACCATGCGCCGCCAGTCAATGCGAACGGTAGAGTGGCCATGATCAACACAGCTTCATCGAAGCGGGCGAAGGTCAGGTAAAGCAGGACGAAAATGATCAGCAGCGTGGCCGGCACGACCAGCTTGAGTCGTGCGTTGGCCCTTTCGAGAAATTCGAACTGCCCTGAGTAGCTCAGGCTCATACCTGGCTGCAACTTGACCTGTTCGCCGACGACCCGGCGCAGGTCGGCGACCACCGAAGCAATATCCCGGCCACGCACGTCGATATACACCCAGCCAGAAGGTCGGGCGTTCTCGCTCTTGAGCATCGGTGGACCATCACTGACCTTGATCTTCGCCACCGTGCCCAGGGTGATCTGACTCCCCAGTGGGGTGTAGATCGGCAACTGTTCCAAGGCGCCGAGCGAGTCACGCCACTCACGGGGATAACGCACGTTGATCGGGAAGCGGGCGAGCCCTTCAATGGTCTCCCCGATGTTTTCACCGCCGATAGCGCCGGCCACGATCGATTGCACATCAGCGATGTTCAGCCCATAGCGGGCAGCGGCCTTGCGGTCGATATCCACATCGATATAGCGGCCACCGGTCAGGCGTTCAGCCAGGGCCGAACTGACACCGGGCACATCCTTGGCCACGCGCTCGACGGCCTGAGTCGCCGCATCGATCTCCGTCAGGTGGGTGCCGGCAATTTTCACCCCTATCGGGCTCTTGATCCCGGTGGCGAGCATGTCGATGCGATTGCGGATCGGCGGTATCCAGATATTGGTCAACCCCGGAACACGCACCACCCGATCCAACTCTTCCACCAGTTTTTCCTGGGTCAACCCGGGTCGCCATTGCTCGCGTGGCTTGAACTGGATGGTGGTTTCGAACATCTCCAGCGGCGCCGGGTCGGTGGCGGTTTCGGCACGACCGGCTTTACCGAAAACGTGCTCGACTTCGGGTACCGTCTTGATCAGGCGGTCGGTCTGTTGCAACAGCTGTGCTGCCTTCTGTGCTGACAACCCTGGTAGAGCCGAAGGCATGTAGAGCAGATCGCCTTCGTCCAGCGGTGGAAGGAACTCGCCACCCAGCTGTGACATCGGCCATACCGCGCTGAGAAACACCAAAAGCGCGACCAGCATGGTGATTTTTGGTCGGCGCAGTACCGCGTCCAGCGCCGGTTGATAGATCTTGATCAACCAACGGTTCAGCGGGTTCTGTTCCTCATTGGGAATCCGTCCGCGAATCCAGTAGCCCATCAGAACCGGCACGAGCGTCACCGACAATCCGGCCGCAGCAGCCATGGCGTAGGTTTTGGTGAAGGCCAGCGGACCGAACAAACGACCCTCCTGAGCCTCCAGGGTGAACACCGGAATGAACGACAGGGTGATGATCAACAGGCAGAAGAACAACGCCGGGCCCACCTCAGCCGCTGCTTCGGTCATCACGTGCCAATGATGTTCGCCCTTCAGTTCTTCCCCAGGATGGGCCTTGTGCCAGGCCTCGACTTTCTTGTGGGCGTTTTCGATCATGACCACGGCGGCATCGACCATGGCGCCGATGGCAATGGCGATCCCGCCGAGGGACATGATGTTGGCGTTGATCCCTTGATGACGCATGACGATGAAGGCGATGAGCACCCCGACCGGCAAGGAGATAATAGCCACCAGGGATGAGCGCAAATGCCAGAGAAATATCCCGCAGACCAACGCGACGACGATGAACTCTTCAAGCAGTTTGTGGCTGAGGTTTTCCACGGCGCGGTCGATCAACTTGCTGCGATCGTAAGTGGTGACGATTTCCACCCCGGCCGGCAGACTGCTTTTCAGTTCGTCGAGCTTGGTCTTGACTGCCGCAATGGTTTCGCGAGCGTTCTTGCCGCTGCGCAGAATCACCACGCCACCGACGGTCTCACCTTCACCGTCGAGTTCGGTGATGCCGCGACGCATCTCCGGCCCCAGTTGTATCGTGGCCACATCTCCCAGGGTGACCGGCACGCCACCGGCACTGAGTTTGAGCGGGATCGCGCGAAAGTCATTCAGGGTCTTCAAATAGCCTGAAGCGCGGACCATGAACTCGGTTTCCGCCATCTCCAGCACCGCACCGCCGGTTTCCTGATTGGCCTTGCCAATCGCCTCGGTGACCTGCGCCTGAGTGATGCCCAGGCTGGCCAGTTTGAGTGGGTCGAGCTGTACCTGGTACTGCTTGACCATGCCGCCCACCGTGGCCACTTCCGCCACATTGGGCAGGGTCTTGAGTTCGAACTTGAGAAACCAGTCCTGAAGAGCGCGCAATTGCGCCAGATCATGTCCTCCGGTGCGATCCACCAGGGCGTACTGATAGATCCAGCCCACCCCCGTGGCATCGGGTCCCAAGGCCGGTTTGGCGCTGGCGGGCAGGCGACTTTGTATCTGGCTCAGATACTCCAACACTCGCGAGCGAGCCCAATACATATCGGTACCGTCTTCGAACAGCACGTACACGAAGCTGTCGCCGAAAAAAGAATAACCGCGTACGGTTTTCGCCCCTGGTACCGAGAGCATGGTGGTGGCCAACGGGTAGGTCACCTGGTTCTCAACGATTTGCGGCGCTTGTCCCGGATAGGGGGTGCGGATGATCACCTGAACATCGGAGAGGTCCGGCAGTGCATCGATGGGGGTGCTCTGAACCGACCAGACGCCCCAGGCCGTGACGAACAGCGTGGCCAGCAGGACCAGGAAACGGTTGGCGACGGACCAGCGAATCAGGGCGGCGATCATGGTTGCTCCCCTGGTTGTTCCAGACGCTCACTTGCGACGATGCCCTTGAGGCTAGCCTCGGAGTCGAGCAGAAACTGTCCCGAGCTGACCACGTGTTGACCTTCTTGCAGGCCTTTCAATACCGCCGTCTTGCCGTCGTTTTCCTGTCCGAGCTGCACCTCTACCGGACGGTAGCGACCAGCGTCTTCGGCGAGCATCACCAGAGTGCGCCGGCCAGTGCGGATGACCGCCTCGCTCGGCACCCACAACACACTTTGCTCGGTCGTTCGGTTCAGGCGCACCTGCGCCGACAATCCGGGTCTGAGACGCCCATCAAGGTTGGGCAGTTCGACGCGCACGCGAACGGTGCGGCTGTCCATATTCGTTTCGGGCAGGATCGCACTGACCGTGCCGTTGAGCACCGTCCCCGGGAAGGCTGGAAGGCGTGCTTCTACCGTCTGGCCGACGACGATCGATCCGGTCTCTGACTCTGGAACGGCCACCGCCAGCCAGACGCTGCTCAAGCCATTGACGCGAGCCAGCGTCTCGCCGGCCGCCACGGTCATGCCCGTACGGACATCCAACTCTTGCAGCACACCACTGATGGGGCTGGTGAGGGTCAGGTTCGGCTGAATCTTGCCGCTACGCTCTACCTGGGTAATCAGCGCTGCCGGCATCCCCGTCAGGCGCAGCCGTTGGCGGGCCGCTGCCAGCAAGTCGGCATCGCCGTTACGTTTAAGTGCAAGGAATTCTTCCTGGGCAGCGGCCCATTCCGGTACCAGGATATCCGCCAATGGTGCATTGGCCTTGAGCACATCGCCGGGAGCACGGGCATAAACCCGCTCGACAAAACCGGCAGTACGCGCCTGGATCACGGCGACATCCCGTTCGTTGAATGCCAACACGCCGACCACGTCCAGACTGGAGGTGAGGGCGCCACGGGTCACTGTCGCCAGTCGCAGGCCGAGATTCTGAGTCAGACGGGGGTCGATGCTGATGGCCGCGCCGTTCGTTGCTGCGTCGGCGTATTGCGGCACCAGCTGCATGTCCATGAAGGGCGACTTGCCCGGTTTGTCGAACTTCTGCTGCGGGTACATCGGATCGTACCAATACAGGGCCTTGCGTTCGTCTTGCGTCTTGGGGCTCTGTGCGGCGAGTGCATCAGGCATTGTGTTCATGCGTTGCTGAGCGAACCAGTAACCGCCTGCAACCCCCAGGGCAACCGACAAGCCAGTCAACACAGCCATTTTCCAGATTCGAGCGCTCATTGGCTGGTTTCCCCATAATTGAAATACAAGCGTGCGTTGGTCAGGGCTCGCTGTTCTTCGACATCGATCTGTTTGAGGCGGACCTCTATGAGTTCACGTCGGGCAGCGATGACTGCCGCCAAGTCACCTTTACCGGCGCGGTAGCTGGCCATGGTTAGCCCGACCTTTTCCTTGGCCAGGGGCACCAGACTTTCCTGGCTGCGGTGCACGGCCCGATTCAGACGCTCGTATTCGGCCAGACTCTCCTCCAATTGCTGGGTGTGCTCACGCACCATGGCTTCACGCTCAGCCTCCAATTGGTTCAATTCGGCGTGTTTGGCGGCGATTTTTGGATTTTGTCGGGAGCCGGGAAACAGTGGCAGGTCGAACGAGAGCTGCACGCTGACCATGTCACCGAACTGACGGTCACGGTGTTGGTAATCGAGTTCCCAGCTCCAATCGGACTGCTTATCCGCTTCGGCTTCACGGACTTTTGCCTCCGCTTCGCGGGTCATCGGTTCGAAGGCCGCCAGTGCGGGGTGATGTTGCAGCTTATGGGAGTAGCCTGAGGTCTCGACGGGCCATTGCGGCAAGCTACCCGTTGGCAGGTCATTGGCGGCCGGGCCAATCCAGCGCTTGAGTGCAGCCCGGACTTGCGCGCGCATACGGGTCAGATCGTCCTGTTGTTCCGCCAACTGCGCCGCCTCCTGTTTCGGCGTGACCGCATCGGCAGGCTGGGCACGACCACCGGCGATCTGTGCCCGGACGGTATCGCTCAACAGACGATTCTCTTTGTAAAAATCCTGGAATAGCGCTTCCTTACGCTCGACGGAGTAGCTGCTGATCCAGGCCAGCGCAGTGGCCTGACGGACGTTCAGACGCTCGACACGGCCTTCAGCCGCAGCTCGGTCAACGGCCGCATCGGCCACTTCAATACGTGCTTTGCGCTTGTCGCGGTTGGGCACTTCCTGCATGACCCCAACCATCTGCATGGTCATGGAGTCCTGGTTAATGCTCCAGCGTTCGGGGCCGCCAATGGGGTAGTTCTGCACGCCGAGCTTTAACTTCGGGTCGGGTAGTTCGCCGGCTGGAATGGCTGCACTGCTGGCGGCCTGGAGTTTGGCGGCTTGGGCGATCAGTGACGGGGCGTTGTTTTCGGCCAGCCGCAAGGCTTCATCGAGTGTCAGCGGGGTGGCCAGGCTCGGCAATGCCAGAACGCCTGCTGTCAGGCCGGCCATGAGAGGCCAGCCTGCGCAATAACGTAGGAAGTTCATCTTCACGATTCCTGTGATGAATCACTGCGCGGCTCTTCAGACATGCGCGCAGATATGCCATCGCATCAATGTGCGATGGGACTCAGAGTGGTACAGGAATCAAACGCGAGGCGGTCGCCACACCCCTGAAAGGGTTTGGGCAGGGAGGAAATCGCTGGAGAGGGAAAGCACAACGGGGCTGGACAAGCTGACGGGAGGCTTGATGATCGAGACTTGCAGCATGCCGCCAGTCTTGCACTCCTGACCCGGCTTGCAGGGTTTGCCGTGATCGGAGGGGCTTTTCATATCGTGGCAGCAGTCCATCCCCATATCGTCCATCATCGCCATGCCCATGGTTTTCATGGGGCAAGGCTCTGTCGGTGCCTGAACGCCCGCCATCCCGCTGAGGGGAAGCGCCAGGCTAATCATGAAGATGAGGAAAAACCGCAGGTAGCGTTTCATGGGCTGGAGTGTAGTCGTTGAAAATGGCTCTTACAATTCGACGCGAGTCATAAGGAACCTGTCGAAAGGCGCAGACTCAGGCGATATCACAGGACCTGAATTAAGCCAGTATTACCTGAACAAAATAGAAGCGTACGACGAGCTGTTTCCTGGTTTGTTAGTGGTCCGTGCCGCGCCTATCTCAGTGACTTGCGTGCCGAGGTAATGCAATAGAAATCAAAGCTGCGAGCAGCACAAAAGCGCTCGATATCCATAAGCACGCGCCCAACCCATACACTTGATAAACCCACCCGGAGAGCACGGTGCCGATCAGTCGCCCCATGGCGTTGGACATGTAGTAAAAGCCCACGTCCAGCGACACGCCGTCTTCCTTGGCATAGGACACGATCAAGTAGCTGTGCAGCGAGGAGTTCACCGCGAACAGCACACCGAAGACCATCAGCCCACCCAACAGAACCAACTGTTGCGACAACCCGGTGTTCAGTCCGAGAGCGATTGCTGCGGGCAAACCTGCCAGAGCAAGTGCCCACAAGAATGCAGCACGACCATCCGGTACGTGCCCACGTTTCTTGCCGGTGATGTTGGGTGCGAAGGACTGCACGATGCCGTAGCCGATCACCCAGGCCGCAAGGAATCCACCAACCTTCCAGAAGTCCCAGCCAAAGACACTACTCAGGTATACCGGCAAGGCCACCACGAACCAGACATCACGAGCACCGAACAGAAACATCCGGGCCGCTGAGAGGATATTGATCGCCCGGCTCTTGGACAGGATTTCGCGAAACTTGGGCTTGGCCTTGGCTTTGCCCAGATCCCTCTTCAGCAGGATCAGGCTGCTGATCCAGATCAGTGCCAGGACGCCTGCCATGGCCAACAACGCACCCTTGAACCCCATCAGTGCGAGTAATGCGCCACCGAGAAAGAAGCCGACGCCCTTGAGTGCGTTCTTCGAGCCGGTGAGGATGGCCACCCATTGATAGAGCTTGCCCTGATGCCCATCCGGCACCAGAAGTTTGATGGAGCTTTTGGCACTCATCTTGTTCAGGTCTTTGGCGATCCCGGACAACGCCTGAGCGCCCATCACCCAAGGGATGGTCAACCAAGCCGCAGGCACCGTCAGCATCAGCAGCGCCGCGACCTGGATACCCAGCCCAATGTTCATTGTTCGGTTCAAGCCCAGCCGGGCACCGAGATATCCGCCCACCAGGTTGGTGATCACGCCAAAGAATTCGTAGAACAGAAACAGCGCCGCGATTTGCAGCGGGCTGTAGCCCAACGCGTGAAAGTGCAGCACCACCAACATGCGCAAGGCGCCGTCGGTGAGGGTGAAGGTCCAGTAATTACCCGTAACGAGCAAGTACTGCCGCACTTCTGGAGCGAGGGCTGACAACGCTTTCATGACCGCTCCTTAGACCGCCAGTCCGACCATTCTGGCCAGCTCGACGGTGCGGTTGGCATAGCCCCACTCGTTGTCGTACCAGGCATAGAGTTTGATCTGGGTGCCATTGATGACCATGGTCGACAGTGCGTCGATGATCGATGAGCGCGGGTCGGTGCGGTAGTCGATGGATACCAGCGGACGCTCCTCGAAACCGAGAATGTCCTTCAGCTCGTTTTCGGAAGCATCCTTCAGGAATTGATTCACTTCCTCGACGGTGGTGGCGCGCTCAACCTCGAAGACACAGTCAGTCAGCGAAGCGTTGGCCAGCGGCACACGTACCGCGTGGCCATTCAGGCGTCCGCGCAGCTCCGGGAAAATTTCGGCGATAGCTGTTGCCGAGCCGGTGCTGGTCGGGATCAGGCTCATGCCCGAAGCCCGTGCACGACGCAGATCCTTGTGGGGTTGATCAAGAATGCTTTGGGTGTTGGTCAGGTCGTGGATGGTGGTGATCGAGCCATGGCGAATGCCCAGCTTTTCGTGGATCACCTTCACCACAGGCGCCAGGCAGTTTGTGGTGCATGACGCCGCCGTGACGATGCGATGTTCCGCGGCATTGAACAGCTGATGATTGACGCCCATGACGATGTTCAGCGCGCCTTTTTCCTTCACCGGAGCGCTGACCACCACGCGTTTAACGCCCTGGTCGAGGTAAGCCTGAAGCACAGCGACGGTCTTCATCCTGCCGCTGGCTTCAATCACCAGATCGCAGCCCGACCAATCGGTGTCGGCAATCGCCTTATTGGCAGTTACCTTGATTCGTTTGCCGTCGATGACAATGCTGTTGCCCTCGGAGTCGGCCTGGTAATTCCAACGGCCATGCACCGAGTCGAAGTTCATCAGGTGCGCATGTGTTGCCGCGTCACCTGCTGGATCGTTGATCTGCACGAACTCAAACTCTGGCCAGCTCCAGGCTGCTCGCAGAGCGAGGCGACCGATCCGACCAAAACCATTGATGCCAACTTTGATAGTCATGTTGTTGTGCTCTGTATCTGTTGTCAGTGGGAGTTCGACTGGGTATCGAACTGGCCGATGTATTCGATATGGGCTGGATGCTGAATAGCGCGGCAGCTATCAACGGTGCAGAGAAACAGGATTTTCATCGGACGATCTCGCAGTCGAGGGCGGAATCAGGCGATCTTGCTTTCGCAGCAAGCGACTGCCCGTTCAGGGCGGTCACCCATTTCATCAAGGCGCTTGGCATCAGGACTCAACCAGTGCTTGTTGCTTTCCAGCACAGTGGTCAGGACCCGATGTACCCAGTCGGGAAGATTCGGGTGTAGTCGGTAATAAACCCATTGGCCTTGCCGACGGTCCGAAAGCAAGCCGCAAGTACGCAGCTGCGCCAGGTGTCTGGAGACTTTTGGCTGGCTCTCGTTCAAGGCGCAGGTTAGTTCGCAAACACACAGCTCCCCCTCACGGGTGATGAGCAGCATCGTGCGTACCCGGGTGTCGTCAGCCAGACATTTGAAAACAGTGGTCGGAGTCAGATGGTCAGCCATATCGGTTCTCAGTGTTTGTTTTTCACCAAGACGAACATCTCGATGCGCTCATGAATTTCGTGAAGGGTGTGACGGAACACGTCGGGTTTGTTGCTGGTCATTGTGAAATTTCAGTTCACATGCGCTTTATCGAATATATGTTTTCCCGTATGCAGGGTAAAGCCTCAGCGTTAGATTAGTTCAATAGGGCCCCCGGGGTCTGCTGAGCGGCATCATTGAACCTTCCTGAATCTAGGGGGGCTGGGAGATCAGTCAGATCTTTCACGTCAGCACTATTTGGAAAAGTCTATATATGGATTTTGTAATAAGCGCGATGACCGCGCTCTGCGCATCTGCACAAAGTGCCAGGACGAATAATGTAAAACCGCGTCTCCAAGCCGATGCTAGTCTTAAAAGATGCGCGATAGGTCGGCGCTGTTTGCAACTCCAGTGGAGATGCAGGTTGAACATGGGGGATAGAGCCAACACATTTCGTGGTGGCCGGGGGGATTCGCCGGCACTGTACCGGCAGGGTAGGGCATATGAGTCGCTCCCAAACCATTCACCCGATCTGGCTCCGGCTGACCCACTGGGTCAACGTCATCGCGGTGCTCATCCTGGTGATGAGTGGCTGGCGTATCTATAACGCCTCGCCGATTTTTTCCTTCCAGATTCCCGCAAGTATCACCTTGGGTGGTTGGTTGGCGGGAGCACTGCTGTGGCACTTTGCGGCGATGTGGATACTGCTCGTCAACGGCATTATTTACCTTCTGCTCAATATCTTCTCCGGCCGCATCGTCTACAAATTTTTCCCCATCCGTCCCGGCGACGTCATTCATGATTTCCTGGCGGCCCTCAGAGGCAAGCTTGCTCATGCGGACTTGCGGCAATACAACACCCTGCAAAAGCTCGCCTACCTGTTTGTCGTGCTCGATCTCATTGTGCTCGTGCTGTCGGGACTGGTGATCTGGAAGTCCGTGCAGTTTCCTTTGCTGAGGGAACTGATGGGCGGTTATGACTCAGCACGCATCGTGCACTTTGTCTGCATGGCCCTGCTGGTCGCCTTTACCGTGGTGCATCTGGTGATGGTGGCCCTCGTGCCACGTACCCTGATTGCCATGCTGCGCGGGCGCTAAACCATGATCAGACAATCTGGAAAAGACGGGCTGGATGACCCCGCCATCATCAAATCGGTCGCGCAGGAACTTGATCTACCTGCGCGCAGACAATTTCTTCGCCATGCCTGGACGCTGGGTGGGATTGTCTTGCTGACAGGCTGTCGCCTGGATGACAGCGACTCCGTGGAGTCCATGTTGAAAATGGTCTCGCGCTTCAATGACAAGGTTCAGGCGGCGCTGTTCGATCCGAGCAGACTGGCACCGACTTACCCCGAGTCGATGATGACACGCCCGTTTCCCTTCAACGCCTATTACGACCGCAACGGCATTCCGGACATCGACGGTGACGATTTCAAACTCACGGTTGGCGGTCTGGTCCAGGATAAACACAGCTGGACCCTTGCCGAATTGAACCAGTTGCCGCACACCAGTCAGGTCACGCGGTTGATTTGCGTGGAGGGCTGGAGCGCCATCGGCAAATGGGGTGGGGTGACCTTTTCGACTTTTCTGCAACGTGTGGGAGCCGACACCAGTGCCAAATATGTCGGACTCAAATGCGCTGATGACTATTACACCAGCATCGACATGCCCACGGCCTTGCATGCGCAAACGCTGTTGACCCTGAGTTATGACGAACAGGTATTGCCGCCGGAGTACGGTTACCCCCTGCGGCTGCGTATGCCCACAAAGCTGGGCTTCAAGAATCCCAAACATGTTGTAGAGATCTTTGTGACCAACGATTACCCCGGTGGTTATTGGGAGGATCAGGGTTACAACTGGTTCAGTGGCAGTTGAGCAACAGGCTGTTCTGAAAGGCGGCGCATTGCCGCTGTCGTTAACACGAACTACACAGGAGTAGTGACATGAAGAAGCTGATTGCTACGGCGATTGCCGCCGTTGTCCTGGTGGTGGCCGCCCCAGTGTTTGCGGCTGAAACGAATATGAATGATATGTCCAAGGATCAGATGGAAAAGGGCACGATGAAAAAGGACGAAATGAAAAGCGATACCATGAAGACCAAGCACCACTACAAGACCAAGGGCGACCAGACGAAGAGTGGCGCCATGGGTAAAAGTGACTCCATGAAAAAAGACAGCATGGATAAAGGTGGCGCCATGAAGAACGAGGGCTTGGAAAAAAAGGACGATATGAGCAATGGCATGATGAAGAAATATTAAGACGCCCGGTCGCTACGGTTGTGGATCGCAGGTGCTCCTGCCTGGGGACCATCAGCACCTGATGATTGACGGACACTTCAGAAAAGTCGCCTGCCAATAGCCAGAAGGCTCAAGGTATGAAACGACTGTTTGTGTGCCTGGCATCAAGTCTTTGTTCGCCCCCTCATTTACCGCGATTGTCGACCAGCAGCAACTGAAAGCTAACGCTATTGCCTGGATCGACGCTCGCGGTAAATGTGCGTTTGGATTGCCGCATAAAGCTGCATCCAGACTATCGGGAGGTCACTTCTCGTTGCAATTTTGCTAACCGCTTTGAGCGCTCGTTGATTACCTGATGACGGCGATGATCCGTCATTTTTTTCCAGCCGCGAATTTCCTCCAGGGTGCGCAAGCAGCCTACGCAAAGCGTGGTCTTGCCATCGAATTTACAGACTTCGGTGCAAGGCGATTTGAGAGCCATTGCTCAGACCTCTGCTTCTGGGTGCACTTCCACCGTGAGATGGGACAACCCTTTGAATTGGGCGAGATGCTGATGGTAAAACTGCGAGGTACGATTCGACTCGCGTGTGACGACCGAAACCACCGCGCCGAGATGCCCAGGGCCGAGCCGCCAAACATGCAAATCCGCCAGCTTGTCACCGGCCTCGTCGATGACCTTCCTGATCTTGCCTTCAATCCGAGTGTCTGCACTGGCATCCACCAGGATTGCACCAGTCTGGCGTATCAAGCCGTAGGACCAGTTGGCGATCACAAACGCCCCAACGATACCGGCCAGCGGGTCCATCCACAGCCAGCCAAATGCCTGGGCCAACAGCAGGCCGATGATGGCCATCACTGACACGGCCGCGTCCGCAATCACATGAATGTAAGCCGCTCGCATATTGTGATCGCTGCTATCCACGCCATGGTCGTCGTGAGCATGCTCCGTGAATTCGACAATCTGTTCACCAGACGGCAGGGCAACGGCTACCTTGAAACCGTGCGGCTCCGGAATTTCGCTGGTGGATTCCAGAAAGCCGGCTTTCTGCATAAAGTTGAACACTTGCCGCGAGCCGTCCTGCCGTATTGTCGTAACGCTGACATCGCTTGCCGAAAGCTTCGGGCCTGAGCTTTCGGTGCTAAAGCGAAACACAGGCGGAACACCCTCTTCGAAGATCGACAGCTCGAACACCCCTTCAGAAGTGACAATACGCTGCATCTCTTCATGATGGTCATCATGTTCATCGCCTTCGGCATGCCCATGACTGTGTCCATGGCTATGCCCGTGGTCATGCCCATGATCTGCACCGCTCAGCAGCCAGGCACTGGCGATATTTACGGCCAAGCCCACGATGGCGATTGGAATCGCTTCGCTGAAATGGATGGGGACTGGGGACAGGAAGCGGGAAACGGCTTCGTAGCCAATCAGTAAGGCGATCATTGCGAGAATGATGGCGCTGGTGAAGCCCGCCAGATCACCAAGCTTGCCGGTGCCAAATACGAACCGCCGATCATTGGCGTGTTTGCGCGCATAGGTGTAGGCCAGCGCAGCGATCAACATGGCGCCGGCGTGTGTGGACATATGCAGGCCGTCTGCGACCAGTGCCAGCGAACCGTACAGGTTCCCACCGATGATCTCGGCCAACATCATGGCCGTGCACAGTGCAATCACAGCCCATGTCTTGCGCTCATTTTTTTCATGGCCCACGCCTAGAAAGACGTGGTCATGACCGACATTAAACGGTGCTTCATACAGGTTATTCATATTGAGTTCACTTGAAATAGCTGCGGACGATTTCGATCAGTTGCTCTTTGGCATCAGTCGGCTCCTTGCCGTCAGCAAAATCCGCATCAATCAAATGCGTGCGGATATGGTCCTCCAACACCACAGTCAAGAGACCATTCATGGCGCCCCGGCAACTGGTGATTTGCTGGAGTACCTCAATGCAATCACGCTCCTCGTGCAGCGCACGTTCAATCGCTTCGAGCTGCCCACGAATACGACTGACACGATTCAATAGCTTTTTCTTGTCCTTGATGGTGTGGCCCATGATTGCACCTTGAGATCAAAATATACTGTGGGGGGGTATACTACGATATGGTTGTGTCCGCCCGCCATAGAGTTCTGATATTCGGTAGGTGTAAAAAGGGCTGGATGCTGATGCTTGGCTTGGCGTTGCTACGCGGGGGGACATAATTGATCCAGTCAGAGCGACTGGCGGCTCTTTGCGCTGACATCACGCCGTCAGCGTTAAAAGGGAGCCGAATTCAGGATTTTCACCCTGGTGAGTGGTGTTTCCATGCTGCTGGCAAACGGGGACTCGGGGCTTTGTCGGCAAACCTGCGGATCAGAAATGACCTTCTATGCCAGGGCGGTATTTCACGTGCAGGGTGTTTTCGTCGGCAGGTGCTGAGTGGTATTGCCCGCTACGCCAGGACAATGTGTTTAAGCCTGGCGTTCAGTGCGGCGAATGCCGCTTCGGTACTGGCCTTGTGGTTGGTGATGAGTACGTCGATGCGTTCTGGCGGGCAGAAAGCTACGCGGCTCTCTAAACCGATCTTGCTGTAATCGGCGAGGATGACCACGCGCTCGGCATGCTCAGCCATGGCGCGCGCCACTTCGGCTTCACGGTGGTCGTAGTTGCTGGCACCGCGCTGGGCGTCGATGCCGACGGGCGATAACAGCGCGAGGTCGGCCCGATAGCGGCCAATTTCCGCCACCGTGGTGCCGCCAACCGTTGCCGGAGCACGGTCGTCGAGCGAACCGCCCAGTACGATCACCTCGTTATGCTGGCCGCCCGGCACGGCGGGATTGCGCAATTGCAGCGCCACGTTAAACGAGTTGGTGATCACGGTCAGCCCGCCCAGCTTGGCCAGCTCTTCGGCGAGGATGACGGTGGTGGTGCCCGCGTCGATAAACACAGTCTGTCCGTGCGACAGCAGGCTGACCGCTGCACGCGCGAGGTCACGCTTGAATTTGATGTTGATGCGCGCCCGCTCGGCGATGGGCGCCTCGTCCTCGACGCAGATGGCACCGCCGTGTATCCGCTTCAACTCCCCCAGGTCTTCCAGAGCTACCAGGTCGCGCCGCACGGTCTCGCGTGAAACATTCAGCTCCGTGACGATGCGGTCGGTGGTAACGCGCTGCAAGGTCGATAACAGTGCGCGAATCCGCTGGTAACGCTCTTCTTGCCACATGCCGGGTGTCCTGCTGTTTGAGTCGCTGTCCGAGCACGCATTGTGGAGGGGCGTCGGTCACTGTCAAGTTTGGTGCGGCCCCATAAGCATTGCTCAGGCGCAGTCTGCGAATCATCAAAATGTAATATTGTGGCAATATTGTATTTTTGTGTATTTGAAGATAGCCTCGTCGCGGGACGGTTTTTCCCCCTCGTCCATATTTCGAAACACGCTTTCGCCATCGCCTCGGTTGTAACCTATCGTCTAGAAGTAGGAGCTATACCATGCAGCGTCGCCAGTTTCTGAACACCCTCGCTACCGTTTCCGTCGTAAGCCCACTGTTGTTGTCCTCTCGTATAACGCAAGCCGCCACGCCCCCGGCCACGCCGAGCGCGCTGGATCCGGCGCGCTGGTCGCCGCTCAACACTCAGCGCCTGCAGGCGGTGATCGACCAGCACGGCAGCAAAAGTGCGTCCTATCGTCCTGAGCAGCGCCCATATGCGGTGTTCGACTGGGACAACACCTGCATCATGAACGACTGTGAAGAAGCGCTGCTGGTCTACCAGATCAATCATCTGCAGTACAAGCTGACGCCCGATGAGTTCGCCGCCGTGGTGCGCCAGGACGTGCCGAACGGTGCGTTCATGAAGGACTACACCACGGTGGACGGCAAGCCGGTCACCATGGAAGACATCGCCAGCGACGTGGAAGCTGACTACCGTTGGCTGCACGCCAATTACAAGGGACTTGCTGGCGACAAGAGCCTGGAAGAGATCCAGGCCAGCGAGCAGTACAAGGATTTTCTCGCCAAGCTTTACTTCATGTACGACGCGATCTGCGACAGTTACCCGGTGGAGATCGGCTACAAGTGGATTTTGTACTTCTACAAGAACATGACCACGGCCGAATTGCAGGCGATGGCTGAAGCGTCCAACAACTACGCGATCGGTGATGCGCTGCGCAAGGTCAAGTACGAGAGTTCACGCACGTTGCCGGGCAAGGCAGGGGTGGTGGCGGACACGCATTTTCATGGTATCCGCATCCATGAGGAAATCCGTGGCCTGATGCACACGCTGCGCGCCAATGGCATCGACGTCTATGTCAGCACCGCCTCGATCGACGATGTGGTGCGGGTGTTCGCCGGCAATCCTCATTACGGATACGGCGTGCCGCCCGAGAACGTGATCGGCCTGCGCATGGCGATGGAAGACGGCAAGTACACCACTCGCTATCAGCCGGATTGGCACTTCAATTACGGGCCGGGCAAGACCGTCGGCATCAAGAATGTGCTGGTTAAACAGAAGGGCTATGGTCCGGTGCTGGTGGCTGGCGACAGCGATGGCGATGCCTGGATGCTGCGCGACTTCAACGATACGGCGGTGGGGCTGATCGTCAACCGCATGAAGAAGGGCGAGATCGGCGCCGACAGCCAGCAGGCCGCTACCCAGTTGGGCAAGTCGGACGCGCGTTTCATCCTGCAGGGGCGCAACGAGCACACTGGTCTGATGATTCCGGACGAGAAATCGCTCAAGTACGGTAAAGACGAGCTCAAGCTGCTGGCTTGATGCTACTGGCTCGCGGGTGGTCGGTTGCCATCCGCGAGCCGCAGAGCGCTCTGTTCAGGCAACCTTGGTCTGAGTCTCTGGCAGATCACAGGAGGCATGGGTCAGCAAACGCTCAATGGCTCCGGTCAGCAGGTTCTCCAGTAATCCGTCCCGTTCCCGATCATCCAGCGGGTGTAGCGTCAGCCAGCTGGGTGCGCTGTTGAGCATGCTGGCAATGGCGTGCCCGGCAGCCAGTAACCCTTGCTCGCTGAATCGGGGTGTGGGGCAGAGGAACATCAGCAACTGCCGTTCGTAGCGCTCCTGTAACTGCCGCACACGTGCTTGCTGATCCTCGTTCAGGCAACCGCTGTCGCGTTCCACCAGACGAAAATGCCAGGGCATTTCCCGATGCAGGTTCAGGTGTGCGTGGATGACGTTTTGTAGGCTGGCGCGCAGGTCTCGCGGTTGTCGTTCGATACGTCCGAGGGTTGCCAGCAATTCCTCGTAAAACTCCTCGATCAGGTCGAGCAGCAAGTGTTGCTTGCTCGGGTAGTGGTGATACAGCGAGCCTGGGGCAAGCCCCAGGCAGGCTGCCAGCTCACGCATACCGACCTGGCCAAAACCCTTGCTGGCGAACAGCTCCAGGGCCTTGTCCCGGCTCTCGGCGAAGCGTGAGCAACGCTCAGTCATAGGCATGGAAGCCACGTCCGGTCTTGCGCCCCAGATAACCGGCCGCGACCATTTCCTTGAGCAGCGGAGCAGGGCGGTACTTGCTGTCGTTGAAGCCGTCGTAAAAGGCTTCAATGATCGCCAGTAACGTATCCAGGCCAATCAGGTCGGCCAGCGCCAGCGGACCTATCGGCTGGTTGCAGCCCAGACGCATGCCCGCATCGATGTCTTCGGCGCTGGCCAGGCCTTCCTGAAACACCAGGATCGCTTCATTGATCATCGGCACCAGAATCCGGTTCACCACAAAGCCCGGACGGTTGCCGGCGGTGATCGCGGTCTTGCCCAGGCGTTGCGCCAACTCCAGGGCCAGGGCATGGGTCGCGTCGCTGGTTTGCAGGCCGCGAATCACTTCGATCAAGCCCATCACCGGCACCGGGTTGAAGAAGTGCAGGCCGATGAAACGCGCGGGCGAACTTACGCTGGCGGCGAGCTCGGTGATCGACAGCGATGAGGTATTGGAAGCAATAACGCAGTCGGCGCTGACCTGGGCGGCTATCTGTTGCAACACCCGCAGCTTCAGTTCGAGGTTTTCGGTGGCGGCCTCGATCACCAGTTGCACGTCGTGCAGGGTGCTGTAGTCGGTGCTGGTGCGGATCTTGTCCAATGCCGCGTGCTTTTGCTCCTCGGTCAGCGAGTCCTTGGCAACTTGCCGGTCGAGGTTCTTGCCGACGGTCGCCAGCGCCTTTTGCAAGGCGCTTTCGGAGATGTCCAACAAGGTCACGTTGAAGCCGGCCAGTGCGCAGATTTGCGCAATGCCGTTGCCCATGGTGCCTGCGCCGATGACGCCAATGTTCTGTAGATTCATCTTCATGTCCTTGTACTCAAACCCGCTCGAACAACACGGCGATGCCTTGGCCGCCGCCAATGCACATGGTCGCCAGGGCATAACGGCCCTGGCAGCGGTGCAGTTCGTGAATGGCTTTGGTGGCGATAATCGCGCCGGTGGCGCCTACCGGATGGCCCAGCGAGATACCCGAACCGTTAGGGTTGACCTTCTCTGGATCGAAGCCCAGCTCTTGCGCTACCGCACAGGCCTGGGCGGCAAA
The DNA here is from genome assembly GCF_044743155.1 of Pseudomonas sp. NPDC087697. NCBI lineage: Bacteria > Pseudomonadati > Pseudomonadota > Gammaproteobacteria > Pseudomonadales > Pseudomonadaceae > Pseudomonas > Pseudomonas sp. NPDC087697. The sequence continues at coordinate 33,168 of NZ_JBIUVW010000006.1, read as the reverse complement.
GGCTTCGTTGGACTCGATGACATCAAGGTCGGCAACGGTCAGGCCCGCACGCTTGAGCACCAGTCGGGTGGCGGGAATCGGTCCCAGTCCCATCATTGATGGTTCAACGCCCGCGTGGGCATAACCCACCAGTCGGGCCATAGGCTTGAGGCCTTGCTCCTGCACGACTTTCCCGGTGGCCATGATCAGGGCTCCGGCACCATCATTCAGGCCAGACGCATTACCGGCGGTGACGCTGCCGTCTTTTTTGAACGCAGGTTTCATACGGCTCAATTGTTCGGCGTTAACCTCCGCTCGCACATGCTCATCAGTGGCAAACGCAACCGTACCTTTACGGGTCGCCACTTCGATCGGCACGATCTGCCCGGCAAAACGCTCTTCGGCAATCGCCCGCGCGGCGCGCTGTTGGCTGAGAAGCGCCAACTCATCCTGGGTCTGACGGGTAATGCCATAGTGTTCGGCGATGTTTTCCGCGGTGATACCCATGTGGAAACCGGCAAACGGGTCTTGCAGCACACCGAGCATGTAGTCGATGGCTTGTATGTCGCCCATTCGTGCGCCCCAGCGCGCCTGCGGCAACAAGTACGCGCCACGGCTCATGGATTCGACGCCACCCGCCAGCGCGGCCCCGGCATCTCCCAGCATCAAACTTTGCGCGGCACTGACAATCGCCTGCAAACCCGAGCCGCAGAGGCGGTTGACGTTGAAGGCGGGCGTCTCTTTGGTCAGCCCGGCATTGATCGCCACGGCGCGGGAAATGTAGGCGTCGCGAGCTTCAGTCGGGATCACATGCCCCATCACCGCGTGACCGATGTGTTCGGGCGCCAGGCCTGATCGTTCAATCGCTGCGCGGCAAACGTCGGTTGCCAACTGGATAGGCGGCACATCTTTGAGTGAACCGCCAAAGCTGCCAATGGCAGAACGGACCGCGCTCACAACAAAAATATCGGAATGGTTCATGTTGATTCCCTGAAATAGGTCTTTTTTGTTGGGCACGAGTCTAGAATCAGCAGCGCCGATGGCCTATGCCAGAACTGTTCAAGGGTGATGGCGTTTTTTGCCACTTTCAGATGATGAGGAGAGAGACGATCACATGCGGGAAACGGATTCGGTGGCGGTCTACTTCATGTATCCAATGATCCATGCCCTGCGTGAGAACCCGCAGCGCCTGCGGTCGGTACTTGAGCAGGTGGGAATCGATCCGCAACTGATGGATCAGCCTACTGCACGGGTGCCGGCCAGCGCTTTTGCCGCGTTGTGGCTGGTGCAGATTCGAGAGTTGAACGACGAATTCTTCCAGTTGGATTCTCATGGCATGCCGCCGGGCAGTTTTGCCCTGATCTGTCGGGCATTGATTCAAGAGCCGACCCTGGAAAAAGCCATGCGCCAGTGCCTGGCCAATTTCGCGCTGTTCCTGCGTGACTTTCGCGGCACGTTGACAGTACGTGGCAAGCGAGCGGTCATCGGCTTGCAGACTCGGGCGAAAAACAGCGACGTCGCGCATTTCGGTGAAGAGACGTTTCTGGTGTTGATGATCAGTCTGCTGTGTTGGTTGGGCGGGCGGCGTATTCCCATCGATCGTGCAGACTTTCGTCATGAGCGTTTGTCGCTCAGTGATGATTCAATGCTCTGGGGCGCCAATCTGACCTTTGGCGCCGAGCGCACCGAGATCGAATTCGACAGCCGTTACCTGCAACTGCCGGTGGTTCAGGATCTGGTTTCACTCAAGGCATTTTTACGCACTGCGCCGCAATGGCTGGTGATTCGTTTTCGAAACCAGCATGGCCTGGCTTCGCAGGTTCTTCAGCGTTTGCGCAACAGCCATTACAGCCAATGGCCGACCCTGGAGGCTTTTGCGATCGAACAGCATCTGAGCCCCAGCACCGTTCGCCGAAAACTGGAGCGTGAAGGCTGTTCATTCCAGGAGATCAAGGACGAAGTGCGCCGCGGTGTTGCCTTTGAACAGCTGCGCCAGACCCAGGCAAGCATCACGGTGATTGCCGAACAGATCGGGTTTCAGGAGCCCAGCGCGTTCCATCGGGCGTTCAAGAAGTGGACCGGTGAGAGTCCGGGTCGTTACCGGGCAAGGTTCCAGGGCAAGCGCCTCGATACCTGATATGTACATCACTAAAAACGCCACTCATTGAGTGGCGTTTTTATTTGCACGTGTTCCCGTATAGGCCAGCCATCGAGATCGCCACTACATCAAGTTGTTTTGCGGTAACCCCAGCAAGCCGGTCAGTGTATTGATGATGGTTTGTTGCCGGGCGCGGTTTACCTGGTGTTCGGCTTCTGCGGTGGCGACATCGGCGGCGCAGTGTGGACAGGTCACTTCGTGTGCATGGATGTACTGCAAGCAGCCACGACACAGGGCCAGTTGAGGCGGAATACGTCCTTCATCAGGCGATTTCTGGCCCTGGTTGGCCCAGGCCAGTTTGATCACCTGGCCGCTGTCGCTGACGCTGTTGACCTTCTCGCCGGTATCGATGCGTTCGGTAATCAGGTCAAAACGTCCGACGGCGAAGGAAGTCTGTGCGGCGTCCTCAAGTTTGACAATTCGCTCCCGTAGACCTTTTTTCTGAAGGTCCAGAGCGCGGTAGTGACAGTAGGGGTTGTTGCCGGGTTTGCCGAGCAAGGAGTGCGAGGTCCAGGTGCAGCCGCCGCGGCAGACATCGTTGTAGTAGCAGCTTCGGCAGTAGCCCCAGAGATCGTCGACGCCGCGCAGGCGACCAAAGTGCATGCCTTCGCTGTAATGCCAGATATCGTGCAGGCTCATTTTGCGCACGTTGCCGCCCGAAAAGCCTACCGTTGCCAATGACGGGCAGCCTTTGACGGTGCCATCGGCCTCGAGTGCCAGCACGGTTTGCCCGGCGGCGCAGCCGCTCCAGTGCACGCGCTCGTCACCGAAGCCACGCCACATGTGTTCATAAGGCCCGTAGTAACCAATATTGTTGCCCACATTCATCAGCAGGCCGCGATCGACACCTTCGCGGTAGAGACGCGCGAGCAAAGGCATCACCTCAAGCAGTTGGTAGGGCTGCAACAGCAGCTCTGGGTGATCGACGGCATTGCCCATGGCGACCGTCAGCTGGATCTGCCAGTGGGTGGCGCCAAGTTCGATGATCAAGTCCATCAGTTCGGGCAAATCGGGCAGGGTGGCCGCGCCGATTTGGGTGTTGACGCTGACCGCAAGCCCGGATTGTTTGGCGCGTCGCAGGGTGTCCACAGCCTTGTCGAACGAGCCCGGAACATTGCGCACGGCGTCATGCAGCGGGGCCAGTCCATCCAGCGAAACACCGACGCCATTGAGCCCGGCATCCACCGCTGCCTGCATTTTCGCCGGTGTCAGGTTGCGTCCACCGGTTTGGATGGCGCAATACATGCCGTGATCGTGGATGGCCTGGATCAATTGAGTCCAGTCCTTGCGCAAATAGGCTTCACCGCCGATCAAGGTGATCTCGCGGGTGCCGAGTGCCGCCAGGGAATCGATGACATCCAGGCATTCCCGGGTGTTCAGTTCATCGGGGCGTCGATGGCCTGCGCGTGAGCCGCAATGCAGGCATTTGAGATCGCAGGCCAGGGTGATTTCCCAGACCACATGGACCGGCACGTAGCGTTTGAGGTCGGTTTCACTGAGGTAGCGGGCAGGGCGATTGTCTGACATGGGAAATCCTTGCGCACAGACACGTACGCGGCACGAATCCATCGAAGTGTTCGCGCCTTCCTTAGCGTAAACGGCGCGAGCGGATTTACCTCTGGGTGTGAAAGATCCTGGGCTCGGTCAATGGTGGTTTGGCCAAGCCCGGGCATTGCCGGTTAGCGTGCTTCCAGACGGGCGATTTCTGCGTGCAACTGCTCCAGTGCGCTGCGCAAGGCACCGCTGCTGGCCAGTTGTTGTTCACCCTGGCTCACCACGGCCTTTAATTGCGCCAGATCACCGCTGGTTTGCGCTTGCTGTACCGCGACAGCGTAGAGCGGCAAGTGAGGATAGTGCGCCTGCTCCGAGCGCTCTTGGCGCAACGCCGGGGCTTGGCTGACGGCTGCGTGTCTCACTGTAGTCCAGTGGTCCTGATCGAAGTACTTGTAGTCGGCAAAACCGCTGGCCCAATCGGCGCCTAAAATACCCCGCAGATCGAAGGTCTGGGCGATCTGGCTGTTAGGGCCACTCGGGCTTCCTTCCAGGGTTAGGATGATGTGGTTCTCCGCCTCGGAGATCAGCTTGGCCTCGGAGTAATTACCCCATACCCGGGCACGGAAGTTGAGGGGTGGGTAGGTGCTTTGAAAAATGCTGGCCACACCGCTGACTTTCTTGTTGACGGTATCCACCAGCAGATCGAGGGTTAAAACCGGTGCGCCCAATAGCGAGTTGGTAACGTTGAGGCGGGTGTGAAAAAGTCCAATTGACATGGTGCAACTCCCTTAGTTGTATTCAGGACAAGCCAGGCACGTTCAGTGGCCGGTCAGCGGCGTTCCAGCCTGCTGATTTCACCCTTGGCCGCTTCAAGCACACTCTGCAGCTGTGGTTGCTGGTCCAGTTGCTGTTTGGCAAGGCTTGCCAGACTTTTCATATGGGCCAGGTTGCCGCTGGCAATGGCACTCTGAATCGGTGCGGCGTACAGCGGCATGATCGGCGAATACGCCGGAATCACCGGGCCGGGCTCCAACGGCTCTGAATGGGCGTAGGAGGGCACCGACTCGACGAGATGGGCGGGTGCATTGACCTTGACCCAGCGCTGACCATTGAAATACTCGTAGTTGGCGACGCCTTCTTTCCAGTCGCTACCGACCACCAGATGCAGCTTGAAATTCACGATGGAGTTAGAGCCCGGGCCACCCTGGTTGCCTTGAACGGTGATCAGGATTTTGCTGACGCCGGGTTTCATGACCGTCAGGTAGGTGTACTCACCCCAGACATCGGAATGCACATCCAGCGGTGGGTTGGTTGCCTGAGTGATTGCGGCAGTTCCATTTACCGTCTGCTCAGGTGTAAAAACCAGGAGATTGAGTGCCAGGTTTTGTGCGCCGGGTGCCGAAGTGCCAATTCGATAGCAGAGTGGGAACAAGCCGACAGGCTGTTGATTAGAACCAGACATAATTGCCTCCATTGCAATAGATAGAGTGGAAAAAGCGTTAGTGCTTTTCCAGGCGAGCGACTTCCTTTGCCAACTGCTCGTAAGCAGTACTTAGCTCTTTGGGTTCTGGCTTGGATGCATCGCGTTGTTTCAGCAGCGTCTTCATTTGCGGCAGGTTACCTGCCTTGATCGCGCCTTGGATGGCCACCCCATAGGGGGGCATGCTATGGCCAGTTGAATTGCTCATAACGACTCCTTCCGTGGTGTTTGCGGATACTGCTGTCATCAGCAGCTTTTGCAGTTAAGCAGGCGTTGATAAATATGCAATGGGCAATGCGCTAGTACGGCTGATAAATTTTTAATATTATTTTATTAATAGCGACACGTTAGGGGTTTGGCTGTTTGATATTAGGATTGGCGATGAGGGATAGTGTGCTCGGTTCTTTTCTCATAAGAAGTACGAGTTCTTATCGCCATTAATAATGAATGTGTACGGTTTTTATTTTTTTGCCGGCAATTAAGGACGATAGTTCCAATAAGTACGTCGCCTTTTGTGGATGTTCAGTCTTCTTGCGCGGCGATTCGTCGAATGGTCTGCAAGGCTTCCTCGCGCAGCAACGGCAGTTTCATTCGCTCGGCCAGTAACGCCATTTGCCGCGAGTACTCGCAGGCGACCACCGCCTCGACCTGTTCCCCCTTGCACAGCAACGCAATAAACGCGTACTGCTCGGGATTACCTTCGAAAACGATCCGGTCCCATCGGTCGGCATGACCGAGCATCTCGAAGGTTTTGTCGAAATGATACGTCCAGAAGAACGGCACATCCGCATAGTGTGTTTCACCGCCCAACATGTTCTGCGCGGCGATCCGCGCTTGCTGCTGGGCCAGACGCCAGTGTTCGATACGTGTGGGGATACCTTGCAATGCAAAGGACGCGATGTCGCCGGCGGCCCACAGACCTGGCGCAGCGCGCATGTCTTCGTTTACCGGCAACCCGCCATCGTCGTCCAGCTCAACACCTTCGAGCAGATCGGTGACCGGGCTGACGCCGATGCCGATCAACACCAGATCGGCGGGAAGTCTTTGACCGTTTTCGAGCAAAACGGCCTCGACGTTGTCTTGGCCCTCGAATGCTTTCGGCTGGGTGCCGGTGTGAAAGACCACGCCGTTGTCTTCATGCAGGGACAATATCGCCATACCGATGCGCTCACCGAACAGTGTGCTGAACGGCGTTTCATGGTGCGCGACCACGCTGACTTCCAGGCCATGGCGGCGCAAGGCTGATGCCGATTCCAGGCCGATGAAGCTGGCACCGATGATGACCACACGGGTGCCGGGTTTTGCGATTTGGAGAATGCGCTCGGCGTCCGCTCGCGAACGCAGCGCCAGGATGTTGTGCAGATGCGCACCGTTTACCGAAAGCGGCCTGGGTTCACCGCCACTGGCCAGGAGCGCGGCGTCGTAGTCGAAGGTGCGCCCGTCAGCCAGGGAAACCCTTTTGGCGGCCACATCGAGGCGGATGACCTCACCTTGAACACGCTCGATTTGCTGTTCGTTGTAAAAGCTTTCATCCAGCAGCGGTGGAGTTTCTTCAGGAGACATTTCTCCGGCGAGGACGTATTTGCTCAGTACCGTGCGGTCATAGCCAGGATTCGTTTCGCGATCGATCAATACCAGACGGCCGGTAAAACCGTGTTCGCGCAGGGCGGCTGTTGCCGCTGTTCCCGCAGCGCCTGCACCGACAATCACGAAGCGGCGTGAGTCAGGGAGCCGAGCTGCTTCGATGGGCGCAAAGGGCTGGTCGTCCACCTGCACCTCGCCATCGACCACTTTGACCGGATAGCGGGTCAATCCACTCAGGGCTGGCGGTTCGCACAATTGGCCGTCCTCGACCGTGAACATCGCCTTGTGCCAAGGACAAATCAGCCGACCGTTGCAGACAACACCTTCGTCCAGCGGGGCCTGCGCATGCGGACATTCGCCCTGATAGGCGTAGACCCGTTCACCGGCCCGCAGCAGCACGATTTTCAGTGAGCCGATTTCTATGCGAGTACCACGGTCTTCGCGAAGGTCGGCAAAGCGGGCGACGTTGTGCAGGGACATGACAACTCTCCGGGGCGCTATTTTCCGTTGGGGTCGGCAGTGACGGGGAGACGCAGTGAAACATAGGCCCCGTTTGACAGGCTCTACCCCTACAGTAAAGCAGCGAAAGGGGGTGACCATCGAAGCTCTTCATCAACACTTCCTGGATCGCTTGCGATCAGCTGCACGCTATGCAAACTTCATGATTCAACCTGACTGATGGCCTTTCGCATGACTGATAACAGCCCCGGCAAACACACTCCCAGCGCTCAAGACATCGTCGCCGCACTCGACCTGGAGCCTCATGTTGAAGGTGGTTTTTACCGCAGAACCTTTCAGTCCGATTGCCAGGCCATGGTCGAGACCGTGGGTGGTCGGCGCTATGCGATGACCTCGATCTATTACCTGCTGACCCGCACGTCTCCCGTCGGCCACTTTCATTTGAACAAATCCGACATCGTTCACTACTACCATGTGGGCGATGCGATTCAGTACTTCCTCATCTACCCGGACGGCACATTGAAAACCGTGGTGATGGGCAGCGACGTCACCGCCGGGCAGTGCTTGCAACTGCACGTGCCTGGTGGTGTCTGGAAGGCATCGCAGCTCATGGATGGACCGGCTGCTTACGGCTTGATCAGTGAAGCTGTTTCGCCAGGGTTTGATTTTGTAGATATGGAATTGGGCAGTCGGCGCACGCTTGGCGAGCTGTTTCCAGAGTACTCGGCATTGTTTGAACAGCTGGCGCGGGAATAAAACACTGGAAGAAAGCAACTGCCCGCCAGTTAAGCCAGCACACAATCCGTAGCAGCTGTCGAGCCTGCGAGGCTGCGTTCGGCTGCGAAGCAGTCGTAAATCCTGCCTCCACGGTCGATCTGGAAGACCGCGTTGCATGATTTTACGACTGCTTCGCAGCCGAACGCAGGCTTCGCCAGCTGCTACAGGGCATCCGGTCTGTGAGGGGTGGGCAGGGTGTTGCGTTCGTGAAATTTATTCTGTAGTTTTTCATGAAATTATAAAAACATAATTTCATGGGTGCCCGAATGTTTCAGCAGTCCTCCCAGCATGTCGCCAGCTATTACGCTCACAGTTGCGCCGATCGCCTGTTGGATCGAGCCGCTCTGAACGGTGAAAAAAGCACCGATGTGCTGATCATCGGTGCCGGCTTCAGTGGTCTGCATACCGCCTTGCGCCTGGCCTTGGCGGGCAAGCGTGTGACATTGCTGGAAGCCAGTCGCGTGGCCTGGGCCGCCTCGGGGCGCAATGGTGGGCAGGCGATTCTCGGCTGGTCGTGTGATATGCCGCCGCTGGAGGCTGCGCTGGGTTATGAACGCGCGCGGCGCTTGTGGGACGGCATGCGCTGGGCAGCGCAGGAGCTGCGCGAGTTGCCCGCGCGCCATGGTTTCGACTGCGATTATCGAGCTGGACATCTGTGGACGTCGGTCATGCCGCGTCGAGTCAGCCTCCTGACAGAGTGGCAGCGCGAGGCCAGCCACAAGTGGGGTCACGATGGCTTGCAGTTCATCACGCGGGAAGAATTGCCACAGTGGGTCGCCAGTGAGCGCTATCAGGCGGGGCTCTATGACCCCGAAGGCGGGCATCTGAATCCGCTGAAACTGGCGCTGGGTCTGGCCGCAGCCATCGAACGCGCTGGCGGCTGCATCTACGAGCAGAGCAAAGCGCTGAGCTATCGCGAAGAAGGCGATCAGTACGTGGTAACCACTGAGCGCGGGAGCATTCGGGCGAATATCCTAGTGCTGGCGTGCAACGCCTATCTCGATCAACTAGACCCTGCGCTTGCCAGTTGCGTGTTACCGGTGGGCACTTATCAGGTGGCCACAGCACCGCTGACCGCAGAGCAGGCCACGGCACTGCTACCGAGCAATGTTTGCGTCACCGATAACCAGTTCGTCCTCGATTATTTTCGTCGCACACCGGATAACCGCCTGCTGTTCGGTGGTGGCTGCACTTATCTGGGAGGGATGCCGAAAGACATCGCCGCCGCGACACGGCCTTATCTGGAGCGGGTCTTCCCGCAGCTCAAAGGTGTCGAGTTGGAGTTCGCCTGGGGCGGGCATATCGACCTTACCCTCAAACGCACTCCCGACATTGGTCGGCGTGGCGACCTCTACTGGCTACAGGGCTATTCCGGGCATGGTGTGCTCCCGACTCTGGCCGGTGCCCGCGCCGTGTCCGATGCGATTCTTGGTCAGGCGGATGAGCTGGCCTTGTACCAGGGTTTGAGTAATGGCAGCTTTCCCGGCGGTAAATACCTGGCAGCGCCATTGGAGGCCATCGGCAAGGCCTGGTACCGACTGCGCGACAGCATTTGATGAGTCATCTACCGGAATTCCTGGCATGAACAAGCAAGAAGAAATCGCCGCGCTGGCGATCCTTATTCACGATCTGCGCAAGCACAAGAAATACACCCTCAAGGAACTGGCCGACAAAATCGACCGTTCTGTGGGCTTTCTTTCGCAAGTCGAGCGGGGCTTGTCTCGGCCGACCGTGGCGGACCTGACAGCGATCAGCGAAGCCCTCGGGGTGCCGACCACCTATTTCTACAGTTTGCCAAAACCCAAGGTGTTGCCTTGGGTGACCCGGCCGGATGAGCGTCGTACGTTGTATTACGCCAACGGGATTACCGACATTCTGGTCTCGCCGAAAATGAGGGCATCGTTCTCGATGCTCGAAAGCCAACTGGAGGCCGGGGCCAGCAGTGGCGAGCGGCAATTGAGCGACAGCTCGGAGCAGGGCGGCTACGTCCTGGAAGGCGCGTTGACGCTGTGGTTGGGCGATGACCACGAGCCGGTCACCTTGCAGGCCGGTGACAGTTTTCAGCTCGACAGTCACACACACTGTCGCTACGGCAACCTCACTGACCAGCTCACGCGCGTGCTGTGGGTTTACACCTGATAACAATAAAAGGAACAACAACGATGGATGCTGCCTGCTCCGATCTGCTGGCTGAGGTTCGTGCTTTTCGCCAACGCTACCCCGAGGTGCGCTATGTCGACCTGATTGCCCTGGACATTCCTGGGCATTTCTACGGCAAGCGCTATCCGATTGAGATGCTCGAAAAGGTAGCTGCTGGCAGTGCACTGAAGCTGCCGCAGAACTGCGTGCTACTGGGTGTGCAGGGTGGGTTATTTAAAATCGGCGACTACTGTTTTAACGACGGTGACCCGGATGCTCTGCGGCGCCTGGTGCCGGGTACGCTCAAACCGGTGAGCTGGGAATCAAAGCCACTGGGGCAGATGCTGATTACCTCGGACGGTACTGAAAAGCCGATCGTCTTCGAACCCCGTGAAGTTCTCGCACAGGTGCTGGAGCGGTTGCGTGGTAAAGGCATTCATCCGGTGGTGGCGTTCGAACTGGAGTTCTATCTTTTCGATAAACAGCTGCGTGAGGGTCAGCCACAGTTCCCTCGCGATCTGCTGTCGGACGATGCCGATGATCAGCCGAACATGCACATCGAGCGGCTGTCTCGCTTTTCTCCTGTGCTCGATGAAATGGTCGAAGCGGCGCGAGCGCAAGGTATCGATACCACAGTGATCACTGCCGAACTTGGGCCGGGTCAGTTCGAGATCAACTTTGGTCACCTCGATGACGGCCTGCGTGCCGCGGACTGGGCGGCGCTGTTTTGCCGTAGCACCCGTGGCGTCGCGTTCAAGCATGGTTATCGCGCCAGCTTCATGGCCAAGCCTTACTTGCAGCATCCGGGCAGCGGCATGCATGTGCATGTCAGTCTCTATGACGCTGAGGGGAAAAACCTGCTGGCGGCCAACCAACAGCAGGCGCTGCGGCATGCGGTGGCCGGTTGCCTGGAGCTGTTGCCGCATTGCATGCCGATCTTTTCGCCGAACCAGAACGCGCTGCGCCGTTTGGGCGGTACGGTGAACGCGGCGACACGTGCCAGCTGGGGTTTTGAGGATCGCGATGCGTGCGTGCGGATTCCCGATTCGGATTCGAAAAATCTGCGGATCGAGCATCGCCTGGCCGGTGCTGATGCCAACCCGTATCTGGTTCTGGCGGCGATACTGGTGGGGTTGGAGCAGGGCCTGGAAGCCCGCCGCGAGCCGATCGCAGCGCTCAATGACGACCGCAGCAGTGGAATCGACTTTCCGCTGGAAATGCTCGAGGCCGTGCGCGCCATGCAGCATCAGCCACAGCTGCGTGAGGGTTTGGGGGCAGAGTTTGTTGATGTGTACTGCGAAAACAAGCGCCAGGACCATCTGGCCTTTTTGCAGGAGATCAGTGCGCGCGAATACCGCTGGTATCTGTAGTGACCACCGACTCAGCCTTGCTGGCTGAGTCGGCGCTGCACCCTGTTGTTATTTGAGAAATGCCTGCAGGTCGCTGGTCAGCTTCTTGAGCGCCACTTTGAAGTCGTTGGCGGTAACCTGCTGGCTTGCATTTTTCAACTGCTGACCCAAGACCTTGCGCACGACTTTGGCCACGGTTTGGCCGTTGCTCGCATCGATCATCTCGGCTTCGATGTACAACTCGGTGTCCTGGTCGCGGTGGCCGGTGGCCGCCTGAGTCGCGCCTACCGCGGCCGCGATCGGAACCACTTCATACCATTTCATGCCTTCGTTTGAGGCCGTGACCCCGGTAATCGCGGCGCGTACGATCAGCACTCGCGAACCGGCGGGGGCCGACTGAAGGTTCGGTACCACACGGTACTTCTGGCTCAGTACGCTCTTGGCATTGTCCGTCATGTAGGTTTGCAACTGATCCAGCGTCTGACGGTTGACCCGCTCATTGGGCTTGGGTGACGGATACAGTTCCAGCTGCTTGAAGGCCACTGTGTTATAAGCGTTTGGGTTCCAGGACGGGGTTACCCAACGCATGGCTTTCTCGCCGCTGGGTGTGGTGACTTCTTGCAGGTTGTTGTAGTTGGAAAGAAACCCTGAATATTGTTCCTTCTCGGTGATTTTTGAGGTGCAACCGCCGAGCAGCAGGCTGGTCAAGGCAACGCCGACAAGCAATTTCCTGGGTAGGCTCATATTTTTACTCCATGGGTTGAGACGTTTTATTCAGGTTGCCTTGCACTTGGCTCAAGCCCGCCGAGTGGCAGTGCTGGTATTGGTGAGGCCGGCGTTATCCGTGCCGATTTTGTGCCTCACTCAACCGCACGCCAGAAACCTGGATCCCTCGCAGATTAGCGTAGGTACGAATGGTGAAATATCCAGTAGCGATGCTCATGGACGCATTGCTCCGGAACGTCGTCTGTAGGTTGTGGAATGCACTCGGTAGCGTGCTATAGAATTTTTTTCTTCCTGTCCTTGACATGCCTGGCGAACACGTCCAGAATTGCGTCCATTCCTGATTCAGGAACGAGAAAAACCCTTTAGATATCAAAGGGTTGGAAATAGATAACAATCTAGATTCCATCTCCAGTTTGTATGCGTTTGGTGTTGTTTTTAAGCATCGGACGTTTGAGGCCGAGTAGCAAAATGGTTATGCAGTGGATTGCAAATCCACCTACGCCGGTTCGATTCCGACCTCGGCCTCCACTCTTAAAAGCCCGTAGATCAATGATCTACGGGTTTTTTTATGCCTTCAGAAAAGTGAAGTGTTCCGCAATTATTCAAGGGCGTTCCGCAACCTCGATCATTTTGTCGGGTTCACGATTTCGCTGGCCGCCTTTGGTCGGATGTCGCGGAACTGGGCGAGTTTGGTCGCCACCGCCGAGGCAGCGCCGCAGTTGAACTGGCAGACGATTCGCGGCAGTTCCATAGGTTATCTCCAGTCTGGCGCCACTCATCCGAAGCTAAACAACTGAAATTAAAAAGAAACATTGCTGTTGTAGGGTACAGGCCTGATTCATGAGGGCTACTGAAGTGAACCGATCAGCACGAAACCTGCGTAAAACACTGGACTTCACTGCAGCCAATAACGAGGCCGCAGCAGTTGATGTCATGCGGGCCATTGATCAGCTTGGTGACGAATTGCTGCGCCAGCGGCTACTGGGTGTCGTCCATCGGCTGAATCAGGATGCGTGCGAGCTGCGGCAAGCCAGAGATGATGTCTCTGGAGCATTGATCAAGTTGGCCTGACGCCGCCCTCCGTGACCTGATGCGACCGGGTCGCGCTTGAGTTCGGCCAAACTTTCATTCCGAAACATCCGCGCCACGTTTTCACTTATCTGAACTTTGTGGCGCGGGCTTTAGATTGCTTGGTATGACAGGGTCGGTCCGAGCGCATGGGCGTTCAGGATCAGGTTCTGCACCACCTCACTCATGTCCTCTGTCGTTCCAGGCCATCAGCTCGTCAAGCTTCTGCCGGGTGCCGAGCCTGACCCCGGTGCCGCAATTCCTTCTCGTCGAACTCGATTCGCTTCTCTGCTGCCTTGGCGGCATCCTTGGATAATTAGATGTCGACGAATTTCCAAGGGGCATTCTGAATGACACCCCAGCCGAGGACGGCGCCGGAGTTGTCGGGATCTTTTGGGAGATTTTTTCGCGAGGCTTCTGATTGACATGACCGCTCCTTGGTTGTGTGAGGAGCCGCGGCTACTATCCGACGGGGTTAGGGCGTTACTGGGGATTCGTACAGGCGGAACGAGGGAAGGGATGTAAAGGCTTTCAGATATGGAATCTTGGGGATTACTGGAGTAAAAAATACCTTACCTGCCTCAAACCAGAGGATGTGCAAATGGTCATTACTATCAAAGAACGCGATGAGCATCACATGTCTCATGAGTCAAGTAGCGCGGGAGTCAGAATGTGGGATGTATTTCAAGGAGATGTTCTTGTAGGTGTTTATCACAGTGAAGCAGATGCGTTGAAGTACAAGGCTTTGCTGGAGAGCGGTCGATTGGATAGCCTCAAAGCACCTCCGAAAAGCTAAGGTCAACCGAATGAAAAAGCCCAGTCTAGTCTGGGCTTTTTTGCTATGTGTGGGATTCGGATGGAATGAGAACGACCAGATCCGTATCGCCTATGTCGACACCGACCTGAGAGAGCAAAGTCGTAACTTGTCCGCGGTGATGGGTCTGATGGTTGAAGAAATGCATGACCAGGCCATAAAAGCTCCTGTCAGCTGGTACACCCTTCATGCTTGTGTAATTGAGGGTGTGGTCTAGATCGGATTCTGTAATGGAGCGGGCCCATTCGATGATTATCTGATCAAGCCACTCTCGATGCACCGAGAGCTCTCGGATATTAGAGAACAACAATTGATTGAGGCTTTTCGGATCAGGAAGCTGCCGCAGCGACTCCAGTGCCGAGTGGTTGGCTGGATGCTTGGCGAATCGCTTTAGCCAGATTGTATCTCCGGCAGCTAGGTGGTTCAGAGTCCCGAGAATGGAACCAAAGAATGCTTTCCTATCCGCTGAGAGCTCTTCATCGGATAGGCTTCTGGCCGCCTCATAAACCTTTGCATTCATCCACTCGTTATAGGTCGCCATCAGGCAGATATGGCTGGTGCGGTTCATCGTGTTCATCCTTTGAGTGAATACTTTACAAGCGATCCACGCTCATCCCGAAGCCCTGTCCAGTGCTGGGTTTTGTGGGCTTTTTGATTCGTACTCATCGATGAGTTTCTGTAGTCAAACCAGATCGGCACTCGGTCAATACGCAGTGCAGCTTAAGTTGAATGGCCGTTTGCCGTACAGATGGTTATGCTCATCCTGTTTTTCATTCGCCAATAACAAACAACCACAGTGATGTCATGAACCAGTCAGAGACGCGTGCGACAGTACTAGCGCTATATCCCGAGGACTCCCGCGAGGCGGCGGCTCTGCTCAAGCAAGCTGTACCCCTGATGGTTCGTCACAACATTCCACCCAATCCCGTGCACTACGCGCTCTGGTACACCTACAGCAAAGGTCAGAAACCAGAACTCAATCGCCACCTGGACAGGGTGGTCAAAGACTTCGACTGTTTCCCACCGGAATCCGCTACGAAGCTTTTTCGCGATTACATCATTCGTGACGAACTGGAGAACGCTTACGCCGGACAACAACAGGCGATCCATCTGGTTGATGATATGGAGCGCGATATCTCTCGTAGCGTGAAGGGTAATCTCAACTTTCAGGCCAGTCTTGGACGCTGCCTGGAAATGCTTGAGGAGCCAGTCAACGAGCGATTGCCGAGCATTTTGAGCGAGCTGCAACAAAGCACCCAGCTCATGCATAGTCAACAAGAACACTTCCTCTCCCAGCTGCATGCTGCTCAAAATGAGATTAAAAGCCTGCGAGATAAGCTTGAGCGTGCAAAGCTGGATGCGACAATCGATGGCCTGACGCAGGTCTTGAACCGAACTACCTTCACTCGCTCGCTGGAGCAAGCGCTGAACGATTTCCCCCAAGGCGTGGCTCTGGTCATGCTGGATATTGATCACTTCAAGCAATTCAATGACCAGTACGGTCACCCTTTAGGCGATCGTGTGCTCCAACATGTCGGTCAGGTGCTACTCAATTCACTTACACCCCACGCCACTGCCGCGCGTTATGGTGGTGAAGAGTTCTGCATAATCCTGAGGGAGTGCACTGATCTCACTAGCGCCTACGATTATGCTGAGCAGTTGCGCCTGAAAATACAGTCGTTGCGGATCAAGGCGCGCGGCACGGACAAGGTGCTCGACACGATAACCGCGTCTTTTGGTGTTGCCCTTGCGCAACCTGGTGACAATCTGGAAAGCCTTCTGACTCGCGCCGATGATGCGCTTTACCAGGCCAAGCGTAATGGGCGCAACCAGGTGCATCGGTAGTCAATTAAGCTCGAACGGCTGACGAGATAGCGTAAGAGTAACGGGACCTGGCTCACTGACTCAATCAGATGTGAAATAGCCCAGTCTAGTGCTGGGCTTTGTTGTTTCTGGCCATCTCGCAGTATGCGTCCGGCAAAGTCATCTAGCCGGCTCCGCTAAGCCCAGGCATGGTGTCCACCTAAATTGAACTGGCCCCACAAAGTTGGACGATTATCCATCTATGCCTGAGCGGCCTGAATTCTGTATTCAACAGGGCTCAGGCCGTTTAGCTTCAGTCTGATGCGCGAGTGGCCAGATCGTACCCGAAGGCTCTGCCATCGCTAAAGCCCTGGATTACAGCCTCAAACGCTGGACAGCACTGTCACGCTATCTTGATGATGGGGCGGTGCCCATTGACAATAATTGGGTCGAGAACCAGGTCCGACAGTGGGAGTTCGGGCGCTCTAACTGGTTGTTCGTGGGCTCACTGCGCAGCGGCAAACGTGCGGCGGCGATCATGAGTTTGATCCAGTCGGCACGGCTTAACGGGCATGACCCGTATGCTTATCTGAAGGACGTGCTCACACGTCTGCCGACGCAGCGCGAGTGAAGTTGCTGACCTGTTGCCGAATAATTGGGCAATCAAAACACAGGATTAAAGGGAATTAACGATGGAAATAGATCACATTTTTATTTGTGTGAATGATGACGGTCGAGGCGCTGACGCTCTGAAAGCCCTCGGGCTTGCCGAAGGGACGCCAAACGTACACCCAGGCCAAGGCACTGCCAATAGAAGGTTCTTCTTCCGAAATTCTTTCATTGAGCTTTTACATCTCACCGATGAGTTAGAAGCTCAAAGTCAGTTAACAGCGCCAACCCAACTCTTTGACCGCCTCAAGTGCGCAGATGGAGTCGCCGCGCCCTTTGGAATTTGCTTCAGACCATCCACCGTAGGCGAGAAGCCAATATTTCCGGTCTGGGAGTATCGACCTGTTTACTTACCAGCTGCCCTGAAAGTCGACGTGGGACATGCGCCTATATCTGAACCGATGTGGTTTTTTCTTTCGTTTGCCAAGAGACCAGATGAGGCTCCAATTGAACGAGCGCAGCCGTTTGAACATCCCAACGGCTTTCGCGACATTACATCTGTGCGAGTTACCACTCCCAACAGCCAAGCTTTTTCTACCCCTGCCAACTGCGCAAACCAGCTGAAAGGATTTGAAATTGTTCATGGTCACGAGCATCTGGTCGTATTGGAAATCGATCATGGCGCAAGCGGCCAGACACACGATTTCCGTCCTGGGTTGCCGATGATTATGAACTGGTGATGCATTGGTCTATCTACTTTCAATGCTCATACGGTGAATTGATAGCGATGGGGGTTATCCCCTACAGGTGGGCAAGCCCCGCCAAATCCCGGCTGGCCAAAATCGGTTCGCCCCTGCACTGCACCGGTAGGCAGGTTCGAACCCACTCCCCTTGGCAAACTGCTGGTTGAAGCCGGTATGTTGACCACAGTCCAATGCCACCAGCCGCTACCGGACGGTGCATCAGGATCGTAGACCGTGATCGCGTAGCTTTTAGTCCCTGCGGGGGCGTTGTTCCAGGAAAGCTCAGGAGAGGTATTCCCCCCCCCTCGCAACCAAAGCCCTGGAATACTTCAAGGCTGGTCAGCGGTCGGTTTTCAGCAATATCTCGGCTGGTCAGCGAGAAGTCGGCAGCGTATCCACTGAGCGCTACAGCCATGGATAGTGCAGGCAGGATTAATCTGATTTTCATCGCGATCTCATCTGTGTCTTAGAGTGAAGCGCGAGTCTAGATAGAACAAAGGGGGGTTACTGTGCCGAAATGCTCTACAACAGTGCCGAAATGCTCTCTTGCTTCAGGCGATCTGTTGGTTCACGGCCTGTGTTGGCCGTATGCTTACATCTCGCATAACTCTTGCCGGCACTAGCCTCCCAGACAATAAATAACAGTAGAGCAAATGATCGTTTGATTTACTGCTATGCCTAGAGCTACCCAGCCGAACGCTATCAGTACCGCGATGGATCTGCTTGTTGGACTTTTGGTGAAGATAGCGAGTACTGCTCCGATGAGCGCGCCCGGAAAGCTGAAAAAGTAGCCCAGCCAGACCATGGCCGTGGAGTCAGCAGCTCCCCCCTTGAAATACCAGAGACTGAATAGGCTTAAGTAAAGCGCCATTGCGATAGCTGCACCGGCAAACACTGCTCGCTGCGCTTTGAGCAGCAGCAAAATCGACAGAACAGCTGCATGTGGCAGCCAGAAAGTGGTGAAGTTTCCCAAAAAGTATTCATCATGCGGGGAGATCCAGGCAGCAATTGCCAGCCCCCAAAATAATCCAACTATTGCTGCCCAAGAGTGAGTTGGTGACGGTAATTTTTTTTCCTTTGGTGTCATGCCTAAGTCTCCTTGTGGCAGGCAGAAAAAAGCCCGGTGTGGTGCCGGGCTTTGGTGTTTCTGGGGGGCGGACCGCACTATGTCTCGGCGACATAGTGAGTATTGCCGCGTGAACTTCTATCGACCATCGCGACGATCGTTTCGAAGAGTTCGCCCTGCGCTTGCGCAGGGGTGATTTCTCCGATTGCAGCGGCATGGGCAAGAGCCTCGGCCGCGCCTAGCATTGCCCGAAGACCAGCAGGCGCAATATCACCTGCTCTGGCAAAAGGGGCGAGGGCGGTCCGGCATTTATTCATGAAGATCACTTCGTACTCCCGCTTGATCTTTTCGAGCTCCGGCGAGCTGGCTAACGCCGCGATCACGCCGGGTATTTCATTGCCCTGGAGAAGCACGCAGTCGACGTAGGACGATGCGATGATAGTAGCCCTACTCACTAACGTAGGTTCACTCGCTTGGAGTGCGGAATCCATGAGCGTTGTTTGGCGTGCATCGAACTCCTGATAGAGCGCCGCGAGCAGGCCTGGCCTCGTACCGAAATGGTCGTAAACAACGGGCTTCGTAACGCCGGCTTGCTCGGAGAGTCGTCCAAGCGTCAACGCTTCCGTGCCTTCTTCCCGGACCAGCCGCCAAGCGACATCCAACAGCTGGCGCTGTCTCTCCTCTCTAGATAGGCGGCGACGCGGCTGAAGACTGGGGGACTGCTCTCTCGATTCGGCGCTTGACATGCGTATATACCAAAAGTAACTTTCTGATCGTAACTTACCAAAAGTATATAGCCTTCGTCTTTCGCCCTCAATCAGTAGCAGGAGTTTTCGACATGCACGCGCTAATCGTTGTTGCTCATCATGATCCCAGGTCGCTCAGCCATAGCCTCGCTGCGCATGTCGCTGAGGGCGTATCCGTGGCTGATGCCGGCAACTCTTTCGAAATCGCGGACCTCTCTGCGGAAGGTTTTGATCCGAGGTTTTCCGCGGCCGACCTCGCTGTACATCACAGGGAGGGGCCACCGCCGGCTGATGTTGCTGCCGAGCAGGCCAGGATCGATCGTGCCGACTCCCTTGTGCTGGTCTATCCCATCTACTGGTGGTCGATGCCGGCGCTTCTCAAGGGATGGATCGATCGCGTGTTCGGCAACGGCTGGGCGTTCGACTTCAGTTCAGATGCCAAGCTTGTGAAGAAGCTTCGTCACCTACGCGTTCATCTTGTCGGCGTTGGTGGCGCAGACGGAGGAACCTATGAACGGCACGGTTATGCCGATGCAATGAAGACGCAGATTGACCATGGGATCTTTGATTATTGCGGTGCATGCGTCGTGACCTCCGAGCTTCTGCTCGAATCGGAAACGCAGGATCCGACTGCTCATCTGGACATCGCGCTGGCGCTCGGTCGTAATCTCTTCACTGCATCCGAGCGATGCGAGATGGTCGAGGCAGTCTGAGCGTGTGGTGCTACCGGCGGCGTGGTTCATGGAGGAACACGCGCACGACTGGACTCAGCGCATGCTCAACGAATTATCGGCATCACCGACGACGGCGACCGGGGGTTAATCCCTCTGAGGGCCTGCCAAGCCTATGCAAAAGAAGTGACTGCCAAGAGGTGAAAGGGTAACCATCCCTACAGCGAGTTTTTGCTCACACACTGTTAAAAAGATCAATATTGACCTGATAGCGCATCGACCAGAAGATGCTCTCCCTCAAACCCAACCTCAGGAGAAGGAATGCACGCTCAAAATGGTTACTTCAACGTCGGTCCTGAGGATCTGGAGGATCAGACCTTGGCTGAATTGGCTGGCCTCCAATCTTTACCATTGCGTTGCGTGGGGATCGACTTGAGTGGGCAGAATTTGTCGCGAATCAGCCTGACAGGCGCCCATTTTGAACGGTGTATTTTAACCAGCGCGGACTTTACCGCTGCCAACTTGATCAATACCCGATGGGTCAGCTGCCGCGCTGGCGAAGCTACTTTTCGCTCTGCAGCTCTCACTGATTCTGGCTTCGATCGGTGCGATCTGAACAACACGAACTGGCAACGCAGCAAGGTTGCCCATGTGCGCTTTGAGGGATGCAAGCTCACTGGGGCCAACTTCGGCGATGTCTCCGCCCTGGGCTTGAGTTTTTTTGACTGCCTGCTGAACAGCGCCATGCTATCGGGTATTTCTTTCTACAAGTCGGAGTTGCACAAGATCGATTTTAGCGATGCTGATCTGACCTATTGCGATTTTCGTAAGGCAGTATTTGTCGAAGGCGGCAGCCTGTCTATGGCTCGAGTGAATAATGCACGCTTCGATGACGCGGATCTGCGTGAGGCAAGCATGCAGGGGCTTCGCTTGGTCGACGCTAAATTGTTCAAGGGCGCGATCATCTCCAGGAGTCAGGCCGGCATGTTGTTGGCCGGGCTGGGGTTGACAGTCCTCTGATGGTGTTTGGAAATATCAATCCTTTAGGTGCCTGCATTGGGGAATTGTGTTCGGTCGGTAGGACGCCGGGGGAGGGGCGAAAATAGCTCCGCAACTCAGAGTGAGTTCCGCAGCCCACATGGGCTGTAGACTGTGAAAAAATGCTGGATTGCGGAATGAATATAGTGCTAACCTATTGAAATGCTGCGATTTATAGATGGAATGCAAATCCATCGACGCCGGTTCGATTCCGACGTCGGCCTCCACTATAAAATAGCTCCGTAGATCACTGATTTACGGAGCTTTTTTATTTGCGGTACGCAGCAAGATTTTGTCTTGAATTTGACGTCAGTGAACTTGCTTAGAGGGGAAGGGCTGTATATATTTCTCCCCCTGTCGCATCAGCAGCAAAAAGGACTGATTGTTAATTTGATCGTTCTTGAATGCTTCACCGCGCTACCGCCCGAATGGCGAAACTGGTAGACGCATGGGACTTAAAATCCCCCGCTCGTAAGGGCGTGCCGGTTCGATTCCGGCTTCGGGCACCAATAGTATGATTTCAGATGTTCCCGTAAACACCTGAAACCTAGAGAAACCGGCCTTGTAGCCGGTTTTTTTTGTGTCTGAATATCCCCGTATGTTCCTATACAGCCCCAGGATTTAGGTATACGTTTAGGTATATATCGGTTCGATATCGAGGCGTATACCTATGGCGCGCACCGTAATCCCCCTTAGTGACCCCAAATGCGAGGCCGCCAAGGCCCGCGCAAAGGACTACACCCTGTTCGACGGGCAGGGGCTTTTTTTGCTTGTAAAGGCTACCGGCACCAAGGTCTGGCGCTTCAAGTATAAGAAGCCAAGCGGTAAGGCTGGTCTGGCTACGTTCGGCAACTACCCGGCCCTCACTCTGAAAGCCGCCCGTGCACGTCGAGCCGATGCACTCGAATTGCTGGCGCATGACCAGGACCCTATCGAGAGCGCTAAGCAAGCAAAGATCGAGGCGGCCAGTGAGGCGGGGCACACCTTTGAGGCGGTGGCCCGGGAATGGCTCGCCAGTATGGCCGGCAAATGGTCGAAGGATCACGCGGTCAGGGTGCTGAAAGAGATTGAGGTCGATCTTTTCCCCATGCTTGGTAAACGCCCCGTAACCGACCTGAAAACCCGCGACCTGCTGGTCTGTCTGAAGGCGGTAGAGAAACGCGGCGCGCTTGATCTGGTTGGGCGACTGCGCCAGCGCATCACCGGAATCATGCGAACCGCCGTTCAGCACAACTTGATCGAATACAACCCCGCGCTTGATCTGGTTGGGGCGACCGCTACCCGCAAGACCAAGCACCGCCCGGCTTTACCTTTGGCGCGACTACCGGAGCTGTTGCAACGCATCGAGGCCGACACCGGGCGCCCACTGACCCAACTTGCCGTAAGCCTTACTCTGCTGGTGTTCATTCGCTCTAGTGAGCTGCGCTTTGCTCGCTGGCCAGAGTTCGACTTTGCCCGGAGCATGTGGACGATTCCCGGCGAGCGGGTACCCATCGAGGGCGTCAAGAGATCGCATCGAGGGGCCAAGATGGGGACTCCGCACCTTGTCCCTCTGTCACGCCAGACGCTTAAAGTGCTAGAGCAGATCCGCCGGCTTAGCGGGCGTTTTGATCTGGTGTTGCCGGGCGATCACTACCACTGGCGGCCAATGTCGGAGAACACTGTAAACAAGTCACTGCGCCGCATGGGGTACGACACCAAGATAGAGGTTTGCGGGCACGGTTTCCGCACTATGGCCTGTTCCGCGTTGGTCGAATCCGGCCTGTGGTCGCGTGACGCGGTTGAACGGCAAATGAGCCACCAAGAGCGCAACGGCGTACGCGCCGCCTATATCCACAAGGCTGAGCACTTGGAAGAGCGCCGACTGATGATGACTTGGTGGGCCGACTACCTTGACGCCAACCGGGAAAAGCACATTACACCCTACGATTTTGCACATCGGACACTGATGTTGTGAGCGTGATACGGGGGATACGAGCATGACGAAACGAGGCAAGCGATCAAAAGCACTTCCAGTATTCGACAATCAACACGAATGGGGTACAGGTGATTTGGTCGATGAAAGCCTGTCTGATGCTGCGCAGACAATTATCGCTGACTTGGCCGAACATCACGACGGCGATCTTCAGGAGTGGTTCAAGGAAAGACTTGGGCCCTACAGAGCGGTCACCCGCGAAACGGAAAAAGGACCCGCGCGCCACGAAGAAATTCGCGAAATACAGCAGGCGCACCTGAGTCTTCGTGAAGCGCTACAGCGGCTAAGCAATTTCTCTCCTTTCGTCGAGGGTCTCATCAACGAGGCCAGCTGGCGTAGCCATGGGGGCTTTTTCAGCGGTGGCTTGCTTTCTGACCTTGAGGCGAAGGCCACCGTGGTGTCCGATGTGTTGGATATTACCGAGCAGAAGTTGGAAGCCGCTCCAACTATTCGGGGCGTGAAGCCGAAGTTTCCGCGAGATGCTTTGCTGGCTGATACCGCAGACAAGCTACGGCAGTCATCCTTAGCGAAGATGACCAAACGCAGAGCTGCAGAACTCGCCCGAGAGCTTCTCGTTGCCGCAGGAGTCGAGGTGCCAGAGGATATTGTCGAAATCGAAAAACTGATCCGACGTGCAAAAAAAAAGGGGGAAAAAAGCCTCTAACTAATCTCTTTTGAGCACTGCGACAGCAATCGGGGGTTCAACAAAAATGGCTCTGTACCCGATACGGAGGCACTCAAATGCAGCCAGCAACAATTCCCCCGAAAGCTCTCATCCGTCAGCCAGCGCTCTGTCTATGGCTGGACCTGTCCCGCTCTGGTCTAGACAAGCTCCGCAAGAAAGACCCGACATTCCCGAAGCCAATTAAGGCCAACGAAAGCCGTCAAGCCGCTGCTTATTACGTCTTGGCTGAGGTGGAGGCTTGGTTACAGACCAAGATTGAAGCGAGGGACGCAGTATGAGCTATTCATCATCACTTGCAGCGTCCTGGAAGCTTCGCGTAATGGCCGCCCTGCACGCTGATTCCTCTCAGTCTTCTTCTCTCTGGTCCTGGCGCAAAGCCAAGCAGCTAGGGGTGTAACCCATGAAAAGTCAAAACGGCGCCTATGCGCCGACGGGATCGGCTTGGCTGAAATCCATGATTGGGCCAGTAGCGCTCTACCTTCTTGGCGAGCCAAATGCCGCAAAGAGCAAGCCGACCGAGCTTCGATTCGGAGCGCATGGCTCCCTCTCCGTTGATCTGGAAAAGGGGGTATGGCACTCGCACGAAGACGGAAGCGGTGGTGGCGTATTGGATTTGATTGCCTGGAAAACCGGCATCACAAGTCGGGCCGAGCAAATTGGCTGGCTTGAGCAGCACGGCTTAAAAGAAAAGCAGCTGGCCCCAAGTCCTGAAAGTCCTGATGTCCTACCGGCCAGCCGTCGCATGTCGGCTTGTTATGACTACACCGACGAAGACGATAACGTTCTGTTTCAAGTTATCCGCTACGAGCCAAAGGACTTTCGCCAGCGCTGCCCGGACGGAAAAGGCGGCTGGGTGTGGTCGGTGAAGGGTGTGCGTCAGGTTCCCTTCCATCTGCCGCAACTGCTGGACGCGCCCTGGGATACGCCAGTGTTTGTAGTGGAGGGCGAGAAGGACGTGTTGCGCCTGGAGTCGCTGGGGCTGGTCGCAACCTGCAATGCCGGTGGCGCTGGCAAGTGGCCTGATGTACTCAATGAACCCTTCGCGCGCCGCCGCGTAGTAATTCTGGCGGATAACGACGAGCCGGGACATAAGCACGCCGACAAGGTTTGTCGGGCGCTGAGTCAGGCAGAGGCCGAAGTTCGCGTGCTCTGCCTTCCAGGGCTGCTGCCGAAGGGCGACGTATCCGACTGGCTGGACGCGGGCGGCACCGTCGAGCAACTGCTGCAAATGGTGAGCGCTCCCGGCAATCACCAGTTCGAAGACGATGATCAGCAGCCAGTCGAGGAGCACTTCGAGCCCGGTGATGATGCTGACGAAAAGCAGAGCCAAGCTTCTCTGCTGGTCAAGTTCGTGGAGCAACGCTTCGAGCTGTTCCACGATCACAACAAGGATGTCTTCGCCAAGGATCGCACAACGGGCGAAGTGCGCAATCTAGCCGCGCGCCAGTTCCGAGATGCGCTGGTCGCTGGCTTTTACTCCGACAGCGGAAAGGCACCCCGAGATCAATCGGTCCGGGAGGCGCTGAGCACCTTGGCCGGCCTCGGTCGATTCCATGGAGACTGTCAGAAGGTACACCTGCGCACTGCTGGCGCCGCTGGTGATTACTTTCTCGACCTGGCTGGGCCAGGCAGTAGCCGAGCGGTTCGCATCCTGCCGGGTAAGTGGGAGATCGTAGAGTCACCCGAGGCCATGTTTGTTCGACCTGAATCCATGCAGCCGATTCCGGCTCCAGTTCCTGGTGGATCGATCGAGCAACTTTGGCACGTGGCGAACATCCCGCGCGGCTCCCGTCTGCTGGCCCTGGCTTGGCTGATCGAATGCCTGCGTCCTGATACGCCTTATCCAGTGCTGGAGCTGCTGGGCGAGCAGGGGAGTGCCAAGAGCACGACACAAACAGCACTGCGCCAGCTCATTGATCCGAATTCCTGCCCATTGCGCAGTGCACCGAAGTCGTCGGAGGACCTATTCGTTTCTGCTGGTGTGTGTGCGGTAGTGAGCCTGGAGAACGTCTCGCACTTGCCCGCAGCAACTCAGGATGCCATGTGCGTATTGGCAACCGGAGGCGGCTTTGCCAAGCGCAAGCTGTACTCGGATGCCGACGAAAGTGTTATCAGCGTGAAGCGCCCTGTCGTGCTGAATGGCATATCTGCGGCAGTCACGGCGCAAGATCTGGTGGACAGAACGATCACTATCGAGACGCCAGTTATCAGCGAGCGGCTGGAAGTGACAGACCTTTGGCGGGAGTACGAAGCCGAGCGTCCATGTTTGCTGGGGGCGCTGCTGGATATTTTCGCCAAGGCGTTGGAGTTAGCGCCGCAGATGCACATCCCCGCTGACGAGCGTCCGCGGTTGGTTGAATTCGCTCGCCTCGGTATGGCTGTCGCCGCCGCAGCGGGATATGAGCCCGAGAATTTCCTGCACGAGTTCAATTCCAGTCGGCAGGAAAGTCTGGCTCGCACCATTGACGCTAGCCCGGTAGCTGCCGCCGTAGTGGAACTGGTCGAGGCGCGTCCGCACGGAGTGACCGCCCCGGTAAAAGAGATTCTGCGTACCCTGGAACAGTACCGTCCAACCGGCTGCGATTCGTGGCCGCGTTCCGCGAAGGGGCTAGGGGACGCCCTGCGACGTGCCGCTCCAGCTCTTCGGCAGATAGGCATCGAGTGCAAGCCCTTGGGTAAATCCGGGGGGACGGTGAAGTGGGGCATCGGGAGAAAGTTATCGAAGCAATGTCCTGCAAGTCCTGATGTCCTGCCAGACGATTACCCCGAGCAGGACATTGGGACTTGCAGGACTTCGAGTCGGCAACTATCCCCCGACACCACCAGTACTTCGCCGGACATGGTCTTCGATGAGTCCGACGCGGAGGCCTTCTGAATGAGAGTTATCGACTATCTCCATGATCGTGGGTTCAGTGCCAAGGTGGTGGGCAACCGCTTAAGCGTCTCACCATCTAGCAGGCTGACACAGGAGGAGCGCCGCTATATTAAGTTGCACCGTTTGGAACTGATGGTCGAAGTTGCGGCCAGCGATGGTGAAGCCCGCCGCAGTCACTGGGCAGTGCTCGTAACAGGGTACTGCCCCTTTACAATGATCGGTGAGCCGATGACTCATACCGAGGCCTTGGTTGAAGCCCGAGCGCGATGGTCTAACGCAAAGGTCGAGTAACGCTTAGCCCGGATAACTACCGGGCTTTATGCTTTTACATAGTTGATCGGCGATGATTTTCGCCTAGGGGGTGTCCGGTTTAGACGACTACAAACCGACGTGGAGCACGTAGCGGATCAGAAGGGTGGGTGGGGCATTCGCTGCTAACGACCCATAGCTGCCGGTGGCGATAGTCAAAAACGGCCAGAACCAGTCAATCGGTCTCTGAGAAACCAGGAGCGATTCAAAGTGGCGGGCCGGGGAAAAGCGAATCCACTAGGTGATCCAGTATGATTTTATTAAAAATCATGTAGTTACAGATTTTATGGCTGTGCATTTTACCGCCCTGCTTCTTCCCAGATTGCCGCTCTGACGCTTAGTAGGATGGCCAATATGGCCATTTAATGCTACGTATGCTTCTGCCGAATCCGGACACTCGGCGCCCAGATTGCTCTGGGCGCTTGCACCCATACGCATGACAGGAGTTGCTAGGCATGAGGGATACCTTTCCAGTAGAACACGGTCTGTCCGCATCTGTGACTGATGGGTTGGTCTACCGATCCGAGGGGGCGATATCCCTCACTGATGTTCAGTACCTCGCGCTTGAGTCTGGCGTGGCGCATGGACAAAACATGCTGGTGGTTTCCCCTACCTCCACGGGAAAGACTCAAATTGGGCTATGGGCTATTGCTGAAGGACTGCTCGCTGGGAATAAAACAGTATATTTGGTAACCCATCGCGCACTGGCCAAACAGAAATTTGAAGACTTCAAAGCGTTGTTGTTGGACAGGTATTTAGGGGGTGATGGTGCCTCCATGGTTATTGCCACGGGGGACTACGTGGAAGATGCCGTGGGACAGTATTCTGCGGCTCCTCTAAGTGCTCCGCTGGTGATTGCTACATATGAAAAGTACCTAGCGCTGCTGTCGGCATCAGGGGTGCCAAAAAGCATGCAAAATACGATTGTCGTGTGCGATGAAATCCAGCTAATGGGAGATGAAAACCGCGGGCAAAATGTTGAAGTTCTTCTAACACTTATGAGGAATGCGGGTTGGAAGCAGTTTGTAGGGTTGTCAGCAGTTTTAAAGAGCAAGGACGCTGAAGACTTAGCGAACTGGCTGCGCGTTAAGCTTATTTTAGAGCAGAAGCGCGAGAAACATCTGTGGTATGAATGCTGGATTGGTGATCAGATTTATTCAGTAAGCAGCGCGAAACCTGATGTTATGGAATCGGACAAGCGACTGCCTGCGGGAGTTAAAGCGGAAACAATTTCAGCTTTAACATATCTGCTTAAACAAGAAAATCCACCACTTCCAATTATAGTTTTCTGCATGAAAAAGCAAGATACTTATGATCTTGCTGAGGCTTTTGTAGCTTCGTACCACAAGGGTAAGCAAGGACAGTTGTCGCTAGAGTTTGAAACCTTACCTGAAACTTCGGCCAACACCATGCTAGCGAAGATACTGGATCTCCGTGTTGCGAGCCATAACGCGGATTTGACAGACGAAGAACGCGGAGTGGTAGAGCGTTACTTGTCAAAAAACAAGTTGGATGTTGTATTTGCCACAAGTACTTTAGCGGCAGGTGTGAATTTTCCTCTAGGGGCAGCAGTATTTGCTAGTTGGGAGCGTTGGGACGGCCAACAAAGGCAGTATGTCGCAATAGATAGCGCAGAGTTTCACAACATGTCCGGGCGGGTCGGACGTATGGGATTCGATCATGCAGAAGGGCGTGTAATATACTTTGGCACAGGGCCGCAACGCGCATTAGCTACAAGTTATCTATCGATACATCAGCTGCCTGAAATCAAAGCACGAATTGCACCTGCTAGGTTTGGTCAACTTTCACTGCAACTGATATCTTCAGGGTTGTGCAACAATAGAGCCGAACTGGAAGAGCTTATTTGCACAACGTTCAGTGCTTTAAGGGAGGAAGATAACAACTTAACTGCATTTAAGACGTGGCCGAATAAAGTCGGTGTCGCTCTGGCCGGGTTGATTGATGCTGGCTTCGTCGTTGAAACATCTGGTGGAGAGCTGAGCCCCACGCCAGTGGGGCGAGCGGTCGGGTTCAGTGGTTTGCTACCTGAAACCGGAGTGTTTTTAATAAACTTCCTTTCTAGGAAGTCACGTTATTTGGCAGAACTCATTGGGCAGCTTGATTCGGCGGATCTAAAAGCCAGACTAGAGATTCTTATTTTTTCCGCATGTTTATCCAGTCCTGAGTTTCGTCCGAGAAATGGAGTTAAACCTACTCGGTTCTTGCCTTATCAGTTAAAGGATGCCATTTATGACGCACAGCATCTCGCAGATGACCTAATGGAGTCACTTTGGCAAGTTGATCCAGTGCCTACTAATGCGGCATGGTTGTGCCAGAAGTGGACTAGCGGTGTTGAGATTAGGGCAATTGAGCGCGAAGTTAAATCTCTGAGTGCCGGCGCTGTCAAAGAAATGAACAGAAACCTATCTTGGGTACTACAGGGCTTGGCCGGGATAGCTATGTCCGCCGCCGATAAGCGTGTGCCGCCAGTTCTTCGTCCACCACAATTAAGAGTAGATGACACTTTACTACGCGCTATATCTAAGCTAACGCGCTACATTCGAAGATTAGCATGCAGAGTCCAAGAGGGGTTGCCGGACGACATTCTCTGGATGACAGGGGTATCTGCGGCGGGCAGTGCTTTAAAGCTGTATAGGCATGAAATGTTGCTCTTGAAGAAACATGGAATCACAACGCCGCAATTGCTTATGCTTGGCAGTCCTGAGGCGAATGCGGCAAGGATTTTAGCTTTCGTAAAATCTAAGCCTAATGCGCAAGCTAAAGCAAACTGGGTACGAGACGCTTGTCGCGATTGGAAAGTTGACCAGCGGAGGCGAATGTCTATAAGGCATCTGAAGCGAGCTAGCAGATGCGATAACAAGGTTTTAATTGAGAGCTATTATGAGGCGAAAGGTGATGCATTTGAAGTGGCGTTCGAACAGGTGCTTTATAAGCTGGGTGTAGTATTTGAGAAATTAGATGACAAGACGAAAACTGGCGCGCCCGACTATCTAATCAAGTTCTCCGATTCGCCTTCGGTTGTGGTCGAGCTAAAATCGAAGGAGGGAGATAAGCTTGTCGATTACAATAAGGCGGTAGAGGT
This sequence comes from Pseudomonas sp. NPDC087697, assembly GCF_044743155.1. Classification (NCBI taxonomy): domain Bacteria; kingdom Pseudomonadati; phylum Pseudomonadota; class Gammaproteobacteria; order Pseudomonadales; family Pseudomonadaceae; genus Pseudomonas; species Pseudomonas sp. NPDC087697. The sequence goes on along the minus strand of NZ_JBIUVW010000006.1, from coordinate 3,518 downwards.
TTTAGCGGCATCCGAAATTCATGGCTTTAGAGATTGTTTTTGCGTGACTCTTTGCCACCCCGGAGTAGATCCGAGTGTGCCACAGCAAATTGCATCCTGTGGCCGGTTAAGCGTAGTTGAAAGCGGAGACTTGGGTGAGGCGCTATTGCGATTGTGCGAAGGAAACCTAACACAACAACAGGTATGGCAGTGGCTCTGCACTCCTGGGCAAGCCGTCGCAGAAGACCTGCCATTTCGTTTGTATAATTGATTAGTTGCTAAGAAAAAATTTGTGAGACCTATAGCCCTGCTATTTCTAGTAGGGCTGAAGGCTTTATATCTAGTGCTGCGGCGATCTTGATGGCGTTCAAAATTTTAACGTTTCGTTCGCCACGCTAGATTTCACCCATGCGCGATCTATCAATCTCTGCGGCATCTGTCATAGCCTCTTGAGGTATTCCCAGCCCCTTTCTGCGAGCATGCACTGACGCTCCTGAGGTGAGGAGGTCGCGGTGCTTACGGGGTCGGTCATGGTTGGGCTCAGGCTCAGATAGGGGCGTCGGGCGGTGCAAGTCGATCAGTTACTGCCACATAAGCGACAACCGATTAGTAGTCAATTCTTCCGACCCAACGCTGACGTAGGGAATGACTACCCTCATCAGATTTTTGCCTGTCGTCACCGTCATCTTTGGATCGTAAGCGGACAAAATCGAACGTCCACAACCCAAGGCTGCCCTTCGCGGAAGATATCTAACGCACAAAAGCAGCCTAATGTTGTGTTTAACGCATTATGGGCAGGTGATGCTCGGTGTGGGTACGTCTCTTCCGGCGAAGAGTGCCCGCACTATAGATCGTGTTCTGCCTTAAGTCGCCTGAATGTCAGTTATGATCTTAATTTCATTTTCGTTGAAACCAACAAGGTCACCGCCGTCAATGAAAGCCTCAAGGAACAGAAAAACTGTCTCAATCGGATCAGACCATCTTGTCCTCATTTGATTGGCGAACCACTTGAATTCTTCATCACCGATGAAATCCTGAAACGCTGGGCCGTTAGAGAAAAGCCATTTAAAACAGCGGATGGCCTGGGAAAAATCCGTTACGATGAAGTGGGATTTTTCGATCATAAGCAGAACTCTGTCGATGCCATTACGTCGGGCCTCTTCGAACCAGATCTGCTTCTGCTCCCCCGACACAGTACCTATTCCAAAAACACAGAACTCCTGCTTCTTTCCCCAGTAATTTTCGGACCTGAACTTGTTCCCGTAAATCCCTTCCACTTCACCAAAGATGGCCACCGAACTACCATTGAAGCTGTTATCGACCACTAGGCACAGATCGGAAAAGGCGATGAGATTCTGCACATTGCCCTCAAAGTCTTTAAATGGGAATATATCGGTAAATCTATCATTCAGCCGATAGCTCAGGGCCGAATCCCTTCCCGATACATGGAAGGCGAAGGAGTCCAAATTCTTATTGAAGCAGACACCATGCATGTCTTCTAGTCGCTCCAGAAGCTCAACTATCAAATGTCCGCCTAACTTTTGATTGAAAAAGCTAGCGAGGAAATACTGCACCCCCCAATTCATGAGATACGATTCCATTGTACCGAAAAAGCCCTGTGGAAGATTTCCTCTTAACAGGCTCATGCTCCACTGTGGAAAATCCTTAAAATTTCGCGGGGAGTGAATTAGGTTCTTGTGCAAGTCAATGCACTTCAATACGCTGTAGAAATGCGTAGCCCAATAAGATTTTGTGTTAGGAATCAAAATAGGACTTACGGGCGTAAGAATGCTGCGTTTATTGCTTCGCATGAGAAATTGACTCGGGATATATGCGTCCATACATAGCTAGCTAATGTAGCAAAGCCAGAGCCAATCAGCACGCTCGTTTTCAGGATAAGGCTCAGTCCCGCTGCGCTGGCTGAACGCGATGAGGAGCACAACCGCTTTTGGGGAGTGATTCTCTGGACCGAGTCCTAGCTTAGCCACGTTGAACGTTTAACCAGCCATTTTGCAGGGGCAGCTTGGAGCTTCTGGGCTGATGGCGAGTGCATGCCATTCACAGTCTGCGCGCCACTCGCACCTGAATTCTAGGATTGCGACAGTCCGCTATTGGCCGATTCTGTTGAAAAAGTCAGTCATCCCAAACTGCCTAATCATTGACTGGTGAAAACTCCTCCTTTGCACGCTGCTGCGTGAAATCTGCGTCTGGAAGCCTCAACCGAAAGAAAAGATTTCAATCTCGGACGGGTACTTTTCAGCTGCGAAAACCATGGCCGACTTTTTCAACAGAATCGACCCAAAGCTGCTCCTCGCGACCGGCGACAGTGGACCAAAAACAGTCGGAGGGCACGCTGGTGCCAAATGGTGGCGGTAATCTGATGCGCTGAAACCTATTGCAGATGTCCTCGGCTTCGATGGTTCTTTTCGCTCGGCAGACCCGGTCGCCTGGTATGAAGCGCGGCTCGCGCGAATTCCCATACTTCAAGCGGTAACTCTCTTCTTCTAAGATTTGAGACAGCTACTCGCTCGCCGTGAAACGTGCCAGCAACGAAGCAACGAAGCAACGAAGCAACGGGAAGCACTGGCACTCATCGGACAATAAAATCTCGACCGCCCAACATGTTTAATTCATGATCTAGCACCAAATTCAGGCGAGCTTAATTGTTGTGAAGGTGGTGGCAGCACCAGAGAAGGGAACAATTTCGGAGAATAATCGTGCAGAGATACTGATCCGATCATTTTACCATCGGTTGAAACGCCGATTACTGCGGACATGGCCAGTGAGGTCACATGCTTCTTCCCTTTCCCACGGCCATCTGGCTTCTTGCGCTTAGCCAAGATGGCTAGGTACTTATTAAAATTTGCTTCCGTCACCCCAAAATCCAGGATATCCAAAGCAGAATAATTCACATTGGGCTCAGAGAAATAGTGTTGAGCAACCAACTGTAGGTTTTCCGGCGGACCAAACATAAATTCACCGTACACTATAAAGTGGTGATCATATTTGCTTAGTTTTTCCGTTGCTTCCGCGTAATCGTCGAAGAGCTCCTTCTCAGATGGAACCTCGGACAGATCACGCTTGAATTCAACCAGAATCAGGCGGGTGCCTAATCCAAAAATGGTGTCACCTCCCGCGCGTTCATGCTTTCCTGCTAAAGGGGCAGCAAAATCACAACGCTCCTTCAACATGGCATCAACCACGAATTTGTACTCGACCGTCTTTTCCCACCAAGTTCTTTTGCTCATTTCTCAATATCTACTTGTTTGCCGTGATTAATCGTTGAGCGTCGCCAATGCATAAAGGGAGGCTAATTCGGCCTATCCGCAACAATGATCAACGGCGCTGTAGAGTCCCACTCCGGCTGCGACCCAGACTGGTAAAATTAGCCAATTCCAAGCATTCCCAGTTTTCAGTCGCGCCCTGGGAGAGTCCGGTATCGGCCCAGAGTGTGTAAAAACGCCTTTGCGAACCCTTGCTATGATTTCTGAGGATTTCATCGCAGGGATCGCCCATGAAGCGCTTTATTCAAGGTGAAC
>NZ_JBIUVW010000005.1:0-208919 GCF_044743155.1 Pseudomonas sp. NPDC087697 | reverse complement strand
GTTCACCTTGAATAAAGCGCTTCATGGGCGATCCCTGCGATGAAATCCTCAGAAATCATAGCAAGGGTTCGCAAAGGCGTTTTTACACACTCTGGACCCATTGCAGACGCTCAAGCGACAGAGCACAGATTTACTTTTTTCACTTTCACGCTTTGTCTTTCACTCAGAAAAGTGGAGGCAAGCCGGTACGGGGCACGCCACAATTCATGCTGACTTAAGAACAGCGTCACACGGTCGGAACTGTTCCACCATCAATCACATATTCGGTGCCAGTAATGGAGCTCGCAAGCGGCGAGACAAGGAATGCGATGAGATCAGCGACTTCCTTTGGTCTGGCGGGGCGTCCGATCGGGATACCTCCCAGCGAGCCCATCACGATTTGGCGGCCACCCTCATAATCGGTGCCGTTCTGCCTCGCGATTTCCTTCACAAAGGCGACTGAGGCCTCCGTCTCCACCCATCCCGGTGACACCCGGACCACACGCACGCCCTTGGGGCTGACCTCTTTGGAAAGACCCTTGCTGTAGTTCGAAAGCGCGGCCTTGGCAGCGGCATACGCCAGGGTGGATTCAGGTAGCGGCAGCTGGTTCTGGATAGAAGTGACATGGATGATGACGCCCGAACCCTGCTTGAGCAGCATGGGCAGTAGTGCTCGGTCGAGGCGAACTGCCGAGAGCAGGTTCAGGTCTAGAGCCCGCTGCCATTCCTGGTCATCGAGCATCGCGTAGCCACCGGCGGGAGCCGATGATCCACCTGCGACATGAACGATGATATCGAGCCCGCCGAGACGATCATGGACGGCATCAATGACGCTGGCACATCCCTCGCTGGTGGTGATGTCCGCCGAGACGAAGATGTTCTCGGGCAGGTGCTCGGGACGCGAACGCGCCGCTACCAGGACTTTTACGCCAGCCTCGCGTAAGCGGCTGACGACGGCTTCTCCAATGCCCTTGGTTCCTCCGGTGACCAATGCCCGGCGGCCTTCGAGTTCCAGTGCGATGCTCATCAGCGGATCTCCAAGGATGCGATCTTGCTGTCGTCGAGTACAAAGGTGTAGGTGAGCTCGACGGGGCTACCAGGAAAGTTTCCGCTTAGCCGAGCGAGCAGGGTGACGGTCAGTCCTTTCTGCGAGCTACTCAATGGCTCGATGCTGTATTGATACTCGGCCTGCGAGGCTTGCTTCCAGGCTTTGATAGCCTCCAGTCCCTTGTATGTGTGGCCTTCGTCACGCACGGTGGCGTCCGTGGCGAAGCAGCGCTCCAGTATCTCGATGTCGGTATTTTTTTCGGCTGCAAGGTAGCTGGCGATTGATTCAGGCAATTCGATTTTCATGGCGTATTTCCTCGCTGATGTGAGGATGGCTTCACCCACATGCTCGCTGTAGGCTTACCAAATGGCAAGAACCCACGAAAAAGTAAGTTAGGTAAATATGAGAGAGATTTATACCCCGTCGACCGCGGCCTGCAGCGTGGAAGCCGTGCTCCGGCAACTCGAAGGCCGCTGGAAATTGGTGATCCTGTTCCACCTCTTCGGTGGCCAGGTGCAACGCTTTTCCGAGCTGGAAAAGCTAATCCCCGAGATATCCCAGAAGATGCTCGCTCAGCAGTTACGCCAGTTGGAAGCGGATGGCATCGTGCATCGCACCGCCTATCCGCAAGTACCGCCTAAAGTAGAATATCGCATGACAGAGTGGGGCCAGGCGCTGTGTCCGGCATTGGATGCACTATTGCAATGGGCGGAACTTAGGGAGACGCTCAATCCAGATGCTTGAGCCCCCGAGGTTTCGCAGCCTCACATGAGAGACTGCTATTGGCCGATTTCTGCCGGTAGCGGCGGGCAACAATCGTCCTGGGATGCGATTCCCGAGCAACAACGTTCAACAAGCAAGATTCGACCGTTTCGGAACAGCAGACGGCCGTCCACCCCACCGTTCGTCCGCCAGGTTCGGTAACCCTTCTTGACAGAAAAATGCATCAGGAGAATACTCGCCCAATATTCATATATATGACTAGATAACAAGGTGAATAAAGTCGATGAATTCCCTGTCCAGTGATGTCCGCCTACCGCTTTATCAACGCCTGCGTGATCAGTTGGCTGAACAGATTGCTAACAATCGCTGGCGTCCGGGGGAGGCCATTCCCACTGAAGCCGCGCTTTCAGCGGAGTACAAACTGTCCACTGGCACCGTGCGCAAAGCGGTCGACGCGCTGGTCAGTGAGGGCGTTCTGGAGCGTCAGCAAGGTCGAGGCACCTTCGTTCGTCGGCCTCAGTTTCAATCTTCGCTTTTCCGATTCTTCCGCTTCCAGACCGCTGCGGGTGAACGCCAGGTACCGGAGAGTCGCATCCTGTCTATTGAGCCGGTGGCCGCACCCTCAGCGGTGGCCCATGCATTAGGGCTGCCAATCGACGCGCCGGTTATTCGCATTGTCCGCGTTCGTCTTCTGGATGTTCAGCCGGTACTTGCCGAAGAAATCTGGCTGCCTCGCAGCCGGTTTCAGCCGCTACTAGAGATTGACCTGAATCGAAAAGGGCCATTGCTTTACCCGATTTACGAAGAAGTCTGCGGTCAGGTCGTCGCCTCTGCCGAAGAAACACTCACCGCCGAGTCTGTAAATGACGTGCATGCGCGATTATTGAAAATACCGATCAACAGTCCCGTGGTGGTGATCGAGCGTCTGGCGCGTGACTACGCCGGTTCGCCTCTGGAGTGGCGGCGTTCCCGTGGGCATGCCGAGCATTTCCGTTACAGCGTGGACATTCGCTAGCGCATTGCCTGAATAGCGGATCGCTCACCGGCGAATCGATCGCTGCCGGATTCATCGTTTTGTTTGCCATGACTGGCCTCGTAGCGGCGCGGTTCGCTCTCGGCTGCCTCATGTTCCACTTATAAGGATAAGAAATCATGTTCAGCTGGTATCGCCAAGTCACTCCTCGGGAGCGCAAAACGTTTTGGGCCTGCTTCGGTGGATGGTCGCTGGACGCACTGGAAGTACAAATGTTCGGCCTGGCAATTCCGGCGTTAATTGCCGCCTTCGCCCTGACCAAGGGCGATGCTGGGCTGATTAGCGGCGTCACGCTAGTCACTTCGGCCATCGGCGGTTGGGTAGGGGGGACGTTGTCCGACCGCTACGGCCGGGTGCGTACGTTGCAGTGGATGATTTTGTGGTTCTCCTTCTTCACCTTTCTGTCCGCCTTCGTCACCGGGTTCCAGCAGTTGCTGATCGTCAAGGCGCTGCAAGGCTTCGGCATTGGCGGTGAGTGGGCCGCCGGCGCGGTACTGATGGCCGAAACCATCAACCCGAAATACCGCGGCAAAGTGATGGGCACCGTACAAAGCGCCTGGGCCGTAGGTTGGGGCGTGGCGGTCGGGGTTTTTGCGTTGATTTATTCTTTCGTACCGCAAGACATGGCCTGGCGTGTGATGTTCATCGTTGGCTTGTTGCCGTCGCTCCTGATCATCTGGGTACGGCGCAATGTCGAGGAGCCCGACAGCTTCCAGCGTCTGCAAAAAGAACAAGCCATCGCGCAAAGTTTTTTCAAATCCCTGGCCGGTATTTTCCGTCCTGAACTGATCCGCGTGACACTGTTCGGCGGGCTGTTGGGCCTGGGCGCACACGGCGGGTACCACGCCGTGATGACGTGGCTGCCGACATTCCTCAAGACCGAACGCAACCTGTCGGTGCTGAACTCTGGCGGCTACCTTGCCGTGATCATCTTTGCCTTCTGGTGTGGCTGCGTCGTCAGCGGATTCTTGATCGACCGTATTGGCCGCCGCAAAAATATCGTGCTGTTCGCCCTGTGCTGCGTCGTTACCGTGCAGTGCTACGTGTTCCTGCCCCTGACCAATACCCAAATGCTATTCCTCGGTTTTCCGCTCGGCTTCTTCGCGGCGGGCATTCCGGCCAGCCTCGGCGCACTGTTCAACGAGCTGTACCCAGCGGACGTGCGCGGCGCTGGCGTGGGGTTTTGCTACAACTTCGGCCGAGTGCTCTCGGCGGTATTCCCGTTTCTGGTCGGCCATATGAGTGATTCCATGTCACTGGGCTCGGCCATTGGCATCGACGCCGGGATCGCTTACGGCGTGGCAGTTATCGCTGCCCTTTGCCTCCCGGAAACACGTGGTCGTAGTCTCGAAGCTGCGATCCCATACGTCCCGATTAAAGGCAGCGAGAGCGCCCGAGCGTGATGATCATTACTTGCGATAGATAAAACCCATGTCTGATACCTGTTCAACATCGATCACTGGCATCGATTCCCATGCTCATGTCTTTAGTCGGGGGCTGAAGCTGGCCGCTACACGGCGTTACGCCCCTGACTACGATGCCACGCTTGCGGAGTATCTGAATCACCTGGGTGCCCATGGTTTGAGTCACGGCGTATTGGTGCAGCCGAGCTTTCTGGGCATCGACAATAGCTACCTGCTGGCGGCGCTGAGGCAAGTGCCGGAGCAGTTGCGAGGAGTGGTCGTGCTAGAGCCAGGCGTTAGTCGTGCCACGTTGAATGACATGGCTCACATAGGCGTGGTCGGCGTTCGCTTGAACCTGATGGGCAAGGCGTTACCTGATTTTCGCAATCGCGCCTGGAGAGAGTTTTTCAGCCACATCGCTGATCTTGACTGGCATGTCGAATTGCATCGGGAGGTAAAGGATCTGCCGGCACTGATCCATCAATTGACGCCGTTCGGTTTGAAGCTGGTTATCGACCACTTCGGACGGCCGGATGCCAGTTCGGGAGTTGATCAGCCAGGGTTTTCCGAGTTACTGGAATTGGGATCGAGAGGGTCGATCTGGATGAAGGTATCGGGAATTTATCGTTTGGGAGGTACGCCGCAACAAAACATCAATTTCGCCCGATCGGCATTACCGCTGTTGGAGCAAAGTTTCGGCCTGCACCAACTTGTATGGGGCAGCGACTGGCCACACACGCAGCATGAGAAAAGCATCGGTTTCGGCACAGTAATCGATCAGCGGCAAGCCCTGGAGTGTTCGATGCAGCTTAGCCAATCGTTGCTCGTGCAAGCACCTCAAAGGTTATTCGGTTTTGCAAAACGCGAAGGCTGAATTTCACCCACGCATTTGCAGATGACCATTCATCCTACCCACGTGTAACGAAAACTTGCAGAAAGTCTGAAATGCGACGTTGCAGTCAAACCTCTCGTGCCGCATCGAGAGGTTCTGCGCAAGAGCAGCCTATTACAATTACAAGAGAGCGGTTTCCATGAACAAGCCATCCAATACTGAAATTGAAAAATCGACTATGCGCAAGTTAGGGGTTCGCCTGATACCCTTTCTCGTACTCTGTTATTTCATCGCCTACATTGACCGAGTCAATATCGGCTTCGCTGCACTGACCATGAACCAGGACATCGGCCTGACGGCCAGTGCCTTCGGATTCGGCGCCACGCTCTTTTTCGTCGCTTATGTACTTTGCGAAATGCCCAGTAACATGGCCATGGAGCGTTTCGGTGCCCGCCGGTGGATCGCGCGCATCATGATCACGTGGGGCATCGTCGGTTTCTGTTCGGCATTTGCGGTCGGGCCAATATCCTATTCGATTTCCCGATTCCTCTTGGGTGCAGCCGAAGCCGGCTTCTTTCCCGGAGTCATTCTTTACCTCACGCAATGCATCCCTAAAGCGTACATGGCTCGAATAGTTGCGCTATTCATGGTGGCGATACCACTCTCCAACTTTCTCGGCTCACCTGTGTCGGCACTGCTGTTGCAATTAGACGGTCTGGCAGGATTCAAGGGATGGCAGTGGTTGCTTATGCTTGAAGCCATTCCCGCCATCACGCTGGGATTGCTCGCGCTGAAAGTGTTGCCCAATCGGCCAAGCGAAGCGAAATGGTTGACTCAGCAGGAGCAGGATTGGCTAGGCGAGCAACTGACTAACGATAAGGCCGCGCGCGATAGTGGTATTCCTCAGCACGCTCATAGCATAAGCGGCACCCTCAAGGCCGTGTTTACCAACAAATATGTATGGGTGCTTTCGATTATCTACATGGGCAGTTCGGCAACCAGCAACACGCTGTCGTTGTGGATGCCGCAGATCCTGAAATCCTTCCATCTGACCAACATGCAAACGGGTCTGCTGAACATGATTCCGTTCGGCATGGCCGCAGCTTTCATGATTTTCTGGGGACTGCGTGCGGACAAGAGCGGGGAGCGGATCAAGAGCACTGCTATTCCGCTAGCCATTACTGCGGTGAGCTTCGCTGCCACGCTGTTCACGGACTCCCTGACCATTACGTTGGTACTGCTGACGCTCGTATTGATGGGTAACTATGCGATCAAGGGGCCGTTCTGGGCACTTTGCTCCGAATCCCTGCCGCCGGCGACTTTGGCCACAGGGATTGCAGCGATCAATACCTTTGCCCACTTGGGTACGGGCGCCATGAGTTCGGTGATCGGTGTACTGCGTGATCAGACCGGGAGCTTTCCAATTGCACTGATGCCGCTCTGCGCATTGACCGCTATCGGTTCGCTATTGGTGTATCTGATTGGCAAACAGAACGGTCGTGCGAAGCAAATCGCTACGGTCAGCAGATGACCCATTCCTTCTGAGGAGGCTCGAAATTGGCGAGCCTCCACGTTGCGTATGATCCAGTTTTCGACATTCAGCGTTGAATGCCGAAGTCGCTAGCCACATTAGCTCAACGTTGCGTTGGGCTTCTCGTTCCAGCCGCCGGCTCGATTGAATGCGGTTGAGATAGCCGTAGATGTAGATCTTCAGCAGGATCGCGGGGTGGTAAGCAGGCCGGCCTGTGTCAGCTGGAATAGCGCCGTCAAAACCCAAGGAGACCAGGTCGAGTTCGTCAACGAAGACATCGACTACGCGCACCGGATTGGTATCGCCGACGTAGTCGTCAAGGCTCTCGGGGAGCAAAGTGCTTTGACCGCGATATTCGCCTTGAATGAAGCGCTTCATGGGCAACTCCTGCGTTAAAATCCTCAGCAATCATACGCACGATGACAGTTATGAAAGCCCCGAGAATGACTAAGACACACGCCCTTCGCCGGGCTCAAAAGCTCGTGGAGCTTGGCTGGACTGTTAAACATGAATTCAAGGCTGACAACGAAACATACGAGTGGTATCTGGAATGGGAGCACGTCGAAGAGCCGCCATTGCTTTCCTCACAAGACCATTGGGATAAGCCTAGCCACTACTGCGCGTGTGACTGATTCAAGAGGGCAGATTTAACGTTGCAGATCTAAGCACGATGGATGCGTTTTCACACAGCCTGGGCCGATGACCACCCTTCACGAGAGGCAGAAATCGGCCAAAACCGGACATTTAATTTAAGGCGCCTTGCACTGCCAGTTTGGGCTTTGTAGGATCCTGCCAGCGCTCACCATCAATTGAGATTCACATGGACAGCAGACCGAGGCTGGAAATCGAGAACGCCGCCTATAACGAGTTTCTTGGCCTTTGGAACCAAGGGACGTTCAAGAAGCAGCGCCTTGGCCAAGCCTTTTATAACTATTTCCATCTACATCGCCTCACCGACCAAGCGTTCTTGTTTGGTCTCTATGAGGCTGACGGTGAGAAAGCCTTGGTCGCGATTTCACGCCTTTTTCAGATCAGATAACCGCCAATGTTCACCGACCATTGGCCGGTGAAATTATTGCCATGGGTTGAAAGTGGGCGCTCACATCACCTGTGCTAACGTGCAGCGAAATTTTCAGGTTCGTTCGACCGACATGAATACTTCATACCTCGATCCACTGCGCCAGACTATCGCCCAGCTTCCCATCTCCCCACCACCATCCCCCTGGGAAATCGCCGCTCAGTTTGCCGTGGGAAGCCTTCTGGAAGTTGGTTTCGACCGCGACTCCGAACTGTTACTGGTGACCTCAAGCGCAGGACGTAGCGTTATCGATTGCCTGACAGGTCAGAAGATCGCAACAGACTATACGGGGGATGTAGAAAGTAACCAGTACCTGGAGGCTGAAGGTATCGGGCCACTGGCGGGCAGAGCTATCCCCATGGCCGGCATCAATGGCGGTAGCCTGCCTGTGGGTGCTTTTGACGGTTGGGTGGTCGAGAACGTCCCCTTGAATTGGCCCTGCCATCATTTACTTTTGATCGAGCCGGGTTCATGGCTGCATGGCGCCCGATATAAACAGGCTAGTACCTTTCACAAGCTGGCTATCGAGATCGAACTGAGAGCTTTTGGGTTCTCCTATACTGGCCGAACCTTGGTTATAGCTACATCGAGCAGCCTGATCGTTTACAGGCGTAGAACAGCACTAAAGGCAACTCTGTAAGCTCAATATCCGTACATGAACGTCTCCCCATTGCTTCGGGTCGGGAACCTCCCCCACGACTGACGGCTCTCGGCCCAGAGTGTGTAAAAACACAACTACGCTCAAAAGCCCTGTATCGAATTATTATTTCGTTGTACGTTGAAGCCGCGGGCGGCCTTGAACTGAATGATGACCGTCCCCGGCCACAACACTCGCAAGGAATGCACATGATCGATGGTCCCGCCGTTTTGACAGTCTTTTTGGTTTACCTGGCCGGTGTCCTTATTCCAGGGCCAAATTTCGTTGCAGTAGTCCACAAAGCGGTGGCTGCTACGCGGTCAGAAGCTCTGGCCTTAGTAGCAGGCATCGTATTGGTCAATTTATTCTGGGCCACCTGTGCAATCGCAGGTATCGGCGTTGTATTTGCTGCGCTCCCTTGGGCGGCGCTGATCGTAAAAGTTCTGGGGGCGGCCTATCTGATGTGGTTTGGATTCCGACTGCTGATCAAGGCCGGGAAGAGCGCGCTTACCCCCTGTAACAATCGTGTCGTCGGAAATTTTCGGCAGTCATTCATTCAGGGCGTCGTTACGAACATTGGCAACCCTAAATCTATGGCCTTCTATGCCGCTATTTTTTCAGCGGCAGCCCCCGCCCACGTTTCACTTGGCACGTTTTTGTCGATGCTGGCAGTCGTAGTAGTGGTTTCGATGACTTGGTATGGAGTGGTCGCAATCGCTCTTTCGCAACCTAAGATCGCTTCAGCGTATCGAAGGAGGAAAAAAGCTATTGATCGATTATGCGGCGGTTTGATTTTGTCTCTAGGGATCCGGCAGCTGGTTCAATAAGTCCACGATTGAGTATCTATCCAGCCCGAAATCCCTTGCTATGATTTCTGAGGATTTCATCGCAAGGATCGCCCATGAAGCGCTTTATTCAAGGTGAGCATCGAGGCCAAAGCACCTTACTTCCCGAGAGCCTCGACGACTACATCAGCGATACCAATCCGGTGCGCGTAGTCGACGTCTTCGTTGGTGAACTCGACTTGGTCACTCTGGGTTTTGACCGCGCTATTCCAGCTGTCACAGGACGTCCTGCTTACCACCCCGCGATCCTGCTGAAGATCTACATCTATGGCTATCTTAATCGCATTCAGTCGAGCCGACGGCTGGAACGAGAAGCCCAACGCAACGTCGAGCTGATGTGGCTGACCGGACGTTTGATGCCGGATTTCAAGACCATCGCCAACTTCCGAAAAGACAACAGCAAGGCCATCCGAGGCGTCTGCCGCCAGTTCGTCGTGCTCTGCCAGCAGCTGGGGTTATTCGGAGAAAATCTGGTCGCCATCGACGGCAGTAAATTCAAGGCAGTCAACAACCGCGACCGCAATTTCACCAGCGCCAAGGCGTGCGGCTTCACCGCCGCTTAACTCCACCGTTGACTGTCCGCTTTTGGCTGTGGATTCAACCGGTGGACGCAACAGGCTGGAAACGACCCAAAGTACACAGTGACGCAAACGCACGTATTCCCCCGCTGACGCATGTCTTCAGGGGGGAGCGGGAGGCGATAGTCTGTTTGTGGAGATTTGGCGGCTCAGGAATGCGAAAACTGTCCTACAGTTTGTGGGTTGTCGCCATCCGACACGACGCTCCCCTTCCTTAAAACAAGAGAATCGACTTATGAAATTCGAGCCCCTTGCCAAATCGCTGATAGCGACTGCACTCGCTCTTGGTTGCGCCTGCGCGCAAGCTGCTTCGCAAGCCCCGGTCGCCGCCGAAAACGGCATGGTGGTCACCGCCCAACGACTGGCCACCCACGTTGGCGTCGACGTCCTCAAGGACGGCGGTAACGCAGTCGATGCAGCGGTCGCGGTCGGCTATGCGCTGGCGGTGGTTTACCCGGCGGCAGGCAACATCGGTGGCGGTGGTTTCATGACTATCCAGCTGGCCGATGGCCGCAAGACTTTCCTCGACTTCCGCGAAAAGGCGCCCCTGGCGGCGACCGCGAACATGTACCTCGACAAGGATGGCAATGTCGTCCCGGACCTGAGCTCGAAGGGACATCTGGCAGTCGGTGTGCCGGGGACGGTGTCGGGGATGGAGCTGGCGCTGAAAAAATACGGCACGATGAAGCGTGCCGATGTCATCGCACCGGCCATCAAGTACGCCGAGGACGGTTTCGTGCTTGAGCAGGGCGACGTCGACCTGCTCGATACCGCAACCGACCAATTCAAGAAAGACATTCACGATTCGGGCTCGATTTTCCTGAGTAATGGCGAGCCGCTTCAGGTTGGTCAAAAGCTGGTGCAAAAGGACCTGGCCAAGACGCTGCGGGAAATTTCCAGTAAAGGTGCTGACGGCTTCTACAAGGGCTGGGTTGCCCAGGCCATCGTCGACTCAAGCAAGGCCGGCAAGGGCCTCATCACTCAAGCTGACCTCGACAAGTATCAGACCCGCGAGCTCGCGCCGATCGAGTGCGACTACCGTGGCTATCACGTCGTCTCTGCGCCGCCACCGAGTTCGGGTGGGGTGATTATTTGCGAGATCATGAACATCCTCGAAGGTTACCCGATGCCCAGCCTGGGCTTTCACTCGGCGCAAGGGCTGCACTATCAGATCGAGGCCATGCGTCACGCCTATGTTGACCGCAACAGTTATCTGGGCGACCCCGACTTCGTCAAGAACCCGGTTACGCATCTGCTGGACAAAGGCTATGCGGCGAAGCTACGTGCCGCCATCAACCCGCAAAAAGCCGGCATTTCCCGTGATATCAAACCTGGGGTAGCGCCACACGAGGGCAACAACACCACGCACTACTCGATCGTCGACAAGTGGGGTAACGCGGTCTCGGTGACCTACACCCTCAACGATTGGTTTGGGGCAGGGGTCATGGCCAGCAAGACCGGCATCATGCTCAACGACGAAATGGACGACTTCACCTCCAAGGTGGGCGTGCCCAATATGTACGGTCTGGTGCAGGGTGAAGCGAACGCGATCGCTCCAGGCAAAGCACCGCTGTCGTCAATGAGCCCGACCATCGTCACCAAAGACGGCAAAACAGTCATGGTCGTTGGCACGCCGGGAGGCAGTCGCATCATCACGGCGACCTTGCTGACCATCCTCAATGTGATCGACTACGGAATGAATATTCAGGAAGCGGTCGATGCACCGAGATTCCATCAACAGTGGTTGCCTGAAGAGACCAATCTCGAAGCGTTCGCCGTCAGCCCGGACACTCGGAAAATCCTCGAAAGCTGGGGACAGAAGTTCATCGGTCCGCAGGACGCCAACCATCTTGCGGCGATTCTGGTCGGTGCACCGGCACTCGGTGCAAAACCGGTCGGCAAGAACCGCTTCTATGGTGCGAACGATCCGCGGCGTAACACCGGACTTTCGCTGGGCTATTGAGTGAGAGGCGCAGGTTCATCCTGATCGCATTGAACCTGCGCCACACGCAACAAGCGATGCCCTGCGCCATTGCAGTGTTGCTGGCGTTAGTAGATCGATCTCTCAAGCCGCATAATGAGCAATCCTTGATGAGCTGGACTAATCAATGCCCCGCGAGAACTACAATGACCTGATTGCCTTTGTCGCCGTCGCGCGTGAAGGAAGCTTCACCCGGGCAGCTGCGCAACTCGGGGTCTCGCAGTCTGCGCTGAGTCACACCATTCGTGCCCTGGAGGCCAGGCTGGGGCTGCGGCTCCTGACGCGTACCACGCGCAGCGTATCGCCCACCGAAGTCGGTGAACGCCTGCTTCTCACGTTGGGTCCCAGATTCGAGGAAATTGAATCCGAAATCGCGGCGCTGAGTGAGTTCCGGGATAAGCCTGTGGGCACCATACGGATCACTGCCGCGGAACATGCGGTGAATACTGTTCTATGGCCAAAGCTGTCGAAAATCTTGCCGGAATACCCGGACATCAAGGTGGAAATCACCATCGATTATGGGCTGGCCGACATCGTTGCGCAGCGCTTTGACGTCGGGGTGCGGCTGGGCGATCAGGTCGCCAAAGACATGATTGCCGCGCGCATTGCCCCGGATTTACGGATGACGGTTGTGGCGGCTCCCGCCTACTTTGCCAGGAGTGCACCGCCGATGACGCTACAAGACCTGGCCAACCATGACTGCATCAACCTGCGATTACCTACCTACGGTGGGTTGATGGCTTGGGAGTTCATCAAGGACGGGCATGAAGTGAAAGCTCGCGTTGAGGGGCAGTTGGTATTCAATAGCAGCTCCCAGATACTCAGGGCTGCGTTGGCCGGGTTTGGCGTTGCCTACATACCGGAAGACCTGGTGCTCGAGCACCTGGCTGAAGGCCGTCTGATTCAGGTGCTTGAAGAGTGGTGCCCAACGTTCCCCGGATACCATCTCTACTATCCAAGTCGTCGTCAATCGTCGCGGGCGTTAGCGGTACTGGTTGAGGCGCTGCGGTATCGCGCCTAGCTGTTGCCGGCGATGGGACCCTTGGGATCGCCATCGCGCTCGGCTCCTACAAAAAGCCACGCTCATCAGAGCATAAGTATCAGCCTGTCTTTTTTGTTCCAGCTCCTACGCCGGTTCAGGTGGATCGAGGTGATCCAGTGCGCGATTAACCGCCAGTTCAGCCAGGGAAATCATCTGCTGAATCGCCAGCGCGGTATTGCGCTTGGGACCGTCGAGCTCAAACGCCAGATCGCTGGCCATGACATTGGCCGAGGCCAGGGTTTCGCAGGCATGGGCCAACAGGGTTTCGCTGTCGACATCGGGGGCGATGACGAAAATGCAGCCGGGGCGTCGGTCGGCTAACAATGCCTTGGTCTCGGGCAGCACCAGGTAATGATCGAGCGCGCGGTGCGCGGCGGCGTGGAGTTCTTTCGAATTGAGAGAGGCGTAGGGGGAAACGGGGTCGGTTTCGGGGGATTGGGGGTAGCTTTGAACATGGTGATGCTCCTAGAGTCATGGAGCTGCCACGATTCGCTGCGAAGCAAAGGGAGGTGGCAGCTGTACGCGGGTTCGCAGACCGGGACTCTAGAACCGGCAGACCCGAAGGTCTCCCACGCACAACCGCCATAACATGAACTGACAGGCATAAAGACACCTGCTCACGAACGGGGACGTTGTGCGTCTAGAGATTACCCGGGCTGCGAAACCCGGTCGCTGAATGGGCAGCGACACGGAAACAATAGGGGCCAGGCCCAAGGCGCACAAGCCGGCGGATTCTGGCGCAGGTGTAGGCTGCGACGCAAGGTGTTGTAGCCCGCAACGGACGCTGTTGCGGCACGAGTAAACGCTCGTAGCAGCTGCCGAGCCCGCGAGGCTGCGTTCGGCTGCGAAGCAGTCGTAAAATCAAGCAACATGTTCTTTCAGGCGAACCATGTACGCAGTATCTGCGAGGACTGCGTCCTCGAACGCAGCCTCGCGGGCTCGACAGCGGCTACGGGGTAGTGTGTAGAGACCTATGAATGTGCCGTCCTGCCATTAAGACCATAAAAGTACATGGAGCTATGAGCTCAGCTCATGTAGGCATGCTGATTGTGCCGTCTAATCATTGACAGCTGCGTTGGGTAAATTGGATGCCACAGAAAGAATGGGCGCATCTAATTCATGAAAACTTCAGCTCACACCGAATCCGGTTCTCACCAACTGATAGTGCTGACGATTGTGCTCGTCAGCTATCTGATGATCGTCCTCGATATTTCGATTGTCATTACCGCGTTGCCGAAGATCCAGGCCAGCCTCCAATTCACCCATACCGGGCTTTCCTGGGTGCAGAACGCCTATACGCTTGCCTTCGGTGGTTTGCTGCTCCTGGGGGCTCGGGCCGGCGATATTCTTGGCCGTCGTCGAATGCTGGTAGGCGGGCTGATGTTGTTCACTGCGGCATCGCTGGCTATCGGTTTTGCGCAGTCGCCAGCCTGGCTGATTATTGCCCGTGCGGCGCAAGGTGTGGGTGCCGCGATTCTCGCCCCATCGACGCTGGCCCTGCTGTCGACCAACTTTGCCGAAGGCCCGGCGCGAACACGCGCATTCGCTTACTACGGCGCTACCGCCGGTGTCGGGGCCAGTATCGGGCTGGTGCTCGGCGGGGTCATTGCGGACTGGCTTTCATGGCGCGTCGGCTTCTTCATCAACCTGCCTATCGGGATTGCGTTAATGCTCGGTGCCCGGCGCTACCTTGCAGAGACGGTGCGCCGCCCCGGTCAGCTCGATGTGGTGGGTGCCCTCTGTTCGACGTTGGGCATGAGCTCTCTCGTCTACGGCATCGTCCGCTCTGCAAGTGATGGCTGGGGCGACTCGACCACGCTCGTGACATTTACGGCGGGTGTCCTGCTGCTGGCAGTTTTCGTGCTCAACGAAGGCAAAGCCGAGCAACCGATCATGCCGCTGCGACTGTTCGCGAACCGGGAACGTGCAGGGGCTTATGCTGCTCGCGTGCTTTTTCTGGGGGCGATGGTTGGCTTCTGGTTCTTCACGACCCAGTACCTTCAGGGTGTGCTCGGCTATGGCCCGTTCGAGGCCGGTGTCGCCTTTCTGCCAACGACGCTGGTGAACTTCGCGGCGGCGATGGCGGTACCGAGACTGACACATCGGTTTGGCAATGGACCTGTCCTCGCCGCAGGCCTGACCTTGTCGCTGCTGGGGCTGGCCTGGCTCAGTCGGGTTTCCGCGGACACCGCCTACCTGACCGGAGTCGCTCTGCCCATGATGCTCATCGGCATCGGTCAGGGCTGCACCCTCAGTCCCCTCACTGTCGCTGGCGTCGCAGGGGTTGCCCCGGAAGATGCGGGCGCGGCCTCAGGGCTGGTCAATGTGGCTCATCAGCTTGGCGGCTCATTGGGACTCGCCATTCTTATCGTCGTGTTCGATGCCGCCGGCTCCAGTGTGACCGATGCCAAAGCGTTGTTCGCGCAGCGTGTCGCCGCCGCATTCTCCGCTGGCACGCTGATGCTCGCATTGGCACTGGTCGTCGTTCTTGCGCTGATCGTCAGACCGCAAAAACAGCTCGTCAGCAGCGAACCAGCCTGATGACCGGCCTGCGCTCGACAGGCCTGAGTCCATGTTCAGCGGTAAACCGGGGGAAGGCGGGGAGTGAGTCGTAGTCGATAAGCTCGAGATGAATTGTGTTCAAACCGGAAGAAAGCTGGCCAATAGCTTTCATTCCAGTCATTAGTACCGTTCGAAGGTGTCTATACTGCGCGAGCCTTTGATGAATGTGCACTCAACAGCCTTGGTACTTTTTTGAAACGCGATCTCCGACTTGCCACTTTGCTGACCTCCCTGGTGTGTGTATCCGTGGTGCTGCTGACTGCCTGGCAGATTTGGACAGCCCGCCAGAACACCTTGAGTGACATCGAAACCGATACATTGAATCTGACCAATGCACTCAACACTTACACCGAGGGCACCTTCAAGCAAAGTGAAGTGGTACTGCTGGGGCTGACAGAAAGGATTGAGAAAGACGGGGTCGGCCCGGAGCATCTCGATCGCCTGAAAGTGCTGGTCGCTCAGGAGATGGATGCGCTGGCGCAATTGAACAGCGTGGTGCTGTATGACGCCCAGGGTGACTGGATATTCTCGACCAACAAGCCCACTTCACCCAACAGTAACAACGCTGATCGAGATTTCTTCAAGCATCACCGCGACAATCCGGACCGCGGGATTTTCATCGGCCCGGCGATTCTCAGTCGTGCCACCGGCGCTTGGGTGATTTCGGTCAGTCGGCGTATCGATCGTCCGGATGGAAGTTTTGCCGGGGTGATAGCCGCCACCTTAAGTCTCGAACACTTCCTCAAGCTATATCGAACCATTCAAGTAGGGCAGTTCGGCGCGATCAGCCTGACCTCATCCGAAGGACGTCTGCTGGTGAGGTATCCATTCCAGGAGCATGACATCGGGCGTGATCTGTCTCCTGCGCCAATATTTTCCGAGTACCTGCGCAAGATGTCGTCAGGCACCGTGGATTTTGCTTCAAAAGTCGATGGCATACATCGAATCTACGCGTTCACGAGAAGCGCTCAATATCCCCTCGTAACGACTGTCGCGGTGGGCCAGGACGAGGCAATGCAAGCGTGGTGGAGCCAGGCAAAGCAATCTGCCGCGGTGGTGGCAGTGTTGTTGGGGCTCCTGGTTGCGCTGGGGCGCAGATTGATTGCCGATATCAGTCATCGTATTCGGGCAGAGGCAGAACTGCGAACCACCCAGACTGCGCTGATCGAGCTTAACCATACGCTGGAGATTCTCGCCAGCGAGGACAAGCTGACCGGTCTTGCCAACCGTCGGCATTTCGATCAGTTTCTGGATATCGAATTCAAACGCGCCAAGCGACTCCGAAGCCCTCTGTCACTGATCTTGATCGATGTCGATTTTTTCAAACGTTACAACGATCACTATGGGCATCTCGCCGGAGACGAATGCCTGCGGATAATCAGTCAGTTGATCAAACAGTGCGTGCGCCGTCCAGGTGACATGACCGCCCGCTACGGCGGTGAAGAAATCGCCGTCGTGATGCCCAATACGGACGAATCGGGCGCCCGCTCGGTTGCCGAGGCGATCCTGCTCGGTATTGCTCACGCGCGACTTGAACACCTTTCGAGTCCTTTCGGTATCGTGACCGCCAGCCTGGGACTGGCGACTTATACCGCCTACGATAGCGACCATGATGAAAAGTCGCTGATCGATCTGGCCGATCGCGCACTGTATTTGGCAAAGTCGCAGGGTAGAAATCGCCTGAGCATCGCCGCCGCTGGAGTGCAAGGCGAAACTGTGTAATCCGCGATTGCGCTGGTGTAGTGCTACAGCTTTTGAAACCAGCCATGATCGCGGTACCAGTCCAGCGTATCGGTAAGGGTCTGTTCGACGGGGCGAAACCGCAGGCCAAGCTCTTGTTCGCTCTTGTGAGGGTTGAAATGTGTGCGCTCGGCTTCGCGCACCATCAAGCGCACTGTCGCCATACTCAGCAGAATGGGGTTGCCGGTCAGGCGCGCGTAGATCTCTTGCGCAAAAGCCAAGGCGTATAGCAGTGACAGCGGCAATTGCCGTCGTGGCGTCTTGACGCCCGCGATAGTGCCCAGCAAGGGGACCAACTCACCCATCGTCATGTGGCGTCCCGCCGCCAGATAGCGTTCGCCACGTCGCCCGCGCTTCGCTGCGGCAATCTGCGCCAAGGCCACATCGCGAGCATCGACGACAGAGAAACTACCGGGAACCACGCCGGGCAGTTTATTGCGCACGACATCGTTGAGTAACTGCCCCGAGGAGGTCGGGCCAATATCGGCAGGGCCCCACATCCAGCCAGGCAGGACCATGCAGGCATGCAGGTCGGGATGGTCTTCCAGGAACGATAATACGACACGGTCAGCGAGGATCTTGCTGCGATAGTAGTCATCCGCATTGGCTTCGTTTCGCAGGCAAGTCTCATCGATTGATGTGCCGGGAGAGCCGTCGAGCACGGCAATCGAAGACGTATGGATAAAACGTCGGACACCGGCGTCGTAGGCGTGCTCAAGCAGGCGCCGCGTGCCATCCACGTTGATCCTTTCGAGTTCCTCCCAGTGGCTGCCGCCCTTGTAGTTGTCGCGAAAGAACGCCGCGGTGTGAAACACCGTATCGCAGCCTTGCATCGACGCTGCGAATGCATCGACGTCGGCCATGTCACCCACGACCAGTCTCACGCCCGGCAGGTATTTGAACTGTTGTTCACCTTTGGCTCTTGAACGGACCAGGGCTTTGACTTCGTAGCCACCCGCGACCAGTTCACGCACGAGGTTGTTGCCCAACAAGCCGGTTGCGCCCGTGACGAATGTGCTGTGCATGTGTCATCCCTTCATTGACCAAGGTTGATAGATATACCGTTGCCGTTACTCCCGAAAAACAGCGACTACTGCATAATGGCTTTGCACATTTGCAAAGCAACGGGCATGCAACATGAGTTCAGAAGCGAATTGGGATGATCTCCGTCTGCTGTTGGCAGTCTCGCGACGTGGCAGCTTTCTTCAGGCCGGCCAATTGCTGGGTATTGCTGCGTCTACTGTATCCCGACGGATTACCCAGCTTGAGGGCTCACTCGGCGAGCCACTTGTCGAGCGCGGAGTTGAAGGATGTTGGTTGACTTCGCGGGGCCAATCCCTCGTTGAAGTTGCCCTGGCCGCGGAGGAGGGCTTGAGGCGTCAAACCGCTACCGGCGCGTCCCGATTACCAACGGAGCTTTGCGGCAGTGTCCTGGTCAGCGCCGGGGAAGGATTTTCGTCTTGTGTGCTGGAGGCCTCACAGCGCTTTACGTCTATTCATCCGCGTTGCTCGGTGGAGTTGCTGGTAACCGCCGACTTTCACAAGATCGTCCGCGGAGTGGCGGATATCGCTATCCGCACAGCCCACTTGGGCGAGCCGTCGCTGGTTTATCGACCCATGGGCAAGCTCGCTTATGGTGTCTTCGCTGATGCGGTCTATCTGAAGCGGTTTCCAGCGGCGGCTCCGGCCACCGTGGTGAATATTGCCTTGCTCCCTCCGCTGGACATGTTGCCGCAAATGCGTGCGGCAAAGGCCGCGGGCCTGGAGTGTGCGCAGATCAGAGTGAATTCGTTCGCGGCACAGATCGAAGCCGTAAGGCGAGGGATGGGCGTTGCCGTGCTGCCGCGTATTCTGGCAAAGGACCTGATAGCCGTGTTTCCAGATATCCAGCTGCCGGATATGGAGGTCTATCTGGTGACCCGGCCTCAAGCATTGAAACAGGCCCACATCAAAAGCTTTTTTGCCATTCTGGAACAGGTGCTGCGCGAAGCCCTTTGTGTAGCAGGTGTCGAAGAATGAGAAAGTTTTGCTTCTTCGTCGATTTGGGAGACCTGAGGTAGAATGCCGCGGTCTGGATGCTCTTCTGTTCATTCCAGCGTCCGATAACTTACAAACAGAATTAGTGTCACCCAAGTAGCTGAAGCCAATGACTAATAAGAAGTCAGCGCGGGAGGGGCCTAAACGTGAGGCCGATAGCGTCTATCGGTCTTATATGTCCACCCATCAGTCTTTCTGAGTGCAGGGGGCGGCGGCCTGCGGCATTGCATGTCGTGAGCCGGGGCACTTCATGATCAAGGGTGGTGGGTGGATGGCGTTCTATCCTAGGTATTACTGAATGTTAAAAAAAGTGAACACGGGGCTACTCGGCCTGGCCATGTCGATGGTCCTCATGCCTTTGCACGCAGCTGAGACAAAGAAAGTCGATGTGCTCCTGATCGGCGGGGGCATCATGAGTTCGACCTTGGGCGTTTATCTCAACGAGCTTGAGCCTGGCATGTCCATGGAGATGGTTGAACGTCTCGATGGCGTCGCCGAGGAAAGCTCCAACGGTTGGAACAATGCCGGGACCGGTCACTCTGCTCTGGCTGAGCTGAACTACACGCCAGAAGACAAGAATGGCAAGGTCGAGATCCCCAAGGCCGTTGAAATCAATGAAGGCTTCCAGATCACGCGCCAATTCTGGGCCTGGCAGGTCAAGAATGGCGTGTTGAAGAATCCCAATTCGTTCATCAACTCCACTCCGCACATGAGTTTTGTGTGGGGCGATGACAACATCCAGTTCTTGAAGAAGCGCTACGAAGCACTGCAGGCGAGCCCACTGTTCCGCGGTATGCAGTATTCGGAAGATCCGGTACAGATCAAGAAATGGGTTCCGCTGATGATGGAAGGTCGTGACCCGAATCAAAAGGTCGCGGCAACCTGGACTCCGATTGGTACGGATGTGAACTTCGGCGAGATCACCCGCCAGTTCGTCGGCTATCTGCAAACCAAGCCGAACTTCTCGCTGAAGCTTTCGAGCGAAGTGGAAGACATCAAGCGCAATGAAGATGGCAGCTGGCGCGTTTCCTACAAGAACCTGAAAGACGGTTCAGAAACCCAGACCGACGCCAAATTCGTGTTCATTGGCGCGGGCGGTGGTGCACTGCATCTGCTGCAGAAGTCGGGCATCCCTGAAGCACAAGAGTATGCAGGCTTCCCTGTCGGCGGCTCCTTCCTGGTGACCGATAACCCGGCAATCGCTGAACAGCATTTGGCGAAGGCCTATGGCAAGGCGTCGGTTGGCGCACCGCCGATGTCGGTTCCGCACCTGGATACCCGCGTGCTGGATGGCAAGCGCGTCATTCTGTTTGGCCCGTTCGCGACCTTCTCCACGAAGTTCCTGAAAGAAGGCTCCTACTTCGATCTGCTGACGAGCACGACCACGCACAACTTCTGGCCAATGACCAAGGTGGGCATCGAGCAGTACCCACTGGTTGAATACCTGGCCGGCCAGCTGATGCTGTCGGATGACGACCGCATGAATGCCCTGAAGGAATACTTCCCGAACGCCAAGAAGGAAGACTGGCGCCTGTGGCAAGCCGGTCAGCGCGTTCAGATCATCAAGCGTGATGAAGAGAAGGGCGGCATCCTGAAACTGGGCACCGAGATCGTCAGCTCCCAGGACGGCAGCATTGCAGGCTTGCTGGGCGCATCGCCAGGCGCGTCCACCGCGGCTCCGATCATGCTGGGCGTGCTTGAGAAGATCTTCAAGGACAAGGTTGCGACCCCTGCCTGGCAGGAAAAGCTGCACCAGATCATCCCGAGTTACGGCACCAAGCTGAACGACAGTCCTGAGCGTGTTTATCAGGAATGGACATACACCAGTCAAGTCCTGCAACTTGACCCACCGCCTGTGATTGACAAGGCAGTGGCTCCGCAAACAGCAGCTCCTGCTCAAGCGAAACCACAGAAAGAAAGCAATCCAGCGACTGATATGGCCCTGTAAGACGAAGCCCCGCCAAACTCTGTTTGGTGGGGCTTGCGCGCTGGACCGATCAGAAACAATAAAGCCCAGACTCGTGCTGGGCGT
The DNA here is from genome assembly GCF_044743155.1 of Pseudomonas sp. NPDC087697. Taxonomy (NCBI): domain Bacteria; kingdom Pseudomonadati; phylum Pseudomonadota; class Gammaproteobacteria; order Pseudomonadales; family Pseudomonadaceae; genus Pseudomonas; species Pseudomonas sp. NPDC087697. The sequence goes on along the minus strand of NZ_JBIUVW010000005.1, from coordinate 187,838 downwards.
AACCGTCCGAACTACACCGCCTTACATCTCCTTAGCGGGGCTGTAGCTGAGCCAGCGCCGCATCCACTAAGGCCAGCAGTTCATCAATGGCTTGGGTGGCGCGCTGGAAGTAGGTCTTGGCGGCAATCACGGGTTGTTCCTGGTCGAGCAGCTCCTCTTTTGTGCAGCGTAGAAAATCCTCCACCACCTGTTCGCGATGCTGCAGGCGGAACACGTCAGCCTGCGGGTGATCGGTGGCGTGGCGTTGCAGAGTGGCGAAGGCCGTGCCGGCCAGCAGCTCGATCTTCTGGTAGAGAAAACGCATCCTCACGCGCTGCTCGGCGCTGCTCTGACCGGCCGCCGCGATGCCGGTGCCCAGGGCGCGCGCCTGGCCGGCCCATTCTGCCGCCTGGACTACCTCGCGCCAGATGCAGGGCAGGTAGCCCAGCTCGGTACGGCCCTCGGTCAGATCGATTTCGCTCGCCACATCCTCCATCAGAAAGATGCTGTTGCGAATGATCAGGTGATGCTGCACCAGATTGTTCGCCCGGTCGCTACTGCTCCCTTCGCGCATGCGCGACCAGTGATCGATCAAGCTGTTCCAGGCGTCCCGGTGCGTGCTGTCGAACTCCTGGACCGCACGGATATGCTGGTCCAGCCCCTGGCGTGCGGTGGCAAGATCCTGACTCAGGCTGGCATCGCCACAGAGCACGCCATTGCTCAGGCCGCGATGGCGCTGAAACCCGGATATCAGTGCACGCAACAAGGCCAGCTGGCGAATGTTCAACTGGATATGTTGGCGATTTTGCCGCTGCAGGCGCCGGTGCAAGCCATAGAACAGCAGGATCAGGGTGGCCAAGGCGGTGGCAGCGGCGAGCAAGAGCGGTAGTCCGTGCAATCCATTCATGCTGATTACCCCGTCAGATGAGCCAGATGGTGGGCGATGGATCGCGCCTGATCGGCGGCCTGCAGGTTGTCGGCATTGCCTTGGCGGACGCGGTCGGCCAGTTCGGCGATTTCCGCAACGGCCTTGCCCTGTTGTTCGGTACTGACCGCCACTTGGTCGACCTGCCCGGTCAATTGCAGGGTGCGCTGTTGCACCTGATTGAGCAGAGCGCACACCGCTTCGGAACTGGCGGCGCTGCGATGCGCCAGATTGGTCAAGTCGGACACTTGCACCGTCGCATCCTTGATGTGCTGTTGCACCGATTCGATGTTGCGACTGATTTCTGACGCCGACTCCTGGCTGTGTAAGGCCAAACGACGGACTTCATCGGCCACCACGGCGAAGCCACGGCCGCTCTCGCCTGCGCGGGCCGCTTCGATGGCGGCATTCAGGGCGAGCAGGTTGGTTTGCGAAGCAATCCCGCGGATGGTGCCGGACATTTCATTGATGGTGCGCGAGTTGGTGTTCAACTGCAGGATCAGTTCGTTGGTGGTGATGGCTTGCTGCGCCATATCGGACACCTGCTGCACCAAATTGGTGAGCTGGTCGATCCCGTCGGCCAACTGTTCGCTGGCCACGACGCTGGTCTGACGCGACTCATCGGCCAGCGCCGCCACCTGCAAAATGCTCACATTCAGTTGTTCTACCGCCGCTGCGGCGACAGTGGCCGATTCGCTTTGCCCTTCGGCATTGCTGGTCGCCAGCGCCGCGCTTTGTTCGAGTTCGTGTGAGGAGTGGGATATTTCATCCAGACGCTGCTGTAACAGTTGTTGTTGGCGTTGTTCGCGGTTCAGCCACTGCTGAAAGCTTCGTCTGATTGGCTGCAGCAGCAGCCACTCGGCAGCGCTGACTGGCTCCTGGGCGCCATGCTGGGCGGAATCTTCACAGTAGCGTTGCAACTGCCCGATCTCCTGCAACAGCAGCCACAGGCTGGCAATGGCCAGGTAGGCCAGTACCGCCCACAGCGGCCCTGTTGGCAGCGTCGCAGCGGCCAGGGTGGTGGCGCCGCCCGCCAGGCTAATCGCCAACAGAGTGCGGATCATGCCGACGATGCCCAGTTCGCGCAGCAGCAAGAACGCAGGGTAGGTGAGCCACTTCATGCGTCTGAATCTCCAATGCGGTAGCCAAAAAAAAACGCCTGAAGCCTCTGCAAAATATCCGCAGCGGGTTCAGGCGCCTTTGCCTTGCAGGAGCGAATCCTGCTGATGTGATTTGTTAGATAGCAAGAGTGATGCCACAGGTTCTCGGCGGTTTTCAAAGGGTCTGACCCACTGTCGTGGTGGACACGATCTTGGCTAATCTGGGCAGCAGTCAGGAGTGGGTGCTGGCCGGACGGTTACTGCTGGGCTTTGTTGTTTCTGGAATGTGTATGAGTCAGCCGTATCAACGCTCGGGAAGGTTCCAGCTTTCGCGAAAGTGCTCGTACTCCGCTTCGGGCAGTTGAACCAGTAAAGGGGACTGACGAGGATCCAGCCAGCTGAACAAACGAGAAATATCCGCTGGGTCCATGGCTGTGCAGCCAAGTGTCGGGGAGGTGGGGGCACGCCAGATGTGGAAGAAAATGCACGAGCCAGAGGCGGGGGATGCTGGCGTGTTGTGCTTGATGAAAATGCCTTTTCGATACATGTCATCATCGCGACGCATGTGTTCGGAGCTGTTCCAGTCCTTGGCTATCGTCGACCCGTCGACAAGCTCGTTATAGCGTTTGGAGTTGCTGTCATCCACGCATTCGGTGGTCGATGTCAGAGGGAGGTAAGGCAGTCTGGTTTCGGCCGTGCTGTCGTAGCCAAAGGCTGTTCCCAGTTTGAACAGGCCAGCAGGCGCTTTTCCATCGCCTTCACGTTTGACTGGCCCCTCGCGTTGGTCAACGACACTGAGACCCTTGCCCCAGGCCAGTCCGCTTTGGCCTACAACCACCGGAAACGACTCGCCGTATTTTTCAAACGTGTTCCCGTGCCGTTCATAGCGCTGGGCGGTCCCCTGGATATCAGTCCAGTTTTTTGTGGTGACCACAATGAGCTGGTTGCTGGTGTCCAGCACCTGCGCCATCGCTGCGTGAGGCTGCGGGTCGGTGGCGCTGGACTCCAGCGGCGTAATGGGAAAGTCCATGACGTTCTTCAACGTATCATCCCCGGTGTAGGTGAAGTGCCACCATTCTTTCGAGTACCCGGAAAACCCCTCTTTTTGCATGGCGCTGCTGAGCCGCTGGCGATTGTCTCTGGCGGTCGCGTTGATCGTCGGACTATCGGTATGCGCTCGGTCATCGAAGCAATCGAAACCTGTTCCCATATCGACGGCACCATCATGCCAACGCTGCTCATAGGGGGCAGCACAGTCGACTTGCGCGGCCGAAGGGCTCCAGTCTTGGGCGGGCAGAGCCTCTGGACCTGTCAGCGTCAGATCCACCGTGCCACCTTTGGAATGATTCGAAACCCGTGCCACATAACCCAGGTGCCAGAAGTCTTGCTTGTCCACGCGCGGATAGAACTCGGCCTTGCGTGGGTCACCCGGTTCCGTCGCGAAACGCCCCATATCGGCGACAGCACGGCTGGGCCGATAGCAGTCAAATACCTTCAATCCGTAGCCTTGCGTGCGCAGCGCCGTTTGTACTCGAGCGAGGGCCTTGGCGGCGCCCAGCGACAACAGGCACTGCGCAGCGCCGTAGCCGTCGAGTGGGTGTCCGGTGAAGTTGTGGGCGCCGGCATAGCGGATGTCTTGCTCGATGCTCGGATCAATCGTACGCAAATAAACCATATGCTCGGGCTTTGGCTCGGCGCTGGCCATGCACGGCACGATAATGCTCAGGCACAGGGCCGACCGCAGCCAGCGCCGCGCGAGTATGCGGTGCGAACGACCCGCAAATAGCCTCGAGAAGGACAACGGTATGATGTTGCATAGAGGGCGCATGCGATGCCTCCAAAGATGCCGGTTCTCAAACCAGAGCAGGCAATGGGTCGGGTCGGTGACAGTATCAACGTGCGACTCGCCGCACCAGCAACGCCTCACTGAAACAGCATGATCACGGATTGAAAATCGACAGCCCATCACGTTCAAGTGACTGATCAGGCGGTGTGAGGGGGGAACTGATTCACTGACACCTTTCGGGTGTGAAAAAGCCCAGTCTAGCGCTGGGCTTTATTGTTCCTGGGTTTCTTACAGGCCAAAAAAGAGCCTCAAAGCTCTTTGATGGGGAGGAAGTAGAGCCCATGAGGCTCAAGATGCGCATGAAACAAGTGGCGAGCTTGGTAGGGGTTCAGATCACTCGCCACCTACGCAACTGCAGGAGCATTTAACAGCTGCGTAGAACTATCGTAGGAAGGTGGAAGCGTGTACTCAAGTACCGTTAGTCGAGTGTCGCGGGGGCTTGTATCGGGTCGTCAAGTGATGTCCGGTGCCTGGAGAAACCGCTTGGGAATGGCGTCCACAAACGGGTAGAGCGAAAAGTAGGGCCGGGCTTCGTCGATGACTCGCTGGACGGAGGGTCTGCGCGTCAATCGGTCGAAATAGGCACTCAAGTGCTTGAATTCGTCCGGGAACGGCAAGAGGGTGCAGGCATAGAAAAGCGCCGGGGTTGCGGCGCAATCGGCCAGGCTGAAGTCTTGACCGGCCACCCAGATTCGGGACGCCATCCGATGCTCGAGCATGGCGTAGGCCGTCTCCAGCGTGGACCGTTGTTTGCTCAAATCAGCGTTGGCGCTACGCAGGTGATCACTGACAATCTGTTGTATTGGCTCCAGCACATAGTTGTCGAAAAAGCGGTCCCATAGACGCACCTCCAACGCGGCCTCCCAATCGTTCGGAATCAACAGTTGCTCACCCGGATAATAGCGATCCAGGTACTCGATGATGATCGTGGCCTCCGGCAGAGCGCGCTGGCGCAAGTGGTCACTGATGACCGGGAATTTGCCTAGTGGCCAGAGGGCTTGAAGCTCTGCCCGGTCTGCATCGTCTGCGAGGTTGATGATCCGCTTTTCAAATTCAATCGCGTTTTCGTAAAGCGCGATCAGCACTTTGTGGCAGTACGACGACAGTGGATGGTAGTAAAGAGTCAGCGACATCTTTCAACTCCTCAGTGGTGTTGCCCCTCATCATAGTCGCTGGAATGCCGGCTCGAAGGGGCCGAAGGACGGCTACGACAGATGGCGCCTGATACACCGTGCCGGGAGTTGAGTGGATTGATCGGGGCGGTGAGGGCGACAGGTTGCCTCGTTAGCACTGCGGGGCTCATAAAGATGAGCCCCGCAGGCGGTTCGAAATCCCCCGACAGACCTTCTGCATTACGCGTGTCGCGCGGCTTCAAGCGGGCGGCGTGCCATCGTGAAACATGGTCTTCAGTTGTGCGCGTAGTTCTGGCGAATCGACGTGCTTGTGAACCGTGACTGCATGCTGCGCGGCGGCTTCCAGCAATTCCTTTTCAGAGTCGGCGGACAGCGCGACAGAACACTTGGTTGCGCTCGGAAATTCGCGGCAATCGATATATTTACGCGACATGATGTTCTCCTTCATACGAAGGCAGGCCTGCACCTGCGTGAACGGACCGCTCGATACGTCACGAAGTCCATCGAACACGGTTGCGCGTCGCATCGAGTGTGGTAATCCATAAAGTATAGGTCGATCGCAGGATCGCTAAAGGCACTTACGGCGTACCGAACATCGCCGTCCAGTAAATCCCCGCGTCACTCTTCGGATCTACCGCATAAGCCGCGCCCAGTTCGCGGAACTGCGGGTTCATCAGGTTGGCGCAGTGACCGGGGCTGGCGAGCCAGCCATCGACCACCTTGCGCACGGTGTCTTGCCCGGCGGCGATGTTCTCGCCGATCTGCTGGCCGGCGTAGCCCGCCAGTTCAGCCCGATCACCCGGCGTACGGCCATCGCGGTCCTTGTGGTCGAAGAAGTTGTTATTGGCCATGGCCCGGGTATGCGTCTGGGCCGCCGTCGCCAGTGTGGCGTTCCAGGCCAGCGGTGCCGTGGCTACAAAGGATTGAGCGCCGCACTGGCGCGTTTGCTTGCGGGCGGTGTTGATCATGTCGAGCAGCTTCTGTCCTTCCGCCTGCCAGTCGCCCAGGCGCCCTGTCAACAGCGGACGCGCCAGCACAATACGCCATGCATTTCCCTCGTGGCTGACGCCGATATCGACGAACTGCGGGTCCAGCACCACCTGGCAGAAGCTTTCGCTTACGGCCTTCATGGCCGATTGCACATCACGCGGCCCGGACAACGTGATCGCCTGTACGGTGACCATCGGATAAGCCGTACGCGCCAGCGCCTGCTGCAGATCGCCGACATTGTTGCCGGACAGGATCAGGCGCGGATCGGCCGCCAGCGGTGGCAGCTCCTGAGACACTTGGCCGGCGCAGCGCTGTACCTGGCTGCGGTAAGTGTTGATCGACTCGACCAGTTGCGTCTCTTCGGTCGCCACGGCAGTGGCGGCGAACACCAGACCCAGCGACAACGTAGCAAGATGCATAACGGATGACAGGACGCGCATGGAACTCTCCTTGAGCTGACTGTGCCCATGATGCGCGATTTGGCCCCACCCAGCGCAACGCCTTTTCACGCTGAAGCTGATTTTGTTTTCTGCATCATGACCATAGGTATCTACACAAGGTTGAAACAGGGTGAAGCACTACGTCCGTAGCAGCTGCCGAGCCTGCGAGGCTGCGTTCGAGGACGAAGTCCTCGCAAATCCTGTGCATACCATCTGGCTGGAAGAACGCGATGCCCGACTTTACGACTGCTACGCAGCCGAACGCAGCCTCGCGGGCTCGGCAGCTGCTACGGGGGTTGGAGCGCAAAGATGTGCAGTTTTTTATCACGTCACGAGACGTCTGCGGGGAGCGAAGGGCGGGTTGCCAGAGCTCGGGATCCCAGTGCGATGACGAGCGCAGCGGCGATCAGCGCCAGTGCGACGGCGAACGTGATCCGCATACCGCTGGCAACGGCCTCGGGACGCGCCGTGGTGATGTCGATCGTCGCCGATGCACGCACGAACACGGCGCCCAACGCGGATGCACCGGTGATGAGTCCCAGATTGCGCGACAGGCTGAGCATGCCGGAAATGACGCCTCGCTGATCCGAGTGGACATCCATCATGACCGCCGTGTTGTTAGCTGCCTGGAACAGCTGATAACCGGGGGTCAAGACGACGATGGCAGCAATGTAGCCCGCAATGCCGAACATCGCCGGAAGCACGAATAGAGCCAATGAACCCGCCGCCATTACGATGAGCCCAACGATGACCACGAATGGCGCGCTCAAACGGTCGACCATACGACCCGCTGGGACACCGCTCAGTGCGGAGATAATTGGGCCAATCGACATGACGACTCCAACAAGAGCCAAGTTGAGCCCGAGTGCGCGAGAGAGGTAGAACGGCCCGACCACCAGCGTCGCCATCATCACCGTCGAGACGAGCACGTTCATGGCGAGGCTCCCACTCAGCACGGGATCGCGGAACATCGCCAATCGAATCAACGGTGATGCGGCTCTCGCCTCGGCGAACACGAAGAGGCCAGCTCCGAAGACAGCCGCCAGCAGCAGAGCCATGTTGAGCGCACTGAAACTGCCGCGCCCCATCGTCATGGCGAGTGCATAGGCCGCGAGCGTCAGAGCCAGCAACAGCGTACCCACAGGGTCAAAACCGGCACTACCACTCTTCGGCCCCCGGCGATCAACGGGCAGACAGCGATACGCGAGAATAAAAGTCAGGATACCCAGCGGTACGTTGATGAGGAAGATGGCCGGCCAACCGAGGCCGGCGATCAGCACGCCGCCAAGCGATGGACCGAGAGCGGTGCCCATTGCGGACATCGTTCCGAGCAAGCCCATGGCGCTGCCGGTCTTTGCTTTCGAAACCGTCTCGCCGACAAACGCCATGGTCAGGGCCATCATGACGGCAGCGCCGAGACCTTGCAGGGCCCGGGCGGCAATCAGCAGCCAGAGCGTGGGCGCGAAGCCGCACAGGGCCGAGGCCAGCGTGAACAGGAAGATTCCTCCCAGTAGCAGCCGCCGACGACCGGTGATGTCACCGAGCCGTCCGACGCTGACGATCAGCGTGGTGATGGCCAGGAGATAAGCGACAACAATCCATTGGACTTCCTGGAAGGAGGCGTTGAAAACCTGTGCCAGTGTTGGCAAACCAACATTGGCGATGCTGGTGCCGAACGAGGACAGCAACATGGATAACGAAAGGCTGGAGAGCGCCCACCCAACCGAGGGGGCCCGTTGTGCACCTCCTGCGACTGCCTCATCTCGTCCTGCATTGATTGGCTTCATCATGTTCCCTTTGTCTGGCAACTCCCGAAACGGAGCTGTCAGAAATCTACGCCCGCGCATAACATGGCGGAAGGCGCACCCTTTGCACTTTATTCGTGCGTTTAACGCCTTATCACCATCACGCCATTTCAGGGGCGATGCATGTCGACACCCGATCTCAACTTGCTGGTCACCCTTGATGTGCTGCTCGCAGAAGGCAGCGTTGCGCGCGCAGCGAAGCGCTTACGGCTTAGCCCGTCGGCGATGAGTCGGGCGCTGGCGCGATTGCGTGAAACGACCGGCGATCCGCTGCTGGTCAGGGCCGGACGCGGTCTCGTTCCTACCCCCCGAGCACTCGAATTGCGCGAGCAGGTCAGTCAGCTCGTGCAGGACGCAGAGGCGGTTCTACGCCCTGCGCAGAGGCTCGACCTCAAACAGCTGGTCCGCACGTTCACGCTACGCACCAGTGAAGGTTTTGTAGAGAGTTTCGGCGCGGACCTCATTGCGCGCATCGGCGAGCAAGCGCCTGGCGTGCGGCTGCGTTTCGTGCAGAAGCCCGATAAGGACAGCACGCCACTTCGCGACGGTAGCGTCGATCTGGAAACGGGTGTGGTGGGGAAGACCGAAGGCCCTGAAGTGCGTACGCAGGCACTGTTCCGGGATCGCTTCATTGGCGTCGTGCGAAGGGGGCATCCACTGAGCCAGGGCGAGATCACTCCCGCCCGTTATGCGGCTGGCAGGCACATTTATGTTTCCCGTCGGGGACTCGACAAGGGACCTATCGATGAAGCCTTGAAGTCGTTCGAGCTTACGCGGGAAGTGGTGACCATCGTCGCAGGCTTTTCGACCGCGCTGGCACTCGCCCGGACCACCGACCTGATCGCCAGTGTCCCGGAACGGCACACCGCTAACCTGCGCGTCGGCATGCACAGTTTTACGCTTCCACTCGCCATACCGACGTTCACCGTCTCAATGCTCTGGCATCCACGGCTGGATGCCGACCTGGCGCATCGCTGGTTGCGTGGGTGCCTTCGGGAAGTGTGCGCGCAGCAGTGCAGCGATTCGTTTACAGACTCAGGCGCGCCGGGCTTTGTTATTTCCGGGGACCGGGCAGGCTGAGGTGTCAGCTCTTGCGGGATGCTTGTGTGCAACGTGGGGAGTGGTCTCTGTGTTTAGCCCACCAACGTAATCCAATCGGCGCCATCGCGTTTCAGGATTGCAGCTTGCAGGCCGACCGGAGGTGGGGCCACGCCGAGTTTTAGACACCACAATTCAACCTGCTCGACCAGCAATTCGATTACCACCACGTCCGGGTCAAATGGTCCGCCAGGGAACCACAAGTCTGAATTCTTCCGCCACAACGTGCTCTTGAGTGCCGGATCGTGATCCAGCACTTTTGCTTGTCCAAGCAGTGTCACGTACGCGTGATCTTCATCACATTGGTAAGACAGAGTCATTCGCCCAGTGTGTTGCATTTCCTGGACCTTGCGGCACTGCCGCCCCGTCAGGAAACGCACCGACCACTGTTCGCTCAATGAATAGGGTTCAACGATACGAGCATTCGCATGGCCCGCTTCGGTAACGGTAATTGCCATGCAATACGGCACTTTGGCAACGATGCTGCGGGCTATGTGAAGAAGTGATTCAGTCTTGTCGGTCTGCATAAGCTCTCTTCCATAGGGCGGCAGGCATGGATTGTTCAATAAGGCGATGTAACGTTGTAAGGCGTTGAGCGGATAAATGTTGATTGCTGGTTTTAAGCTGATTATCGACGCTGGCAAACGGCTAAGGCAGCCGTTCAGGTTCTGGGAAATAAATGTGTTCTGATTTTCAATCAAACGCTAGCGGGAACGGCTTTACCAATTATTGTGAATACCCCCCTATAAGGGGCATCCGGGGGGGGGCGTAGCGACGTGATCGCGCCAAGGCGCAATCTATCCTGGCTACTGACCGAGCCGACTGAGCGTATCGCGCATGGGCGCAAGCGGCACACTGTCCTCGGTCTCAGCTGTCTCTGTGCGCTCCATTCACCGGTAGGCGGCTGCCCAGGCGATAGCGGGACGAGGGATGGATCAGGCGCACATAGGTGACGATCTTGCTCTGACTCCAGGTCCGGCGCATGAGGACCAGGCAGGGCTCGTTGGCATCGATTTGCATGTGTTTGCTTTCATCGATGCTGGGGTGGCTGGCTTCGACGATATGTTCCATTTCATCGGGCCTGATGACCTGCAACAGGTATCTCGCCGGTTGCAGGTGCTCGCCAAAGTCTTGCAGCAAAAATTCCGGTACCAACTCGGGATTGACGTAACGATCCTCGAGCTGCACCGGCACACCTTCTTCGCAATGCACGCAGATCAGATGAAAAACCGAGGAGCCGGTGGCCAGCGCGAGGGCAGCGGCCACCGGCATCGAGGCCGCCTCGCGTCCCAGGTGCAGGACGCGGCACGTGTAGCTATGGCCCCGGGCGATGATCTCGTCGGCAATGTTGGTGATTCGCAGCAGGTTCGATTGCGGTTTGCTTTCGGCCACGAAGGTGCCGACACCCGAGACCCGCACCAGATGACCTTCTTCGGTCAGTTCGCGCAATGCCCGGTTGACGGTCATGCGCGATATGCCCAGCTCCTGCACCAACCGGTTTTCTGAAGGAATCAGGTCGCCGGGGTTCCATTCGCCTGCGCGAATCTTGTCTTGCACAAAGTCCTTCGCGCGCCGATAGAGAGCTTGCGGTGCATTTTTTATCATCAGTCGGTCCGCGTCTCTTGTACGGCAAGTATTCTTGCCAAGGCTGTAAGAAAAAGGTCGTTATCCTCACAGCTTCCGATGGATACCCGCAAGTGTCGAGCGTATCCGGCTTCGCGCCAGGGCTTGATGATCACCCCCTCACGTAGCAACGCCTGATTGACCTCTTCGGCAGGCCAGGCTGTGGTGAAGTAGAGGAAGTTGGCCATGGACGGCGCGGTTGACAGGCCCAGCTCCTGTAAGGCCGCCACCAGCCGCCGACGCTCGCGGGCGATGTGCGCGAGGGTCGTTTGCAGATGTTCATCGTCGGCCAGTGCCGCAACCGCAGCGGCTTGCGCTACGCGGTTAACGTTGAAGGGCGTGCGCAGACGGTTGATCAGATCCGCCAGCAGAGGATCGCTGACAATGCCGTAGCCGACTCGCAAACCTGCCAGGGAATAGGCTTTGGAGAAGGTGCGCAACAGAATGAACGGTTTGCCGCTGGCCTGAATCAAACCCAGGCAATCCGGGTAGTCGGCCTCGAATCGGGCGTACTCGTAATAGGCCTCATCGAACACCAGCAAGCACTGTGGCGGGAGTGCCGCGAGCAGTTGTCGCAGTTCGTCGGCGTCCAGGGTGCAGCCGACCGGATTGGAAGGGCAGGAGAACATCAGCAGACGAGTGCGCGGGGTTAGCGCATCGATCATCGCCGGCACGTCGAAGGCCCCGTCGGCCGTCATCGGAATGCCCAGAACACGGGCTCCGGCCGCGATCGGGTAAATGAAGTGCAGACCGAAGGAGGGCACCACCGTGACGACTTCATCGTCATGGTCGAGAAAGACCCGACTGATGACGCTCAGCAAGTCTTCAGAGCCATTGCCGAACACCAACTGATTACCGGGTATCCCGAGCTTTTCAGACAGCGCGGCGCGCAGCTCCAGACAATTGGCGTCTGGATACAAGGCGATGCTCGAGCAGGCCTGGGTCATTGCTGCTGCGACGGCTGGCGCCGGCCCAAGAGGGTTTTCGTTGCTGCCGAGCTTGGCCACGCGAGTCAGCCCAAAGCGTTTGCGCACCGCTTCAGTGCCGAGGCCGGCGTTGTAGCTGGCAAGGTCGCGCACTTCGGCGCGGGCTAACAGATTCAGATCGTTGGAATTCATACTGGGCTGATCTCTTGGGTGTCTTGCCAGAAGGCATTGCGGTCCAGGTAGTTCTGCAGGAATTGCTGCAGACGCGGCTGCTCGGCGTTGTGAAAAATTTCGTGAGGCGTGCCACGGGCAACCACCTGGCCCTGATCGAGAAACACCACCGAGTCGGCAACCTGGGCGGCGAAGCCCATCTCATGGGTGACCACCACCATGGTCATGCCTTCCCTGGCCAGGGTTTTCATGACCTGCAGCACTTCGCCGACCAGTTCCGGGTCGAGGGCAGAAGTGGGCTCATCGAACAGCATGATGTGCGGCTCCATCGCCAGCGCTCGGGCAATCGCCACGCGCTGTTGCTGGCCACCGGACAGCTGCGCCGGATAGGCCGCGGCCTTGTGGGCCAAGCCGACTTTATCGAGCATCGCCATGGCCCGTTGCCGAGCGTCATCGGCAGACAGTTTTCGCACGCGCAGCAAGGCTTCACTGACATTGCCGAGGGCGGTCATGTGCGGCCACAGATTGAATTGCTGGAAGACCATGCCGACATTGCGTCGCACCTGGTTGATTTGCGACTGCGCCGCGCGCTTGCGGCCTTTGCCGTTTTCCGGCACCCAGCCAAGCAATTGGCCTTCGATATGAATCTCGCCCTCGTCGTATTCTTCAAGGAACGCCATGCTACGCAGCAAGGTGCTTTTACCCGAGCCGGAGGGGCCGATCAGGCATACCACTTCAGAATGCCGGACCTGTAAGTCGATACCCTTGAGTACGCGCAGAGTGCCGAAGCTCTTGCCGACGTTGTGCAGCTTGAGCATCGGCTCGCGATTGTCGGAGAGTGCCTTGGGAGTCATCATCGCTTCACCTGATTCTTTCAATACGGATGAGTGTGGCGCAGCTGTACGCGTCGAAAGGACGGGTTTCACGCGCAGGTCCACGGCGGCCGGGAGGAGGTTGTTCATCGCGGTTGCTTCTGCATGAAACGCCCGACGCGTACTTCCAGAAGCATGCCCAGCCGGGAACAGGCTTCCACCAGCAGCAGGTAGCCAATGCACAGCACCAGCAGGGTCTCGACAAAGGCGAAGGTTTCCGAACCGATGCCGGTGAGGACCATGGTCAGTTCGGGGATGGTGATGATCGACAGCACGGCGGTTTCCTTGCACAGGATGGTGATCAGATTGACCAGCGCTGGCAGGATGATCACCAGCATTTGCGGAATCTGGATGCGCGTGATGCATTGCAGACGGCTGATGCCCAGGCAGTCGGCGGCCTCCAGTTGTCCGCGGGCTACGGATTCAAAACCGGTACGGAAAATTTCGGCGAAATACACGCTGCCGTAAATGCCCAAACCGAGAATGCCGGCCGGAATGGGGTCCAGGCTCAGCCCGAAAGACGGGCCGCCGTAATACACCAGGAACAGCTGGACCAGAAACGGAGTACTTCGAATCATCTCGATGAACACCCGCAGCGGCACGCGAACCAGGCTGTTGCCGAACAGTTGGGCGACGGCAATCAACAGGCCCAACAGCAGACCCAGCGCCACACCCGCAGACCAGGTCCCGAGGGTGACCATGAAGCCTTCGCCGATGTCGCCGAGGTGGTTGGTGATGATTGTGGGGTCAAAGATCATGCGGTGCGCTCCTTCAGGTGACGTTCCAGCTGGCCACCCAAAAACGCCAGCGGGATGTTGATCAGGCAATAGAAGCCGGCCAGCATCAGGTAGTCCTGAACGAACAGGTAGTCACTGGCCGCAATGTTCTGCGCCGTGCGGGTCAGGTCGGCCAGGCCCACTACCGACACCAGCGAGGAGGCCTTGATCAGCAGAATCATTTCATTGACCAGTGCCGGTAGAGTCAGACGCACGGCTTGAGGGACACGGATGCGCACCAGCATTTGTCCTGAACTCAGACCCAGCAGACCGGCGGCTTCCAATTGACCGCCGGGAATGGCGAGAAAGCCACCGCGCATGATTTCAGCGATGTACGCTCCCGCCGCCAGGGACAGGCCGATCACCGCCGCCACCATGGGCGAAACGTTGGGCAGGCCGATACGCGGCAGGAAGTAATAGATGAACAGCAATTGCACCAGCAGCGGAATGCCGCGGAACACGAATATATAAGCGCCACCCAAACGTCTGAACAACGGCAGGGGTGAAAGACGCAAGCTGCCGACGATAACGCCGATGACAAAGCCGATGGCCAACGCCGAGACGGATATCTCGAGGGTCACCAGCAGGCTGTCCAACAGCAGCGGCAGGTTTTGCAACAGTAAAGGCCAATCGAACATCGTCGTGCCTCCAACATGGATAAATCGCCGGCTCGGCTGAGCCGGCGATCCGTTCACCGAACCTGCAAATCCGGTTTACCAGGTAGGGTCGAAGTCAGCTTTCGGCACGTCCATTTCGGCACCCAGCCATTTCTTCTGCAGGGCGGCGAGACGACCGTCATCGTGCATTTTCAGCATGGCGGTATCGAGGGCGGCGATCAGGCTGTTAGCGTCGTCATCCTTGCGTCCCAGGTAGGCGAAGTAGGATTTCTTGCCGAACGGAGGCATGACCACTTTGTACTTGTCCGGGTGCTGGGCGGCGACGTAGGAAATGTTCGGCAGTGAGTTGGCGACGGCAACGATGCGTTTGGTCCCCAGCTCGGCGTAGGCCTGGTTGTTGTCGATGTATTCCCGGACATCGACTTTCTTCGGCAGGGTGGAGGAGAAGGTTTTCAGCTCTTCGAGCTGCGCCGAACCCTTGCCTGCGCCCACGGCTTTGCCGGCGATGTCTTCAGGTTTACTGATCGGGCTGTCCTTGGCGCTGACCAGCAACGCTACCGTCGCCTCGGCGATCGGCATCACGAAGTGGTAGCGCTCCTTGCGCGCCTTGGTGACGATGATAGGGCCTGCGACCATGTCGAATTTCTTCGCTTCAAGCCCCGGCAATACACTTGGCCATGGCAAGTCCATGAACCTGACCTTGACCCCCAACTCTTTGCCCAGTTGCTCGAACAGCTCGGCGTTCAGGCCTTTCTGTTTACCGTTCTCGGTAAAGTCGAAAGGGGCAAATTGCAGCTCGGTGCCTACCACCAGTTCACCGGCCTTTTTCACATCCGCGAGCTGATCGGCCTGGGCCGCCATGCAGGCGCCAGCCAGGGTCAGTGCGATGAACAGGCCATTGAATTTTTTACTGAACAGAGAATCGAGTTGCATGGTGTAACTCCTTCATCAGGTGCAGCGAGGCTTATGGTGTGTGTTGGTTCTAGTTATGTGTTGCGGGTGATTCATGACCGCTACAGCAGTTAACGTGCCATAGCGGTATATACAGCTTGAATGTGAACTCAACCGAGGATTTTCCCCGGGTTGAGAATGCCCTTGGGGTCGAAGCAATCCTTCAGTTGCTGCATCGCCTGACGAGCTTCGATGCTGACCGAGTGATGGAGAAATTCGCGCTTGAGCAGGCCGATGCCATGTTCGGCCGAGACCGAGCCGCCCAGTTCGCCAACAGCGCTATAGACCAGTTCCTCGATTTCAAGGATTGGAGCGGGTTGAGGCAGCGAGGCGCAGTCGACGGTCAGGTGCAGGTTGCTGTCACCGATGTGGCCGAAATACACACTGTGGTTGCCCGGCCAGCGTTGCTCCAGGCGCTGGCGGCAGCGTTCGGCGAAGTCGCCGATCAGTCCGATGGGGAGGCTGATGTCGAAGTTCAACGGGGTCATGCGCAGGGGAAATTCGCCGGTCGCTTCACGGATCTTCCAGAGCGCGCGGGCCTGGGTCTGGGAGCTGGCCAGGACTGCATCAAGCACTTCACCGGCGCTGAAGGCCTGTTCCAGCGTCTGCTCAAGAGACTCCCGAGAGCTGGCGGACTCGAGCAATACATACAACGGATACTCCAGCGAGATCGGCGCTGCGGTGTTTTCCAGCCAACTGACGCCCAGGCGGAAGAAGTCTTGCCACATCAGCTCATACGCCTGCGGAGTACCAACACTGCGTTGTACCCGCCGCAGCAGGCTGACCGCACTGGCGTAATCGGGCAGGGCGCAGAGCAGGGTGGTGGTCGGGCCGGGTTGGGGAGCCAGTTTCAATACCGCACGGGTAATCACCCCGAGCGTGCCTTCGCTGCCGATGAAGCACTGTTTCAGGTCATAACCGCAGTTGTTCTTGATCATCTTGTTGAGCAGGTTGAGGACCCGGCCATCGGCCAGGACCACCTCCAGTCCGAGGACCAGATCACGGGTCATGCCGTAGCGGATCACCGCATTGCCGCCGGCATTGGTGGCAATGTTGCCGCCAATCTGGCACGAGCCACGGGCGCCTAGATCCAGCGGGAATACAAAACCCGCATCGAGAGCCGCTTGCTGGATTTGCGCAAGCGTGGTGCCGGCCCAGACGCTGATGGTTGCCGCCGCCGGGTCGATTTCTTCGATGCCGCGCAGGCGCTCAAGGGACAGGGCAATGTCTGTTTCACGAGGTATTGCGCCACCGGCTAGCCCGGTCATCCCGCCTTGGGGAACCACCGATTGCTGCGCGTCATTGCAGATGCGCAAGGCGCTCGCGACCTGCTCCGTGGTACGCGGCAGCAACAGCGCGGCAGGGCAGGCCGGCGCATGGCCCGTCCAGTCGCTGTAGTGCCGTTGGCTGATATCGGCACCCGTCATTACGGCGGCATCACCCAGCGCCAGGCGCAATTGTTCGAGGGTCTGTTGCAAGTCGCTCATCGGTTCAACTCACGGTGAAAGATGTGGAGGGCGTCGCGCACAGCTGGCGACGGTCGAGCTGGTTCAGGTCTGGTGTGCCGAGCAACGACAGAGCCAGGCGCAACTCTTCTGCAAGCAGGTCGAGAGCGTGGCCGGCACCTGCTTGTCCGCCGACCGCCACTCCATACAAAGTAGCGCGCCCGAGCAAAACTGCGTCGGCACCGAGGGCGCAGGCTTTGAGAATGTCAGTGCCACGGCGGATGCCGCTGTCGAGCAGCAAGGTGAGTTTGCCTTTGGCCACGGCGGCAATTGCCGGCAGGCAGTCGATGCTCGCAGGGACGCCGTCCAGTTGCCGGCCGCCGTGGTTGCTCACCACCAGCCCATCGAGACCCAGTGCAACGGCTTTCTCGGCATCTGCCGGGTGCAACACTCCTTTGAGCAACAAGCGTTGTGGCCAGCGGTCGCGCAGACGGGCGAGGGCATCCCAATCGAGCCCGGTGTCCATTTGCGAGCCGATGAAATGGGCGGCGCCTTCGATAGTGCGTTGCTCAGGTGGCAAATAACGTTCGATGTTGCCCAGGTTTGGCAGACCATGGGGCCACAACGCCTGGGCCATCCAGCGTGGATGATTGAGCACGTCGAACTTGTTGCGCAGGCTCAGTTGCCGGGGCCGGACAAAGTTGCGTTTGTCCCATTCCCGATTACCCAGCAGCACCGCGTCGCTGGTCAGCAACAAAGTTTTGCAACCTACGGCGGCAGCGCGTTGCAGCAGGTCCTCCTGGACACTGGGATCACGCAGGCAATACAGCTGGAACCAGAGATTCACCTCAGGCACCGCCGCCACCACTTGCTCCAGTGAACTGGTGGAAACGGTACTCAGGGTAAAGGGCAAGCCGCGCTCCGTTGCGGCGCGGGCCAGGTGAATATCGGCATCGCGATAGAGCATGGCGTTGTAGCCGGTGGGGCCGATGGCGATGGGTAGCGGCAGCTCTCGACCAAACAGCGAGCGTTGGAGTTGCGTCTTGCTGCAGGGCACCAGGGTCTGTGGCAGCAGGGCGATTTCAGCGAAGCCCTGACGGTTGCGGCGCAAGGTCAGTTCTTCTTCGGCACCACCCTCCAGGTATTCCCAGGCGAAGTGCGGCAAGCGTTGACGGGCCATCGCCGCCAACTCGGCAATGCTCTGCGCTCGACGATAATCGGGGCCTGAATAATAGCGACGCATGGCATTTCCCATCGACTACGAAAGAATCGGTGTTCGCCGCTGCAACGCGGCGGCGAACGGGTTCGGCTTACGTGTACAGATCAGGCGTACAGGCGCTCGGCAGGCAACCAGCGGGTGAACGCTGCGTTTTCGACCCAGGCCCGTGCAGCGGCGATGTCGGGTGCGAAATAGCGGTCTTCATCGTAATGCGCGACTTCGTGGCGAATCATCGTCAGCACTTCGCCGAGCTTTTTCGAGGTCTGCAAAGGTGCATGCAAGTCCACGCCTTGAGCGGCGCCCAGCAGTTCGATGGCGACGACGGCGCTGCTGTTACCGGCCATATCCAGCAAACGACGTGCCGCAAAAGTCGCCATCGAGACGTGGTCTTCCTGGTTGGCCGAAGTCGGCAGGCTATCCACCGACGCTGGATGCGCGAGGGTCTTGTTCTCCGAAGCGAGGGCGGCAGCGGTGACCTGAGCGATCATGAACCCGGAATTCAGACCGCCTTCACGCACCAGAAAGGCCGGCAGGCCCGACAGTGCCGGATCAACCAGTTGGGCGATCCTGCGCTCTGACAGAGCACCGATTTCTGAAATGGCCAGGGCCAGTACATCGGCGGCCATGGCGACCGGTTCGGCGTGGAAGTTGCCGCCGGAGAGCACGTCCCCGTCGGCGCAGAACACCAGCGGGTTATCCGAAACGGCGTTGGCTTCACGCAGAAACACCCCGGCGGCGAAACGCATGTGGTCCAGGCAGGCGCCCATGACCTGAGGCTGGCAGCGCAGCGAGTAAGGGTCCTGCACCCGGTCGCAGTCACGATGGGATTCGCGAATCTCGCTGGTGGCCAACAGTTCGCGGTAGAGCAACGCCACGTCGATTTGCCCCGGTTGTCCGCGAACCGCCTGGATCCGAGGGTCAAAGGGCACGTCCGAGCCTTTCAACGCTTCAACGCTCAGGCTGCCGGCGATCACCGCAGCGCTGAACAGCTTTTCGCAGGCGAACAGGCCACGCAAGGCCAGCGCTGTCGAAACCTGAGTGCCATTGATCAG
The DNA here is from genome assembly GCF_044743155.1 of Pseudomonas sp. NPDC087697. Classification (NCBI taxonomy): domain Bacteria; kingdom Pseudomonadati; phylum Pseudomonadota; class Gammaproteobacteria; order Pseudomonadales; family Pseudomonadaceae; genus Pseudomonas; species Pseudomonas sp. NPDC087697. Next base: position 168,870 of record NZ_JBIUVW010000005.1, on the reverse strand, counting down.
CGCCAGGCCTTCCTTCGGGCCCAGCACCAGCGGTTCCAGACCGGCAATCGCCAGGCCTTCGACGGCATCCATTTCACGACCTTCATGACGCACCCGGCCGACACCGATCAGCACTGCGGACATATGCGCCAACGGTGCCAGATCGCCCGAAGCACCGACCGATCCTTGCGACGGTACGCAGGGATAAACCCTGGCGGCATAAAGCTTGCTCAGGGCCTGAATGACTTCCCAGCGAATCCCGGAAAAACCACGGGCAAGGGAGCCGACCTTGAGTGCCATGATCAGGCCGACACTGGCGTCATCCAGTAACGGGCCGGTGCCAGTGCAGTGCGACAGGAGCAGGTTACGTTGCAGCTTGGCCAGTGATTCGGTGGGAATGGAGGTTCGTGCCAGCAGGCCGAAACCGGTGTTGATGCCGTATACCGTGCGCTGGTTGGCGATAATGTCGTCTACCGTACGTGTACTGGCATTGACCACGTCGCGTGCAGCCGGGTCCAGTTCGAAAGGGCTTTGCAACTGGTAAATGGCGCGCAATTGATCGAGGGTGAGTTGACCGGGTTTGAGCTGCAACGGTGCGTACATTGAGAGTGTCCTGAGGTCAGGGTGACGGGGAATAGGATAGCTATATGATCATGTATATACAGGTAAGGCAAAATGCAGGCCGTAATTCCGTTTTCACTCGCCAACCAGCGTTCCAGACTCTGTTTACCCTCGATGAAAAGACAATCATGGGCGGCTGTCTTTTGAGATTTGTAACCAACGGTTGCACCAAATGTGGTCTCTCTGCCCCCGGCTGGGGCGAATGGAAACCGGCAGGTAACGGGTTTTTAGCGGTCTTGTACCGTTATCAAAAAGTGATGTTCGCTTTAGCCTGAGGCTTGCCGGCGATTGTCTGGCAGAGCGGCACAGTAAGTGCTTTGTCCTGTATATACCGGTTCGTCATTCGCTGGCTGAACCCTTCATCCCGCCACTGCATGCACGATGCACCAAGGAGTGAGCATGACCTCTAGCACCCATCTGCCCTTGATTGATATGTCCGGTGTCCGCGAAGGTGATCAGGCGAGTATTCGTCGGGCCGGTGACGCCATTCGAAAAGCCTGTAGCGACACCGGCTTCTTCTACATCATCAATCACGGCGTGCCGCAAACGGTGATTGACAGGGCCATGGAGGCTGCCGCGCAGTTCTTTGCCTATCCGATCGAGGTCAAACGCCAGGTGGCAGTGAACAAGCGCCATCGAGGCTGGCATGCGTTGGGTGGGGCGACCATGTATGAAGCCACCAAGCCCGATCACAAGGAGTTTTTCAGTATGGGTCTGGAGCTGGCGGAGGATGATCCTTGCGTCCTCGCCGGTGAAGCGTTGCGTGGACCGAATCAGTGGCCGGCATTCATGCCACAGCTGCGTGACGCATTGACTGAGTACTATGCGGAAATCGGCAAGGCCGGGGCGGACCTGCTGAGAGTGGTGGCGGTGGGGCTGGGCATCGAAGAAGATTTTTTCACGGATAAATATGCCAAGCCGCTGCAGCGCACGCAGATGGTCTATTACCCGCCACAACCGCCGCAGGCCGAGGCTGACCAGTTCGGTGTGGCTCCTCACACCGATTACGGCTGTATCACCTTGCTCTATCAAGACAACAGCGGTGGCTTGCAGGTGCGCGAGCTGGGCTCCAATCGCTGGATCGAGGCCACGCCGATTCCCGGCAGCCTGGTGGTGAACGTCGGAGACCTGTTGGCGCATTGGTCCAACGATCGTTTTCGATCGACCCTGCATCGGGTGATCAACTCTTCAGGCCATGAGCGCTACTCCATCGCGACGTTCTACGACCCGACCTACAGCGCTGGAGTCGATCCCTGCGATCTGGGTATCGACCCGGCGCAGAGCCTGTATCCGCCGGTGGCCGCGGGCGACTACATACTCAAACGTATCGATGACTCGATGGCTTACCGCAAAGCCTAGTGGCAGGCGAGCGACAACCACCATGAAGAGCGCGACAACCATTATGAAAAAGGAGACAACCACCATGAAGAAGGAGACGATCGGCGCAAACGAAGGAGAGGAGGCAAGCTCTGCCTCTCAGCTGATCGATGCGCGAATCAAGGAGCTGAGTGATTGGCGGGGCGAGACGCTCGCCAGGGTCCGAACGCTCATCAAGCAGGCCGACCCCGAAGTAGTCGAGGAATGGAAGTGGAGGGGGGTTCCGGTGTGGTCGCACGCCGGAATCATCTGTACCGGTGAGACGTACAAGAATGCCGTGAAGATGACCTTCGCCAAGGGCGCCTCGTTGGAGGACCCAGCAGGTCTCTTCAACTCCAGCCTCGAAGGCAACACCCGACGTGCCATTGATTTCCATGAGGGCGACAGGATTGATGAAGACGCCTTGAAGGCGCTCTTTCGCGTCGCCGTGGCTCTCAACACGTCGGTCGACCGAAAGCGGACGATGAGAGGTTGACTAAAAGGTGGCGGGTACCAGCAACCTGGCGCAGACAGCTTTGAACGACCAGAAGCAGGCTGTGTTGCCCAACCGAAGATTGGCAGAACCACACAGAGCGGTTCTGCCAATCGCTCACGGAAGTCTTTAGCTTTGAAGTGCCGTCATCAGGACTTGCACCAATTGACCCCCTTGCGGCGTAGCCCAGCTTCCGGCGAGTTCTGCGATCAGTTGGTTGGTGGTGGTCAGCGTCACGCCGCCTTTATCCATCCGCCGCAGGGCGATGTCATCGGCCATTACACTCGGTGAGCCACCACCATCGGCAACTACCTGAACTTCATAGCCATCGCGCACCAGACTCAGCGCCGGATAAACCGTGCAGACGTCATTGGTGACACCGGCAATGATCAGCTTTTTCCGCCCGGTCGCCTTGACGGCGGCGGCGAAGTTTTCATCGTCCATGGCATTGACGATACCCAGGCGTTGGACGCGGGCAGCGAACTCGGCGGGCAGGATCTGCTCCAGTTCACTCAGCAGCGGCCCCTGAGCGTACTCCTCCATGCTGGAGGTCAGCACCACCGGAAGCTTCAGAATGCTTGCCGCCTTTGCGAGCATCAGAGCGTTGCGTTTCAGCTCTTCGAAAGGAATGGATTTCACCCATCCCATTGTCCCCACCTGGTGATCGATCAACAGCAGGGCGGTATTGTAGGCACTGAATTTTTCGTACGTCATTATGATTATCCTGGCTCTACGGTTGGGGCACTAACGCTCCGGGCTTTGGGCTGTTTCGATCATTCAACGAGGTTGTAGCTTTCCGAACGCACCGCGCTGGTAGCCTTCAACGGCCTCGGCCAGCGCTTCTGAAGAGGCAAGTGCCAGCGGCCCTTGCCAATACACCGGTTGATGAAGCGGGACGCCAGAAAACAGCACAGCCTTGGTGTTCCCCTTGTTTGCACGCAACGTGACTATTCGATCGTCGCTCTGCGGCAGGTTCACTGGCAGCTTTGGCTCGATGAGGTTGAAGCGCTGACCATCGACCAACACCTCTCCGTCAATCGGCATAACGAATGCAATATGGTCATCCGGTATTGAGATCCTCACTTCAGATCCTTCCTCAATGGAGATGTCCAACATGCGCACGTCGGTGGGCAGCGACAGCGGCGAAGAAACATCCGCGAAACTGCCCAGCGGCACTCTGATTTTGACCCCCGGCAAATGCACTACGGGTACGTCCTGCGCTTCGAGGCTAAGCACAAACGGCGAAGCCGCTTGCCGATCCCGTGGGAGGTTGATGAAAATTTGCAGCATGTGCACCGTCTTGCCAGGTTCGGCGGGCACTTCCTCATGCACCACGCCTTTACCCGATGCAGTCCAATGCAACCCGCCAGGCCGAATCAGGTTGCGGTTGCCCAAAGAGTCTCGGTTATCAATCCCGGTTTCGGAATCAAGAAACAGGTAGGACGCCGCTGAAAAACCAGCATGAGGGTGCGGCGGGAACGTGGGCCCGCTGACCCAGACGTGGTCGACCGCGAGGAAGGGGTCGATGGGTTCGGCGAACTGACCTCCCCGTAGCGTGAAAGCCCGGAAGTGGCTGCCCTGATTCATGCGCTGTAGTCGTGCGACGGTCGTCATGGCAGTTTCCTCAGGCGTTTTGTGCCGGGCTCAGGGCCGGGTAATCGATATACCCCTGCGCGCCCGGTGCGTAGAACGTGTCCTTGTCCGGAACATTAAGCTCGGCGCCTGTGCGAAAACGCTCGGGCAGATCGGGATTGGCGAGGAATGCGCTGCCAAAAACTGCGGCATCTGCCCGGCCATCAGCGATCAGGGATTCGGCAGAGCGTTGATCGAGTCCGCCACCGATCAGGTAGCTGCCGTCGAACAGTGGGCGCAACAAGGCGTGGTAGTCGATGCTGGCTCCGAACAGGGTAACGTGTAGATAGGCGAGATTGAGCCCGCGCAGTTGCTCGACCAGGTAAGTGTAGGTTTCGCGTGGGTTGGTATCGACGATGTCGTTGAAGTTCATTTCAGGTGAGACCTTGACGCCAACACGATCACTGCCAATCTCCGTCGACAATGCGGCCAGCACCTCCAGTACAAAGCGAGCACGGTTTTCAACCGATCCACCGTACCCATCAGTGCGCTGATTGCTGCCCGTCGAGAGAAACTGTTCAGGCAGATACCCGGAAGCAGCATGCAACTCGACACCGTCGAAACCGGCCTCTATGGCCAGTCGTGCCGCCTGCCGGTAGCCCTCGATGACCGCGGCAATCTCAACCACGCTCAGCGCATGTGGGGTGACGAAGTCCTGAAGGCCTGTCGCTGTCCAGGTCTGGCCGGCGGGTTTGATCGCGGAGGGTGCCTGTGGCTGGGCGCCATCAGGCAACAGCGAAGGGTGCGAAATGCGTCCGCAGTGCATCAACTGCATGAAGATCCGTCCGCCGCGAGCATGTACGGCCTCGCTGACTTGCTTCCAGGCGGCCACCTGCTCGGCGGTTTCGATACCGGGGGTGCGGACGTAACCCTTGCCCAGGGCAACAGGGAACACACCTTCACTGATGATCAACCCGGCACCGGCGCGCTGGGCGTAGTAAGTCGGCACCAACTCGGTAGGCACTCCGGAGTCATCGGAACGCGAACGAGTCATCGGGGCCATGACCATACGGTTGGACAGTTGATGGCGACCGAGCTGGACTTGAGAAAAAAGCGAATTCATTACGGTGCTCCTCAGTAGTGACGTGGCTATCATTGATCAATCCGAATCCGGGATAAACCGGGTAAAATTGAAATCACTGATCCATTAATGGAGCAATCGCATTGGAGTTTCTCAATGACATGGCGCTGTTCGTCGAGGTCGTGAAAGCGCGCAGTTTCCGCCGGGCGGCAGAGGCGATGGGGATGCCGAACTCGACGCTGTCTCGCCGGATAAGTGGCCTTGAAAAGGAAATCGGGCTAAGGCTTCTGCATCGCACCACGCGCAAGATCGAGCTGACCGAGGCGGGGCAGTTGTACTTCGATCGCTGCAAGCGCATCGTCGAGGAGGCCAGGCTCGCGCACGAGCAGCTAGGCGAAATGCTTGCCAGACCCAGCGGTGTACTGCGGGCCTCGTTCCCGGTGGATTTCGCCAATATCTACCTGGCGCCGCTGATTGCGGAGTTTGCCCGGCTTTATCCCGGTATCAGCTTCGAGTTCGATCTGACACCGCGTCAGGTCGATCTGGTGAGTGAGCCGGTTGATGTGGTCATTCGCATGGGCGAGCCTGCAAGTTCGAACCTGATCGCCCGTAAGCTCGCCAGTTTTCGACGCTGTCTTTACGCCTCACCCCGCTATCTGGAACTGTCCGGTGAGCCTGCTCATCCCTCGGATCTGACCAATCACGAATGCCTGCGGCTGCGCGGAACGCGTGCTGACCGCTGGACGCTCTCCAGCAGTGAAGGGGAGGTAGACGTCGAGATTGGCGGTCGATTCGAACTCAATAGCGTGGGAATGATTCGACGTCTGGCGACTCTGGATCTGGGTATCGCGTTACTGGCGGAAGGTATCGCTGCGCAGGACGTTGCCAATGGCACGCTGCGCAGAGTCTTGCCGCAATGGCAGGCCTCGCCCATCTCGGTTTATGCCCTCACCGAGACGCGGCTGTTGCCAGCGAAAACCCAACGGTTTATCGAGTTTCTGCGTGAGCGACTCCAGGATGCCTGACTGCCGAGGTTTTTACATTGTCAGGCATCGCGCAAAAGGTCGTGAGCGTTGAGCAGCTCGTAGGCGATTTCCGGGTGCTTCTCCAAACCGCGGCGAATGGCTGCCGGGATCGATTGGCGGGTTTTGCGACACAGTCCGGGCAGGTCCAGGAGGTGAATACCGATGCCGCGCATGCTTCGTACTTCGTGGAAGCTTGGAGTGATTTGCAGACGAATGCCCAACTGCTCGTACATCCGACGCTGCAAATGCTCGAGGTCGGTCAGGCTCTGAAGATTCTCCAGCCGGTCGAGCAGGCGTTTTTCCTCCTGGCGGGTCAGGTACAAAATGCGCAAATCAGCGCTGGGTATGTCCACCAGCTGTTCACGCCCGCAGTCGCAGGCACCAGGTGGGCAAGGTTGTCGAATCTGGAGAGAGGCTGTCATGGTCTCCCATCATAGCTATGCGCAATCGCCTTTGCCCATGGGGTTCGTAGCGACTTGAGAATTGTCTGGTGTCGGTCACGTCTGAAGGTGAGTTCAGCGGGCGGACTGGGAGCGTACGTAACCGACCCGAACTGATTGCTCCTTCACGCCCACGTTTTTCCGAGTTCCTCCAGACCGGCCTTTTGCAGATCCTGCGGACTCATGACAAGACGGAACTTGCAGTTGGCCTGGAAGTTGAGAAAAAACGGTTCCGCAAAACTGGGGATTTCAGATGAGTCTTGTACGTTGATCAGGAAAATCCCGCCGCGCATTCCATCCTGCTCGGTAAAGTAGGCCGCCTCCGGTTTGATGCTTTCCAGGATACGCCCGATGATTTCGCCTACCTTCCCGGTTCTGACGAGAGTGTTGAAGGGTTCATGGGGGAACTCGACCATCAGTAGCATTTTCATCATTCGATTCTCTATTCAAGTGGCTGCCTCGTCTCCCTGCCTTTGCTCCTGGCGCTCACGCCGCCAAGCCTGCAATCAACCGTTCCAGCGGCGTGTCATTAAGCATAGCGAAGCATGAGCTGACGCCGATCCAGGGTTACGGGCGGTCATCACGCTGCCGTTCGCCAACGGTGGCTCTGGATGGCCAGCGAATTGTCGGTTCGATTGCAATTGATGGCGAAGGAGAGGGCGGCGAAGCGATTCTCCGGTGCTTCATTCTGGATGACTCAGCGCGTGGCAAGGGCGCAGGCAAACGCTTGTTGGCTGAAGCAATGAAGTTCTGTGACGAATGGGGTTTTTGTGCCACGCGGGCTTGAGCCGGTATTAAATGACCATGCTCAGTCTTGCGCCTGAGGAAACGAAAAAGCCCGCACATGGCGGGCTCTGGAAATTAAGTAGGTGGCCGGCGCTGGTCTCCGGCTTACAAGGTTTATCAGGACTCTCACAGAACAGTTTTGTGCTCTTCTGCTTCACACGGCATAAGGGCTGGATCTCAGCGCGGAGATCTTTCTAACCGTGTACCCTTCGGAACGCGCCCCACGCTTCCTCGCTATCCTCTTGCGCATCAGTCTGCGTCTTCACCTACACCTTCAGAATAGCAAAAAGTCCGAAGCGCAGGCCGGGCTTTTTAGAACGATTTCATCCAGGGGGGAAGAGCGACAGGATGAAAAATGCTATCGCCCGCTGGATATTTTGGGTGCCGTTCGCGTGTGGTTCTAATGCGGGCCTGCATTCAGGCGACGGGTTACTACCAGCGGTATGTAACGAGATGATCGACTTCCACTTTTCATGGTCGACGACAAAGGTGTCGAAATGCGCCATGAGCAGTTCCTGGGCGTTGCTCATCTTTTGCCTCAAGGGCACGGCAGCCGGTTTGCACCGGCTGCCGTCAACGGCTTAGTCGAAAAGTTTGGCCGCGGTTTTCGCAATCAATTCACCCTGGTGGCGAGCGCCTGCCAAATCGATTTCACTCGGCTGGCGTGAACCGTCTCCCCCGGTGATCGTCGTTGCGCCGTAGGGTGCACCGCCAACAATTTCCGTCATATTCATTTGCCCTTGATGGCTGTAGGGCAGGCCAACGACGGTCATGCCGAAATGGAAGAGGTTGGTAATGATCGAGAACAGCGTGGTTTCCTGGCCGCCATGTTGAGTGGCGGAGGACGTGAACGCGCCACCCACTTTTCCATGCAATGCACCACGGAGCCAGAGTCCACCGGCCTGGTCCAGGAAGGCGGCCATTTGGCTGCTCATCCGACCAAATCGGGTACCTGTACCGACAATGATTGCATCGTAGTTTTCCAGGTCGGCGATACTGGCCACAGGTGCTGCCTGATCCAGTTTGAAGTACGCGCCTTTGGCAACTTCTTCCGGAACGGTTTCTGGAACACGTTTTACATCGACGTGTGCACCCGTTTGGCGGGCGCCTTCTGCCACGGCCTGTGCCATGGCCTCAATGTGGCCATAAGATGAGTAATAGAGAACGAGAACTTTAGCCATGGGAGAAATTCCTTCGTCATTTCACGGCCATATGCCGTGATTAATGAGAATTTCCCATAGATTTCTGTTCAGAAAAACCAGGTTAAAATCGAAGTCAAGGTTCTAAAAAATAGAAAAGATTGAAGATCTACGCTCAGTGATGCAAATGGTCCTCGTGCTTTCGAAGCGCTGGCGCATCACCCTCTGAGCTTTGTTGAACGAACCGATCAATCAACCACCTTGCGGCGGGTCCTGGCGGCAGATCAGTGCGATAGATAGCGTCGAAAGTATAGATCCCGCTTTTGTATTCCGGCATTTTCAGATGTACGAGTCGGCCAGTATCCAGATCCTCCCGGACCATCGTGATCGGCATGTTCCCCCAGCCAATGCCTTCACGTAGCAACATGTGTTTAGCCCCCAGATCTGCCAGCCGCCACGTGCGGGTACTGAGGACTGCGAAATCCTTGTCTTTTGTCAGAAGCGAGCGGTCGGACAGCACAAGCTGGGTGAACTCACGTCCAGCACCTGGAATATTCGACTCGCTTGAAGCCAGTGGATGATTGGGGGCTGCAACCGGAATCAACTCAACACTGCCGACCCCAATTCTTTCGATACCATCAATCCCCTCATTCATCGGGCCACTGACGCCGACTGACGCGCCGCCGTTGATCACCAGTTGAGTGACTGCGCCGAGTGCCTCCATATGCAAGTGGAGTGCAACCGTAGGAAATTCCTCTCGAAATGATTTGAGTGCGTCCACCACGCGCTCAGCTGGAAGCATGACATCAAGTACTACATGAACTTCAGCTTCGAGCCCCTGAAGCAGGCCTTTTACTTTGGCGCGTAATCCATGAATACCATTGGCGATGGTTCTGGCTTCGGCCAGAACGGTGCGGCCGGCATCGGTGAGCTGGGGTTTACGAGTCGTATGTCGGTCAAAAAGCGCCACGCCGAGTTGCATCTCAAGATTTGCGATCGAATAGCTGATGACTGAAGTGGCTCGGTGCAGTTTTCTTGCGGCGGCCGCAAAACTGCCGACCTCGACAACCGTCAGGAATACACGCAGTTGATCGAGAGTGGGAGTACCTGGGTCTGAGATCATTTCGATTTCCTTGAACGCTTGCGGGGCATTTATGCTGATTTCACGTGCAGTGGTGCCGTAAGAACCCGACGAGAAGGACGTGAGTACATGTCGAAATACTAGAACGTAATCGTCGAAATTAGTCGGCTATTACGATTGTAGAGTGGGTGGCAGACTTTCTTCAACGCGGCGCTCCATAGTGGATGCGCCCTACTTGATGGAAGAACGACCATGTCCCAATCTGCAGCTACTACCTCCCGCAACACTCATGAACTGTCCAGCTCTGTCGCTATCACCGACACGGCTGCTCTGGTCGGTCGTGTGCTTCTCAGCGCCATTTTCATTCTCTCGGGCATCTCCAAACTGAGCGCCCCGGCAATGATGATCGGCTACATCGGTTCGGTGGGGTTGCCGTTCCCGCAACTCGCTCTAGCGTTGGCTATCATCATCGAAATCGGCGGCGGCATTGCGCTGATCGCTGGCTACCGTACCCGTACCGTTGCGCTGGTGCTGGCCCTGTTCAGCGTGGTCACCGCGCTGGCATTCCATAACAGTCTGGGCGACCAGAACCAGTTCATCCACTTCTTCAAGAACATCGCCATGGCGGGCGGCCTGTTGCAGATCGTCGCGTTCGGCGCCGGTCGCTTCAGCCTCGATGCCCGTCGTCGCTGAGCCAATGGCGCCGCAGTGGATGAACGTTTGCGGCGCCTCCCAGATTTCATCTTTCGAAATCATCCGAGGATTCTCCATGAAAGCCATACGTGTGCATGAATACGGCAGCCCAGATGTGCTGCGCCTGGAAGACGTCGCCGACCCGCTTGCGGGCGAGGGCGAGGTGCTGATCGACGTGGAGGGTGCAGCGGTCAACCCGATCGATTGGAAGATTCTTTCGGGTTCCATGAAAGCCTTTATCCCGTTGCCGTTGCCCTACACGCCGGGCGTCGAAGTGGCAGGAACGATTTCCGCGATCGGCAAGGGGGTGAGCGGCTTCGCAGTCGGCGATAAGGTATTTGGTTTTATCGGCATCACAGGTGGGTATGCCACAAAGGTTGCCGTACCAGCCGATCGCCTGGCGCTCAGGCCGCGCAGTCTTTCTGCCCTGCAGGCCAGTGGTGTGGCAGTGGCGGCACTGACGGCCTGGCAAGCGTTGCATGAGCATGCGGGCATCAAGGCGGGTCAGCGAGTACTGATTCACGGTGCCGCCGGCGGAGTCGGCAGCATGGCCGTGCAGATAGCCAGGCATGCCGGCGCCACGGTCATTGCCACCGCTTCGATCGGCAACCATGGCTACCTGAAAAAAATCGGCTCGAATCAGGTGATCGACTACCGTAGCCAGGCCTTCGAGGATGTGGTGGCGGATGTAGATATCGTGCTTGACCTGATTGGCGGCGAAACCCAGCGACGTTCCTGGAAGGTATTGAAGCGGGGCGGGGTCCTGGTGTCGCCGGTCAGCGCGCCGGACGCGGAGTTGGCGAAGGTGCACGGCGCTTCAGCGAAAAATTTCGCCACTCGGCCGGATGGCAGGCAACTCACGGCCATCGCCGATTTGTTCGATGCAGGCCAACTCTCTGTAGAGGTCGAAGTGTTTCCGATCTCGCAGGTGAAGCAGGCCGTCGAAAAAAGTATGGCCGGACATACACGTGGCAAAATCGTACTCAATCTTGGCCAATAAAAATCAGGCAATAAAAGACCGCAAGCATGCAGGCGATCGCTTGATTGCATCGCCTGATTTGTTGAAGAGGTGCAAAAGTTTTAACGGTTGGAGTCAGCCCCGGCACCTATCTACGCACTGCTTCCTTCCAGACGCCATGTTCCGACAAAGACGAGGACGTTTCTCGACGCGATCGTAAGCCGGCTCGCAGATCTTTAATTGCGCAGCCCTCGGTTGCCACTTATGCCCAAGCTCAGGAAAACGCAGAGCATCACGAGTCACTGAAGGTGCTCGACAATGACCCTCTAGAGGCGCGTGCGGCGTTACCCCACGCGCCAGTCTGTCATTTGCTGGCGTCCAGCACTACGCGGTAGCGCGCCTTGCCACTGCGCAGGTGATCGATGGCTTCGTTGACCCGGCTCATGGGAAAGTGCTCAACCTGCGGCAGGATCTGATGACGTACGCAGAATTCCAGCATGGTCGCCGTGGTACCGGGCGAGCCGACCGGCGAGGCGGACAAGCTCTTTTGTTGGGGAAGCAGGTCGAACACGTGCACTGGAATAGCGCCGGGCACTGCGCCAACAAAATGCAGTCGGCCCTTGCCGCGCAGGGTTCCGAGCATGGCTGGCCAGTCGAGGTCGGCGTTGGCGGTGACCAGGAGAAAATCCAGGGTGCCGGCAATGGACTTCAGCGCGTTACTGTCGGTCGAGGCGACTACTTTGTGCGCGCCCAGGCGCCTGGCTTCGTCCTGCTTGCTCAACGACGAGGTAAAGGCCGTGACTGCGCAGCCCCAAGCGTTGAGGAAGCGTAGTGCCAGATGACCGAGCCCGCCGATTCCCACCACACCGACCCGGTCAGTGGGCTTGACGTTGAATTCCACAAGCGGGTTGAACACCGTCGAGCCCGCGCAGAACAGTGGTCCGGCCATGGCCGGATCGAGTCCGTTCGGTATTGGAAGAGCCCAGGCCCAGTGCGAGCGCAGGCGGTCGGCGAAGCCTCCGTTGCTGCCGACTATGGTGGGTTGGGCTGTGCCGCACAGATGGTGGGAGCCTCCGATACACGAGGAGCAATGCATGCAACTGCCCTTGTACCAACCAATGCCCACCCGTTGTCCCACTTCGAGACCGCGTACCTGTGCGCCCACTCGCACGATACTGCCGACCACCTCGTGGCCGGGGATGAAGGGGTAATGGCTCAGGCCCCATTCGTTATCGATCATCGACTGGTCGGAGTGGCAGACGCCGCAATATTCCACTGCGACTTCCACCTCCTCGTCCCCCAATGGACCGGGATCGTAGCTATAGCGCTCCAGTGGCGCGCCGGCCGCCGTTGCGGCCCAGCCGGTGAAGGAAGTGAGTTCGGTGCTATCGCTCATTGGATACCTCCAGATCAGGAGACAGGGGTTTTGGCACCTCAGGTGCCGCGGCAGAGCCAAGGAAGTGTAGCGCATCGCTTGCCGTCGTCTCGGTTGCCGATATCTTGGGGACAACACATCACGCGTTAAGCGATCACTCCATTTCTTACTAATTAGTGGTGATGTCGGGAACAGCGTGCACGGCACTCATCACTTAGAAGCGAGCGCGGCGTCCCCCCGTACCTGTTGGGTAGCGGCCGTCTGGCGACCTACCTTGAACCATGCGGCGTACAGCGTCGGGACGAAGAAAATCGTCAGTAGCGTCGCCACGGTAAGGCCACCCATGATCGCAATTGCCATCGGCCCCCAGAACACACTGCGCGTTAGCGGAATCATTGCGAGCACGGTGGCCAGCGCCGTCAGCATCACCGGACGGGCCCGGTGAATGGCGGCATCCAGCACGGCATTCCATGGGTCACGCCCTTCAGCGATCTCGGTTTGCACCTGGTCGATCAAGATCACCGAGTTGCGCATGATCATGCCACCCAATGCGATGATGCCCAGGATCGCGACGAAGCCCAGCGGCGACTGGAACACCAACAGCGCCGGCACCACACCGATCAGGCCCAGAGGTGCAGTCAGCATCACCATCCACATGCGGGAAAAGTTCTGCAGTTGCAGCATAAGCAGCAGCAGGATGCTGATCAGCATCAGCGGCGCCACGGCGAGCAGCGCCTTGTTGGCCTTGTCACTTTCCTCCAGCGCTCCGCCCACGTCTATGCGGTAGCCCGTCGGCAGCCTGGCTTCGATGTCCTTGAGCAACGGCTGGATTTCCTGTGTCACCGATACACCTTGCTCGCCATCCTTCACGTCGGCACGCACTGTGATCGCCATGTCGCGGTTGCGGCGCCACAGCACCGGTTCTTCCAGTTCAGAGTGCACCTGTGCGATTTGCGACAGCGGCACCACCGTGCCCTGACGCGTGTAGAGGTTGGTGTCTTTCAGTGTGTCGAGGTTCAAGCGTTCCTCAGGCACGGCACGCGCCACGATGTCGATCAGGTCCTCGTGTTCACGCAGCTGCGACAGGGTTGCGCCGTTCATCACGGTCTGGGTCGCCAGCGACACGTCGGCCGGTGTGAGGCCCAGCGCGCTTGCCTTGTCCTGATCAAGCTGCACTTTCAGCGTGCGAACCGGATCGTTCCAGTCGAGCTGGAGATCGCGCACCTTCGAGTTGGACGCGACCACCTTCTCCACATCGCGGGCGATTTGGCGCACCACCTGTGTATCGGGCCCCACGACGCGGAACTGCACCGGGTAGCCGACGGGCGGCCCCAGCTCAAGCCGGGTTACACGCACCCACGCCTGCGGGAACTGCTGGTCGGCCGCGGCCATCAGCCGCGCACGCACCCGCTCGCGCGCATCCAGATCCTTGGTCATCACGACGAACTGAGCAAAGCCCGGATTCGGCAGTTCGGGGTTGAGCGATAGATAGAAGCGCGGTGCGCCGGCGCCAGTGTAGGCGGTGAAGTACTTGACTTCGTCGTCCTTCGACAGCTGCGCCTCCATCCGCTTCACCTGCTCGGTGGTCGCCGCGAAGGACGAACCTTCTTTCATGCGCAGGTCGACGACCAGCTCAGGGCGCGAACTGTTGGGGAAGAACTGCTGCGGCACAAACTTCATACCGGCCAGAGCAAGCGCCAGGGCGCCAAACGTTGCACCGATGACAACCCAGCGACGCTCGATGGCGGTGTCGATCAGGCCGCGCAGCTTGCGGTAGAACTTCGAGTCATACGGATCGCCGGCATGCTGGTGCTTGCCGAAGTCATTGGGCAGCATCTTGACCGCCAGGTACGGCGTGAAGATCCCCGAGCAGATCCACGAGAACAGCACCGCGGCGCCGACGATCCAGAAAATGCCACCCGCGTACTCGCCGGTGGTGGACTTCGAGAGGCCGATGGGCAAGAAGCCCACGACGGTGATTAGTGCACCGGTCAGGCGCGGCATGGCGGTGGACTGGTAGGAGAACGCGGCCGCCTTCACGCGGTCCATGCCGGCCTCCATCTTCACCACCATCATTTCGATAGCGATGATCGCGTCATCGACCAGCAGGCCGAGCGCAATGATCAGTGAGCCGAGCGAGATGCGCTCAAGGTTCCAGCCCATTGCCAGCATCACCAACGCCACGCCACCCAACACCAGCGGCACCGAGGTCGCGACCACAAGGCCTGTGCGCCAGCCCAGACTGGCCAGGCTCACCGCGATCACGATGATCAGCGCCTCCATCAGCGACCGCTCGAAGTCCCAGATCGCGTCCTTCACAGTGGAGGGCTGGTCGGCCACGCGCTCCAGTTCCACGCCGTGCGGCAGCTCGGACTGGATCTTGTCGACCGCTGTCTCCATCGCTTTGCCGAGGTCTACGATATTGCCGTCGTTGGTCATCGTGATGCCAAGCATCAGCACCGGCTGGCCATTGTGGCGGACCGTGTAGGTTGGCGGGTCCTCAAAGCCACGCGAGACGGTCGCGATGTCGCCGAGCTTGATCAGCCGGCCGCCCGCGGCGATGGGCACGTTGCGGATAGCGTCTTCGCTGGCGAACTGGCCGCTCACGCGCACCATGACGCGGTCGCCGTTGGTGTCGATCTGGCCTGCGGGCAACAGGGCGTTCTGGCTCTTGAGGCTTTCGGCGATGGCCAGCGGTGTAATGCCCAGCGCTGCCAGGCGTTCATGCGAGAACTCGACGTAGATACGCTTGGCCTGTTTGCCGATGACATCGATCTTCTTGACCATCGGCACCTTCAGCATGCGGCGCTTGATGTCCTCGGCCGCGTCCGACAGGTCGGCGTGGCCGACACCGTCGCCCTTGACCGCGTACATCAGGCCATACACGTCGCCGTATTCATCGTTTACGATCGGGCCGATCACGCCGTCAGGCAGCTCACGGCTCAGGTCGTTGAGTTTCTTGCGCGCCTGGTACCAGGCCTCGCGCTGGTCGGCCTTGGAGGTGCCGCCGCGCACGGTAAGCGTCATGCCTGCGTAGCCTTGCCGCGCGTAGGTGACCACCTTCTCGAAGTTGTCGATCTGCTCGAACTTCTTCTCCATGCGATTGAGGACCTGGTCTTGCATCTGCTGGGCGGTTGCGCCCGGCCAGATGACGATCGCGGTCATGGAGGGCACGGAAAAGTTCGGATCCTCGAGCTGACCGAGCCTGGTGAAGCTGAAGGCGCCGGCCACTGCGACAATGAGGAGCATGAACACGACGATGGCGCGATGGCGCAGCGCCCAGTCGGTGAGGTTGAAGTTGTTCATCGGGCGGCCTGCTGCGGGGTGTTCGCGTCAACAATCGCCGCGCCGAGGAGCGCGACCTTCAGTCCGGACGTCATCTTCTGGACCCCGGCAGTGACGACCAATACGCCGGCCTGCGGCCCGGAGACGAGCACCTCGTCGTTGCGGTAGCCCCAAACGGCCACACGCTCCAGTTCGACGGTGCCTACCGGATCCTTGCCCGCGGGTGTGACCACCCAGAGCGCTGGCTGGCCGCCGCTTTGCGTCAGTGACGTGGCCGGCACGGCCGCCACCGAGACACTTGTTATCATGCGTTCGGCCATTACCGTGGCGGTGGCGCCTAGCGGCAGCGCCTTCACCGGCTTAAGCCGCGCGCGATAGGTGCGCGTCTGCGCCGCAGCCTGTGGCGACAACTCGCGCAGCGTGACATCGAAGGTCTCGTTTGGCGCACTGGCCAGCGAGGCCTTGAAGCGCGCCTCCTTGAAGACCGACAGCTGATCCTCGGGCACATCGACGACGATCTCGGATTCATCCGGATTCGCAATCGAGACAACCGGTTGGCCCTCCGCCACGATTTGCCCCGCCTCAAAGCGCACAGCCGTGACGACGCCGCTTCGAGAGGCGCGCAGCATGGTGTATTTGAGCCGGTTGCGCGCGAGCTCAAGCTTTCGCGCCTCGGCCTCGGCGGTTGCATGCGCGGTCTGGGCATTGGTATGGGCACGCTCGTCGTCGGCCGCACTGACCGAGCCGTCAACCTTCAGCGCGGTCAGGCGCTGGCGGTCCGAGTCGGCCTGATGCGTCTGCTCGACGGCAACCGCCCACTGTTGCTGCGACGCTTCCTCAGCGAGGCGGTAATCGCTGTCATCCAGCACAGCCAGTATGTCGCCTTCGTGCACAAGCTGGCCTACATCGACCTTGCGCTGGGCGACCTTGCCGCCCACGCGGAAGGCCTGGTCGACTTCATGCCGCGACTGTACGGTGCCCACGTAGCGACTGACTTCGCGGGCATTGTCATAGTTGATTTCAACGGTGCGTACTGGCCGTGGTGCCTGCACGGTGGGCTGGTCCGGGCTACACGCGGACAGCATGACGGCGACGGCCAGGGCGCCGGCCGCAGTAAGGGAATTCTTCAAGGCGGTTCCTCTTTGAAAAGCGACAGGTTCTTAGGACAGTGGTGGCCGGTCGGCTGCGGTGGCTGCGGTGGGGGTGGCGGGTTGTTCGAACACCTGCCAGCCCCCGCCCAGAGCTTTGTAAAGCTGCACGCTATCGAGCAGCAGGCGGGTGTTGCTGTCGTTGGCGTTCAGGCGTGCCGCCAGGCGCGCCCGCTGCGAATCCAGCAGCGGCAACAGGTCGATCTGCCCGCGGTTATAGAGCGACTGGGCGCGGTTCTGCGCAGACTCCGCGGACGCGGCGGCCAATTGCAGCGACCCGGCGCGGCGGCGTTCCTGTGACAGCGTGACGAGGGCGTTCTCCACATCCTCGAGCGCCCGTACGATGCCGTCCTCGGCGCGCAGTAGTGCCTCTTGTTGAGCACTTTCGGCAGCCTCGTTGATCGCTTGTGTGCGCCCGGCGTTGAAGATCGGCATCGCCAGCAGGCCCGCCACGTTAGTGAAGCGTGCAACGCCGAGATCGGCGCCGTTCAGGTTCAGGCCCTGACGGCCGAAGGACGCGCCGAGGAAAAGTTGCGGGAACCACTCGGCGGCGGCCTGCTGGCGGCGCGCATTGGCTGCGTCGAGCTGCGCCATCAGCGCCAGCACGTCAGGTCGGCGTTGCAGCAGCGCGGCGGGCTGCCCCGGCTTGGCCTCGGGCACCGTCGCCACATCGCCACCCGAGGGTTGGATGTTCGCGGTATTGAAGGACTGGTCGGCGATCAGCACCGCGATACGATGGCGCGACACGGCTGCCAGCGTTTCCAGCGGCGGAATCTGCGCCCGCGCCGACAAGGCGTCGGTCTGCGCGCGCTCGACGTCGAAGGCGGATGCCAGCCCCACCTGCTGGCGCGCGGTGACCAGACGCAGCGTCTCGTCCTGCATCGCCGAGATGGCGCGCAGTGTCGCGACCTGGCGCTGTGCGCCGACCAGTGAGAAGTAGTTGCTGACGACGTCGCTCATCACCAGCAGGCGTACGCCGCGCATGCTGTCCTCTGCGGCCAGCGCATCGGCGTTGGCCGCCGCTGCGCCGGCGCGCAGGCGGCCGCTCAGGTCGAGCTCCCACGAGACGTCCAGGCCCACACTGGTGGTCTTGGTATCCGGATAACCCTGTTTTGTGGCCGAGTTGTAGCCGCTGCTGCGATCGCTGCCGGAGGCGGATGCACCGACGCTCGGGAGCAACCAGGAACGGCTGACCGTTTCGCCGGCACGCGCGGCGCGCAGGCGTTCGGCGGCAATCTTCACGTCGCGGTTTTCGCGCGCTGCACGGCGCACCAGATCCGTCAGCACCGGGTCGTGGTAAACCTCCCACCATGCCGCCTCGGGTTCCATCTCGGAGGCTGTGCTCGCGGCGAAGTTGCTCGGCAGGTCGACCGACGGCTTGACGACCGGCGTGGAGCAACCGGCCAGGGCGAGGGCGATCGAAGTGGCAAGGGCGGCCGCAACGGCGAGCCCGGCCCGTTGCATGGTCGTCCGGCCAGTGTGGAGGGGCAGTGGAAAGGAAACTGGAAGTCGCGGCATCGCATTGGACTCGTGTAGATTCGAGATGGCATCAGCGTAGGGCCCGGTGTGCGCGAAGTCGTCAGCGAAGCGTCGCCGTTCGGTCGCCATATCGAGCGCTCATTCAGGTTGGAGGCGTCACTCGCCGTCGGCATCTGCCGTGTGCTCGCCGGCCGCCGACACGAAGTCCGAGGCAATCGACTCCAGCAGCTCTTCGGCGGACGAGAATTCGCGCTGACGTCCGGTGACCAGGTTTTCGAGGCGGCCCACGAGGGCCCCCGGCGCGGCATCGCCACGCAGCTTCACTACGTACGAGCGGCGGCTCGGGTACTTGGATTCAGGGTTCAGGATCATCGCAGACCAGGGGCTCAAGAAAGTTCGACGACAGCGTAGGCCGCCCCCTGGGTCGAGTCGTAAGCGAAAGGTCAGACTTCGGTCGGGACTGCGCCGCTCCCGCAGAAATTAATGCCGGTAAGTTAAGGGCTTGAACGCCGCGGCCCTGTGGGAGCGAGCTTGCGCCCTTAACCCTTCAAGCAGGCTTTGCAGCCTGAAGCAGCGAGCGTGCACGTTTCACCAGCTCGGTTCCGTCAGTTTCGGGCAACTGGTTAACCAGCGTCTCCAATGCCTGGTGGTCCTCGGCCGTGGCGTCGTGGTGCTCGCACAGCTCGACCAGCGCGAGCAGCTCCAGCCACGGTGCTTCCTGGGTACGAGCCTCCTCAATCGCATGCCGAACCGCAGTGTTGCCGGCGTCGAGCCGGCCCTGCATCCGCGCAATCGCTGCCTCCAGCAGCAACAGTTGCGGCAGGTATACGCGCTCGCCCAGTTCTTCCCCCACCCGTAGTGCTTGCTCCAGCTCGACTCGCGCGGCGTCGCAATCACCCGCCAGCAGCAACGCCTCGGCGGCGTAGCCGAGCACCTCGCTGGCACCGGAGCGCATGCCGAGCCCGGTGTGTTCTTCGTAGGCCTCGCGGATGCGTCGGTAGCCGTCGCGCGGCGCGCCATTGCGCGCGTCGGCCCAGCCGCGCCACCAGCGGCAAGCCGTACGCCCCAGTGCGAGTGAATACTCATCGACCAGCTTCTGCATGTCGTCAGCCAGCGCTGCTACACGCACAGGGTTGCCCATCCGCACCTCGATCAACACCTCCTGCCAGGTGGCGACCAGCCAGGTCATAGGTTGGCGAAGCACCTGCGCGCGGGTCCGCGCCCGCTGCATGTGGGCTCGGCCTTGCTCAATCAGGCCGGAACGCACGAGTTCTATGGCCAGCATACCGTGCAGCATGACCTGAGGATCGGCCGCAAAAATCTCGTTCGCCCCGATGTCCAGCGGCTCGGCAATCGCGAGGGCGCGCTCTAGCCAGCTACGGGTTGTCTGTGTGCGACCCTGAAGGTGATGCACCTCGCCCTGCACGATGCAGGCTGCCAGCATGAGCGCTGGATCGTTCGCCTCGGACGAAAGGGCTTCGGCGCGTTCCGCCACCGCCAACGCCAGCGCATAGTCACCGCGCAGACCAAGCAGATAGCCGAATCCGTGCAGCAGGCGACCGCGCATTGGATGCTCGGGTACATCCGTTAGCAGCGTGTACGCGCGTTCGAACGCGTTTCTGGCTTCGTTGCCGACACCGAACGTGTGAAAAGCCGACACGCCCTGCAGCGTGGCCAAGGTGATTTCGAGCGCATCGCGCTCGGTCCCTCCTGGTGCCTGCGTCAGCAGGACCAACGCGCGCTCAGTGAGGCCGATGCACAAGGCCGGGCTGAAGTGCAGCAGCGCGGTTTCTGCGGCGTCGGCGTAGTAGCGCAGCGCGATCATTGGTTGCCGAGCCCGGTCGAAGTGCATTGCCAGTTCCGTGGCAGCGACCGGCATGCCGGCCGTGCGCTCGCGTTCGAGGGCAGTGCCAACCTGGCGATGGAGATGGATGCGCAATGAGCGTGGCGTGCGGTCGTACAGCACCTGGCGGAAGAGGGCATGCCGGAACGAGTAGGGTGGCTCTACCGTCTCTTCGACGTCGGTGGCCCGCGACCGTGTGAGCCATACCTGCTCGCGCACCAGTTCTTCGCAGGTGTCGGCCACAGATGCGAGGTCGCGCTCGAGGGCCAACGAAACCGTCTCGACCCGGAATTCGAC
The DNA here is from genome assembly GCF_044743155.1 of Pseudomonas sp. NPDC087697. Classification (NCBI taxonomy): domain Bacteria; kingdom Pseudomonadati; phylum Pseudomonadota; class Gammaproteobacteria; order Pseudomonadales; family Pseudomonadaceae; genus Pseudomonas; species Pseudomonas sp. NPDC087697. The sequence continues at coordinate 148,219 of NZ_JBIUVW010000005.1, read as the reverse complement.
GCCGCACACCGCTGCCGCCGAGAGCAGCGCACGCTGCTCCTGTCCGAGCTTGGTGATGTAGTGATCGATGATGGCCGCGAGGTTCTCGGGGACCGCCAATCCCGCCAGCCGAGCCTCGATGGTGGCGTCGTCGTCCGTTGGGTCCATCACTTCACTGATGACTGACGATACAAACAACGGCACGCCGTCAGTGCGCTCGTGCAGGGCACGTACGAAAGTTTCATCTCGTGCCAACGAGAGGGAATGCAGCGCAACATAGTCAGCGACCTCGGTTTCCGAGAACGGATCGAGCACCACTTCCTCGCACAGACGTTGCAGGCGCAGTTCGTGGCGCAACGAGCTGAGCGGATGATCGAGCGCTACCACCTCGGCGAGGCGAAAGCTCGACAGCCACATAAGCCGCATGGGGCTACGTCGCCGCGCCAGATAGTCGATGAGCTGGACCGTCGCCCGATCGCTCCAGTGCAGGTCTTCAGTGACCAGCAACAGCGGGCGCTGCTCTGTGTAGCGGTCCAGCAGTTCGCCCATTTCCCGCAGCATGCGGTCGGGGCCGATGCCGGCAAGCTCGCGCCGCAATGCATCTCGCTCCTCCATAGTGCTCAGCCACGGCAGTTGCAGCAGCCAGGTCGGCGCCACGGCGCGCAACAGCGCCGGCAGGGTGGGGTCGCTGCGGCACAGATCGGCCAACGCCTCCAGCACCGGCAGGTACGGCTCGCCGGCACCGTAGTGTTCCACGCAATGGCCGCGTGCGCAGGCGATGCCGCCAAGGCTGGCGAGGAAATGTTCGATCAACGTGGTCTTGCCAATCCCCGGTTCTCCGGCGAGCCAGACCACCGCGCGCTGGCCGCCGTAAGCCCGCTCCCACGCCCGTTGCAGCCTTGAAACCTCGTCGGTGCGACCGATGAATGGCGGCGACGGATGCGCGCCAGCCGCGGGTAACGTCGTGGATGCAGGCGGCATCGAAGGGGCAGGGGACGGCGCGGCGATGAAGCGATAGCCGCGCCGCGACACAGTCTCGATGAAGCGGGGCTGCCTGGGGTCGTCGCCCAACACCTTGCGCAGATCGCTGATGGCCGTCTTCAGCACCGAATCGCTGACAAACCGATGCCCCCACACTGCATCAAGCAAGGCATCCTTGGTCACCAGCGATCCCGGCTGGCGTGCAAGTACGCACAGCAGTGTGAAGGGCGTTGGCGCCAACGCCACGGCTTCTCCGTTACGTAACAAGCAGGCGTTGGCCTCGTCGAGCTCGAACTCGACGAAGCAGAGCTGGACTGGGTTCGGATGGGGCTGCGGACGCGCCACGTTTGATTCCTGAAGACTAAAACATAGTTGTGCGCTGTGAAGCATGGCTCCAATGACAACGCTGATCGGCTCAGAAGCCAAGCCTCACCGGTCGGAAACTGACGCATGCGTGCCTTCTCTCCTCAGGCATTCGGGATTCATCTCTTCGGACCGCTCGATTCGCAAGCCTCCTGACACTCTCAGTACAGCCCACGTGGCCTCATCCCGGTGTGGTAATGATCCCAAAAATTAATGACAAAAACATCAATATTGAAATATGTCTCAATTTTACATATCTTCACCTTGCCTGACGATGAGACCTGCGCGTCCCACGACTTCAATCACAACAAGGGCTCGATATGAACAACAACAAGAAAGTATCCGAACTGCCTCCCACCGCCGTCGATGTGCTGGTTATCGGTAACGGTCCGGTAGGTGCGACAATCGCGGCGCTGCTCGGCCGCTACGGGGTAACGACGCTGGTACTGGACAAGATCCATGAGATCGTACTGATGCCTCGCGCCATTGCCCTGGACAACGAGGCGCTGCGTATCCTGCAACTCGCCGGATTGTCGGAGGACGCTTTCGAGAAGATCGCTATCCCTGAAGTGAGGATGCACTCTCCGGTTCTCGGGCAATTCGGTCGCGCCAACACTGCAGGGTGTATCGACGGCCATCCCAAGCTTGTGACGTTCTATCAACCTGACCTCGAACGAGCGATGCGCAGCCAGGTTTCCCGGCTGAAGTCAGTGACCAGCCTGGGCGGCTTCGAACTCGAAAGCCTGGTCGAGGAGTCGGACTGCGTCGTTGCCTCCATACGGGATCAGGAGGGTCACTCACATTCCGTTCGCGCCCAGTACCTGGTCGGTGCGGATGGCGCAAGCTCCAGGGTCAGAACACTGATTGGCCAGGAGTTCGAAGGGCAGACCTATGCGGAAGATTGGCTGATTGTCGATGTCATGAACCGGCATAAGTCAGCGATTGATCACATTGAGTTTCTCTGTGATCCACGGCGCCCAACGCCGCACATGCCCGCACCCGGTGGCAGGGAGCGCTGGGAGTTCATGCTGCAACCCGGCGAATCACGGGAAGAGCTGGAAAGCCCGGAAAGCATAGCCCGGCTGATTGCGCCATGGATCAAACCGCAGGAGCTGGAAATCGAGCGCAAGGCTGTGTATCGATTCCACGCACGCTGCTGCAACAAATTTAGCAAGGGACGCATCTTCCTGGCCGGCGACGCAGCGCACATCACCCCGCCTTTTGTCGGGCAAGGTCTCGTAGCGGGACTTCGAGATGGCGCCAACCTGGCCTGGAAACTGGCCTGGGTCCTTCGCGGCTATGCCGCGCCTGCGGTGCTCGACACCTATGACGTAGAGCGCCGTCCTCATGCTCAGGCGATGATCAATCTAGCGAAACTCATGGGTCGCCTGGTGATGCCCAAGAACAAGATCGCAGCTTTCTTCATCCACGGCCTGATGCGCATGCTGACGTTGACCCCCGCTACCAGGAGGTACTTCGAACAGTTGGACATCAAGCCGAAGAACATCTTCAAACACGGCCTGTTCGTGAAGCACCGTCGGGGCGACAAGCTGGTACGTGGCAGCCTGTTTCCCCAGGCTTGGGTTCGCAACATGCAAAAGCAGATCCAACTGAGCGACGATGCTCTTGGGGACAACCTGACCCTGGTTGGTTTCGGCGTAGACCCATTGTCACTGCTGACCACTGCTCAAGTCGTTTCATGGGAAAAAATGGGCGGCCACTTCCTGGAAATCAGAACACGCGGCCAACGCTCCGGCGGCCGTTGTGACTTCATCGAAGACATGAACCATGACATCCTGCCGCTGGCTGCTAAAGGCACGCTCGTCGCGATTCGCCCCGACCGTATCATCATGCACCACGCCCCTGGCGCAGAAGCGGCCAGTTTCCTCAGAGACTGCCGAGGTCTTTTGGCCAGCGAAGATGTCACTGCCGATAGCGTTTCCATTACCATCAACGAACCACCTCGATTAAGAGCCTGAAGATGCCGTCCCCCATTTTTCCTTCAGTAGCAACTGCGCAAGAGCCTCTCACTCGAGGCCACAAGAAGCGTGAACGCACCCGTCGCGGCCTGGTGGACGCGGCATTGCGTCTTGTCGCGCGTAAGGAGGTGGGGGAGATCGCACTGCTCGAGGTCGCCGCGGAGGCCGAGGTATCCAACGGCACCATCTACAACTATTTTCGAACACGCGACGAAGTACTCGAGGCGGTTGGCATCGCCATGGCGTCTGAGTTCTCCGATGCCATTTCCGCCCTGAGCGCGGACGTGCACTGCGGCGCACAGCGGCTTTCGATTGGCGTGCGCATGTTCGTATGCCGGGCCGCGTACGACCATCAATGGGCCAACGCACTGCTGCGCATCATCCATTCCGATCAGGCCATGCGCTCGCGCTTGGCTGCCCATGTGCTTGGCGATCTGCGTGAAGGTCTGCGCGCGGGCATTTTCGCTTACGAGGACGAAGGGATCGCCCTGGACATGGTCGTATCGTGCACAACCGGAGCCATGCGCTCGGTTGTCGAGGGGCGTGCGGTGCCAGAGCACGATCTGCGGGTCGCCGAGATGATTCTCAAGGCTCTGGGCGTAACACCTGCCAGAGCCAAGCGAATCGCCGGTAAGCCGCTACCCTAGGCCCGGCCAATCCATTGCCGATAGTTCTTCGCCTGGCGACGAGATTTCAGCTGATTGCCGATCAATGCCAAGAGTGGCGACGTCCTGGGTTTTGTCTGCTTTCCTTGGCTCAACAAGCCGAGCTGCTTCTTGACGACCGACGCCAATGCAAGCGATGCCAGCGCCTTGTTCTTCCAACGCACGACGATGGGCTCCACTTCGGTGTTCTGACCTGCCATCCACTGGCTTGGCAGGGCCGGCTCGATTGCCAGTGCAGTGGCAAGCCCCACCATCGACACCGAGCCGCTCACCACTCTCTCCGCGACCTCCTTTCTACGCACGCCGCCGGTGACCATCAGCGGCATGCGCGCTATTTTTCCTATTCTCTGCGCGATCTCGAGAAAATAGGCTTCTCGAGCCAGGCGGCTGCCATCGCGGGTCTGTCCCTGCATCGCCGGGCTTTCGTAGCTGCCACCTGACAGCTCGACCAGGTCGACCGCTTTGGCGTTGAGCATTTCCACCACGCGAGCCGCATCTTCGGCATCGAAACCGCCTCGTTGAAAGTCCGCGGAATTGAGCTTCACAGCGACACAAAAGGTCGGCGCCACTCGCTGACGTATGGCGTCGATGGTTCGCAGGAGAATTTGCGCACGATTTTCCAGGCTGCCACCCCTGCGGTCGCTACGCCTGTTGGTCAAGGGCGAAAGGAATTGGCTGAACAGATAGCCATGCGCCGCATGAATCTCCACGCCGGTGAATCCGGCACGCTCGGCCAGCACTGCAGCATGGGTATAGCGCTCAATCAGCTCTTCGATCTCCTGCTCATTCAAGGCCCTGGGCGGCACAAAAGCCTTTGATAGACCGGGAATGTCGACGGCAACCGCGGAGGGCCCCCGTGCTGATTGCCCCATTGAAGCCAATAGCTGCCGTCCGGGATGATTGATTTGCATCCAGGCCTGGGCTCCGCGACTGCGGCAAGCATCGGCCCATAGCGTGAATTTGCCCAGGTTCCGATCGTCCTCAAGCACCACGCCAGCCGGTCCGGTCAAGGCGTGGCGATCAACCATGACGTTGCCAGTGATGATCAGGCCGGCCCCACCGTCCGCCCAACGCCGATAGAGCCTGGCCAGCGCTTCCCCTGGCGCGTGATCCTCATTGGCAAGGTTCTCCTCCATGGCAGCCTTGGCGATTCGGTTTGGAATCACCGTGCCGTTAGGCAATCGAAGCGGTTCGAAGAGCTTTGAGCCGGTCATGTTCTGTCCTTCAGTTAATGAAAAATCGGCCAGCCGTCGGGAAGTGCCAATACCTTCGGGGCAACGTAGGCACGGTGCTCCTCAGGTTTGTTGAGGACCTGGTTTACATCGATGGGCCGGTTTGATGGCTCTACCGAGAAGATGAGCCAGAAGTACAACGGATCTGAACACGCGTGTTCATTTTGGTCAATATGTATAAATCTAAAGATCCTTCATGGACCTCGCCACATCGCTCATAATATTCAGATTCATGAGGCATAGAACGGTTTTTATTGTGAGGAGCGCCCTTGATTCAAAAATCCTTGTTGACGGCTGCTGAACACTAGTGTTCAATTCAGCCATAAGGTAATTCTGGAGAGAGAGCGTGAAATCCCTAAATCCGATACAGCGCCGCATTCATCAAGCCGCCTTTCGCCTGTTCGCTGAAAAAGGCACCTCTCAGGTGAACATCCTCGACCTTGCGCAAGAGGCAGGAGTGGCGCGCGGAACGATCTATAGCAATATCGACAGCATGGGAAACCTGTTCGAGGAGGTCGCCGGCTATCTCGCGAGGGAGATGCATGAGCGCGTCAACAAGAGCTTCAATTCCCTCTCCGATCCGGCTCAGCGTCTTGCCAATGGCATTCGATTCTTCATTCGTCGAGCTCACGAGGACCCCCAGTGGGGAGCGTTCATACATAAATTCGCCATGAGCAACTCTTCGTTGCGCGAAATGTTCAGCAGCCAAGCGACTACTGATCTTCTGAGCGGACTATCCAGTGGGCGGTACACGTTTGCGCAGGATCAATTGCTTTCAGTACTGACGCTGATATCGAGCAGCGTCCTCGGCTCGATTTTCCTGGTGCTGGAAGGGCATAGAACGTGGCGCGAATCGGGCTCTGACACGGCTGAACTAGTGCTGCGGGCATTGGGTGTGCCGGCAGAGGAGGCGCGAGCGCTGGCGACCAAGGAGTTGCCGGCACTTCCCCCTCTCGACTGAGCGCGGTAACCGACTCAACAAAAAACACCTCTGGCATTTTCAGGGGGTCGGGGATCGCTTTGCCCTGAAAAACCGGAGAACAAGAACAATGAACAACAAAAATCAAATGCCCCAGTTGGCGACACAACATCCTGCCCGGCATCCGCAGCCGACGGTGAAGGCCCAGGATCTGACTCACTTGATCTTTCAACGGCCGGACTTGAACGAGGCGGCGCGTTTCCTGACTGACTTCGGCTTGACGGTCAGTCATCAGAACGCCGATACGCTCTATCTGCGCGCCACTGAACCGGCTCCCTATTGTTACCGTGTCCATCGTGCAGAACATGCACGCTTTGTCGGGTTCGGACTGGCAGTCCAGTCTCTCAAGGATCTGGAAAAGCTGGCTCGAATCCCTGGCGCGTCACCGGTCGAGAAATCGGCACATCCTGGCGGCGGGCATTACGTCAGACTGACCGATCCTTGCGGGTTCATTGTGGAAGCTGTTTGCGACCAGGCTCCAAGTAAAGCTCTGGTACACAGAGCCCCACTTCCCTGGAATCTGGCGCAAGAGCAGCCGCGCATCAACTCCACGCAGCGCCCGCCGATTGCACCGCCTGAAGTACTCAAACTTGGCCACATCGTGATTGAAGTGGCCGACTACCAGGCGACCTGTGCCTGGTATACGCAGCATTTCGGGTTTATTCCCAGCGATGTGCAGGTACTCCCTGACGGCACACCTATCGTCGCCTTCATGCGCCTTGACCTCGGTGAGATTCCAACGGCTCACCATACGCTCGCGATAGCGCAAGGGTTCATGGCTACCTATAGCCATAGCGCTTATGAGGTCGTCGATGCAGACGCGGTGGGCATGGGGCAGCGCGTCCTGCGGGAGCGGGGCTGGGAGCACTCATGGGGAATTGGCCGGCACATCCTGGGCAGTCAGATCTTCGACTACTGGCAAGACCCTTGGGGCGATAAGCACGAGCATTACTGCGACGGGGATATCTTCACGGCCATGCAGCCCACGGGCATTCATCCCGTGAGTCCCGAGGCGATGGCGCAGTGGGGGCAGCGCATGCCCAAGAGTTTTACAAAACCCAAGATGAACTTGACCAATTTGCGTGCGCTGATCCGTAACCTGCGACGCAGTCCGGACCTGACAGTTCGCAAGTTGATAACGCTTATGCGGATGTTCGGGTAGATCCGCCAGCCCTTCCTCAGAACAACACCACAGCTCTCGCGCCACCGAGCGCGGGACAAACGCCGCTCCAGGAGTACCTTCAATGTCTGCTGTACACGTAGTCCGCTTTGAATTTCAGAACGGTATCCACTGGGGCGTGCTTCGCCAAGGCCGTATCACTATTGTCCCCGGTGCTTTTGAAACCACCGGTGACTTCATTCGCCAGAACAGTATCGACGACCTTGCTCGAATGAAAGGTACGGAGTTGGATGAAGGCGAAGTGAAACTGCTGTCGCCGGTGACCCGTAACCAGCAGTTCGTCTGCCAGGGCGCCAACTACCGTCAGCACATGATCGAGTCGGGCATGGACCCGGATGCGAAGAAATTCAACATGATCTTCACCAAGGCGACGAGTTGCCTGGTGGCGGCTGACAGCGACCTGATCAAGCCGCGCACCGTGCGCTTCCTTGACTACGAGATCGAACTGGGGCTGGTGATGAAACGCGAGATCACCGGCGCTGTTACTGTCACCGACGCCAATCTGCATGAGTTCATCGCAGGCGTCGTCATCGTCAATGACTACTCGGCTCGTGACATTCAGATTCCCCAGATGCAGTTCTACAAGGGCAAGAGCTTCCGCACTTTTGGCCCGGTCGGTCCCTACCTCTGCTTGCTGGATGCCAAGGACATGCATTACCTGAAAGCACTGCAGCTGCGCCTGACGGTCAACGATCAGGTGCGACAGAACGACAGCACGGCGAACCTGGTTTACGGCCCCGCTGAAACCCTGACCGAGCTCTCCTCCGTGCAAGATCTTGCCACTGGAGACCTGATCGCCACCGGTACTCCTGCCGGCTGTGCTCTAACGGTACCTTCGCCTGCCAAACAGCGCATTGCGGCCCTGATGCCGGAAGCCACCAAGTGGAAGCTTTTCCTCAAGGCGCAGGAGAGCCGGCCGCAGTATCTCAAGCCAGGTGACATGGTCGAGGCGCGCATTCGCAGCGCCGATGGCGTGATCGACCTCGGCGTACAACGTAACCGAGTCGTGGAGGAAGTCTGATGACGGTACAGACCCTGAGCGACATCGAGAGTCTCGAACGAGTCCCCTTGTCGGAGCGCGGCTTGGCGTCCAGTACCTACGACGCGTTGCGACAAGCAGTCGAACGCACTCCCCACGCGCCAGCCCTCAGCTTCTTCACCGATGCCGCCGATTTCAGCCGCATCTACCAGTGGACCTATTCTGAGCTCTTCGCGGATATAACCCGCGCGGCAAATGCTTTCCACGACCTGGGCATAAAACCGGGCGAGGTGCTTGCCTTCATCCTGCCCAACTTGCCGGAAACTCACTTCACTATATGGGGCGGCGAGGCGGCAGGCATCGTCATGGCGATCAATCCTCTGCTCGAGGCCAAGCAGATGGCTGGCTTGCTGAATGCCGCAAAGGCAACCGTGGTGGTGACGCTTGCGCCGACTGCGGGCAGCGATCTATGGCCAAAATTGGCCTCGCAGCTGGATCAATTACCAACAATCAGGCATGTCGTTTGGGTCAGCATGGAGGACTATGTCGTCGAACCTGTGCGTGAGGTCCTGAGAGCAGCGGCCCTGAAGGAGCGAGACTTACACAGCGGTATCGCGATCCACGATTTGCAATCGCTGATGGATACTCAGCCGCACACGCACCTGAAGAACGGTCGGCAAATCCGCCCGGATGAATGCTCCTCCTACATCTGTACCGGTGGCACCACCGGGCTTCCCAAGATCGCCGCGCGCACCCATGGTTCTGAAGTATTCAATGCATGGGCCGTGGCCGCTCACTTGCAGCCGCGCAAGGGTGGCCAGGTTATCTTTTGTGGTCTGCCACTATTTCATGTCAATGGACAACTGGTGACTGGACTGATGCCTTGGACTCAAGGCGACCATGTGATCCTTGGGACGCCTCATGGGTATCGTGGCGAGGGGGTGATCCCGCGATTCTGGGAGATGGTCGAGCACTTCGGTATCAACTTTTTTTCCGGCGTACCCACTGTCTATGCTGCACTTTTGCAAAATGAATGGCAGGGCCGCGACCTATCCAGTCTTCGCTATGCAATGTGTGGCGCCGCCCCAATGCCAGCGGAACTTTTCCGAGAATTCGAGCGCCGGACCGGGGTGAAGATCCTCGAAGGCTATGGCCTCACGGAAGGCGCCTGTGTCTCCTCGGTCAATCCTCCCCATGGCGAGCGCCGTATGGGCTCTATCGGGATACGGATCGCCTATCAGAATATGCGCGCGGTCTTGCTCAATGACGCCGGAGAGTACTTGCGCGACGCCGACGTGGATGAGATCGGCCTGATCACGATCAGTGGTCCGAACCTCTTTGATGGCTATCTGGAGGAGAGTCATAACCGGGGTTTGTGGATCGATATCGACGGTCAGCGCTGGCTGAATACGGGCGATTTGGGTCGTCAGGATGCACAGGGTTACTTTTGGCTGACCGGACGCAAGAAGGAGTTGATCATCCGCGGTGGCCACAATATCGATCCCAAGCAAATTGAAGAGGCTCTGCAGGCTCATCCCGCCGTCGCCTTAGCCGCTGCAATCGGCAGCCCCGACGTCTACTCGGGCGAGGTGCCGGTCGCCTACGTTCAACTGCGACCTGGGCACGCCTGCAACGCCGAAGAACTTGAGGCGTTCGCTCATCTCAACATCAGCGAGCGAGCAGCAGTTCCCAAGCGCATTGAAATCCTCGAAGCGCTGCCACTGACTGCCGTGGGCAAGATATTCAAGCCTGCCTTGCAGCAGCGGGAGATTGGCAGGGTAGTCCAGCAGGAAGTGGAGCGCCTGTGTTTGCGGGAGATTGCGGTAGAGGTGGTACAGGATGGTCGTCGTGGGCTAGTCGCATGCATCCGGGCCGGGGCCGATGAGGAAAACCTGGCCCTCCTTCTAGGTCGCTACAGCTTTCAAGTGGAATGGCTTAAATGAGCCCGAATTCGCCTCCGTAAGTCCAGCAAACATGCCCTGGTACTAATCAGTCAGGGCCTTTTACACAACTTCGATCAACTCCAACCGGCGCTGACAAGTGCACAGGAAGGCGAAGCCTTGCCTGCGTGCAATCAACAAAAACAATAAACAAGAGGTGGAATATGAAACTGAATAGCCGTGCGATCCCGTGTATCTCTGCTCAGCGAAAGTGTGCTGCGTGGATTAAGTTCACCAGTACCATGGCACTACTCAGCGCCTCTACAATTGCAGGTGCCAATGGCATAGCCCTTAACGAACAAAGTGCCAGCAGTGCGGGAACTGCTTATGCGGGAAGGTCGTCATCCGCGCTGGACGCCAGCACCATCTTCGGAAACCCTGCAGGCTTGACCAAGTTGAAGCGCAGTGAGATTTCCGGCGGGGCCGCGGTCGTCTCGGTGAGCGACGACATTAGTGATGCGCAGAGCAGTGTCGCAGGAACGAGTAAGGGGAACTCGGTACCTTTGGGGGTAGTGCCCTTCGTCTATATGTCGACGCCGCTTGATGATCGTCTTTCGATTGGTCTGGGCCTCTATGCTCCGAGTGGTCTGATCAATGACTACGAGAGCACTTTTCAGGGCCGCTACCATGGTTCCTATAGCTCGACCAAGGAGGTGACCCTGCAGCCCACCATTGCCTATCGGATCAATGATTACGTGTCCATTGGTGGCGGACCGACCATAAACCATTTCAATGCAAATCTTCAGAATTACTTGGCCACCGGCGCCCTGAACAACGGCCAGGACACACAGGTCACCATCAAGGGCGATGACACGGCACTGGGCTACAACCTCGGCCTCTTGGTTGACTTGAGTGAGGCAACGAGTTGGGGGGTTAACTATCACTCGAAGGTGAGCTATCAACTCAAAGGGCATACTACGGTTTCCGGCTCCCCGGCTGTTCTCCCGGTGGACGGAAGTTATCCCGCCAAGATAGCTATTGTTATGCCCGAATCAGTAGACACGTCCATCACCCATCATTTCGATAGTCGCTGGACCGGATACCTGGGGGCCACCTGGAAACGTTGGAGCCGGCTCGACAAGTTCGAGGCAATCAACAGCGATGTTTCCGCCGCTGGCCAGAGTGTCGGCCTGGGGAGTGTGGGCGAACCATTGAACTGGCACGACACTTGGTCCACCGCAGTTGGCGTATCCTATCAATTGACTCCGCAATGGCTGATGCGCGCAGGCTACGCCTATGATCCGTCGCCAATTGGAAATGCCGATCGCAGCGTGCGTATTCCGGTTGGTAACCGCCAAGCCGTGACTTTGGGCGGCGCTTATTTGCCGAATCCCGATCTGACAATAGACTTTGCTTATGGTTATCTCTGGGATTCCAAAGCCTCGGTAAATCAGCCGAACACCTCCGGTCTTCAACCTGCATACAGTGCCAATTACGAAAACAGTGCGAATGGAGTTTCAGTGCAGGCAACCTATCGGTACTAATCGACACGACTCCCTCTTTTTAAGGGAGCCCATTTTCGCAAGCCTTCCTGAACGTTCACCTTTAATCGACAGGCAACTATCCCAACGGGGTCGTAATGCAGTTCCGCCTGTCAATCAGCACCCACTGCCGCGAAACTTTCGCGGTAGTGGGTGGGTTGTCGGAAATAACCTATTCGAGAATAGGTCGTTCGATTTGCAGGTCCCGTCACCGTCAATGAATCGTTTCGTGATCACCCCCTGCGAAAGATACTCAAGGGTAAGAGACGGTTGTTGGCCCAGCTTTGCCAACGTGCTGAATCGGCAGGCGCTCAGCTGGGCGAGAAGTACTGCTTCAGGCCATACACGAGGCCGGCGAAGGGCATGCCGAGCGCAGCGTAGACGGCCTCGGCTTCGGGCGCGGCGTTGTCGGCCAGAATCTCAACGGCAACGCTCGAGTAACCGACTGGGATCACGCCGGCCTGCTGCATGCGTGCCACGCCCATGGCGACTTGCGTCTGGGTGAAGCCGCCGGAAGCATCGATTACTGCATAGCTGTTGTAGCCGTCGGCAATGGCCGAAATCGCCGGGAAGGCGAGGCAAACGTCGGTCGAGATACCCGTCACGATCAGGTTCTTGCGGCCGGTCGCTTTGACCGCATCGACGACGCGACGCTCGTCCCAGGCGTTGACGGTGGTGCGCTCGATGCGCTTCACGCCTGGTAGCGCTTCGGCGAGTTCAGGGATCAGCGGCCCCCACATTCCCTCGGTTGTCGTGGTGACGATGATTGGCAACTTCAGCGCCAGCGCTGCCTTGGCCAGGCCGACGACGTTGTGTTTGAGGGCCAGTGTGTCGATGTCGCGCACACCGGTGTAAAGGCCGACCTGATGGTCGACCAATAGCAGGATGGCATTTTCGCGGGTCAGGCGTTCGTAGAGATGGGGCGAGTTCATGGCAAGGCTCTCCGGGGCAGGTTGAGATGCCTTAACATTATAATCTGAGACCAACCAGGCAAAATGAGAACCATCGTCTACACGATGGGACGATGTCAGAGCATGACGGTATAGCGCTCGGCGGTGTGCAGGAGAACTACACGTGGCGCCTGCGCGATACACACCAGGCCGATCAGGCCGTCATTGCTCACATCCGTGCCAGCGCCTGGGCCAGGTCGGCGCGCAGGTCTTCGACATCCTCCACACCCACTGACAAACGCACCAACGCATCGCCGATGCCGAGCTGCGCGCGAGTATCGAAGGGGATGCTGGCGTGCGTCATGATCGCCGGGTGCTCGATCAGGCTTTCCACTCCGCCCAGGCTCTCGGCCAAGGCGAAGATCCGCACACTCTCGAGGAAACGTTTGGCGCCGGCCAGGTCGCTGTTCAGGTCGAGGGAAATCATCCCGCCGAAACCGCGCATCTGCCGCCGCGCCAGTTCGTGCTGCGGGTGCGACGGCAGGCCCGGATAATAGACGCGCGCCACCTGCGGCTGACGCGCAAGCCATTGCGCCAGCTCCAGCGCGTTGCTGCAGTGGCGTTCCATGCGCAGCGCCAGGGTCTTCACTCCGCGCAGGGTGAGAAAAGCGTCGAACGGTCCGGCGATCGCACCCACCGCGTTCTGCAGGAAGCCCAGGCGCTCGCCCAGTTCTGCATTCTGTCCGACCACCGCGATGCCGCCGATCACGTCGGAGTGGCCGTTCAGATACTTGGTCGTCGAGTGCAGCACGATATCGAAGCCCAGCTCCAGCGGGCGCTGTATCCACGGGCTGGCAAAGGTGTTGTCGGCCACACAGATGATGCCTCGCTCGCGACAGATGCGCGCGATGGCGGCGAGGTCAGTGAGGCGCAGCAACGGATTGCTCGGCGTCTCGACCATGACCATCCGCGTGTCGTCCTGCAGCGCCGCTTCGAATGCTGCCAGGTCAGTCAGATCGACGAAGCTGAAGCGATGCCCGGCGCTGCGCCGGCGCACCTTGTCGAACAGTCGGAAAGTACCGCCGTACAGGTCATTGCCGGAGACGATGTGCGCGCCAGTGTCGAGCAGTTCGAGCACGGTGGAGATCGCCGCCAGCCCGGAGGCGAAGGCGAAGGCCTGGGTACCGCCTTCGAGGTCTGCGACGCAACGCTCCAGCGCCCAGCGCGTGGGGTTGTGCGAGCGCCCGTAGTCGAGGCCCTTGTGTACACCGGGGCTCTGCTGCGCATAGGTGGAGTTGGCGTAAATCGGCGGCATCAGCGCCCCGGTGGAAGGGTCCGGCGCCTGTCCGGCATGGATTACACGGGTGGCGAAGGCGCGTGGTGCGGCGGTTTCATCGTGCTGACTCATGTGAGGGATCTCCGCAAGTGATTGAGCATGTCGACGCGGGTAATCAGGCCGTGGAAGCCCGAGGCGTCTTTGATGATCGCCACCAGCCCACGGTCGAGCTCCGCCTGCAGTTCAGCCAGACTGGCGCCGGGGGGCAGGGTTTCCAGCTTGTCGGTCATCGCGCTGGCCACGGTCATACGAAAGTGCGAAGCGTCTTTGTGCACGTCCAGCAGAATATCGGACTCGTCGATCACGCCGACCAGCCGCTGTCCGTCCACCAGCACCGGCAGCTGCGACACATCAGCCAGGCGCATGCGCTGGAAGGCGGTGAGCAACGTGTCGTCCGGGCCCACGCTGATCACCCGGCCATCCTCGAAGCGCCGCGCGATCAGGTCGCGCAGATCGCCGTAGTGCTTGCGCTGCAGCAGACCCTGATCGGTCATCCACTGGTCGTTGTAGACCTTCGACAGGTAGCGGGTGCCGGTGTCGCAGACGAAGCTGACCACCCGTTTCGGCTCGGTTTGCTCGCGGCAGTAGCGCAGTGCCGCTGCCAGCAATGTGCCGGTCGAAGAGCCGCCGAGAATGCCTTCGGCGCGCAGCAGTTGACGGGCATGATTAAAGCTTTCCTCGTCGCTGATCGAATAGGCCTGGCGCACGCTGGAAAGGTCGGCAATAGATGGAATGAAGTCTTCGCCGATGCCCTCTACCGCCCAGGAACCGGGCGTACCGAGGGTGCCGCTGCGGCTGTATTCGGCGACCACCGAGCCGATCGGATCGGCCAGCACCATGGCCAGGTTCGGTTGCACGCGGCGAAAGAAGCGGGTCAGCCCGGTCAGCGTGCCGGCCGAACCGACGCCGACGACGATGGCATCCAGATCATGCTGAGTCTGCGCCCAGATCTCCGGAGCGGTGCTGCACTCGTGGGCCAGCGGGTTGGCCGGGTTGTTGAACTGATCGGCGAAGAAAGCGTCGGGAATCTCCTGCGCCAGCCGCGCGGCAACGTCCTGATAGTACTCGGGATGGCCCTTGCCGACGTCGGATCGAGTGATGTGCACCTCGGCGCCCATCGCCTTGAGGTGCAGGACCTTCTCGGTGGACATCTTGTCCGGCACCACCAACACCACCCGGTATCCCTTGGCGCGGCCGACCAGGGCCAGACCGAGGCCGGTGTTGCCGGCGGTGGCCTCGACGATGGTGCCTCCGGGTCGCAGGCAGCCATCGCGCTCGGCGGCGTCGATCATCGCCAGGCCGATGCGATCCTTGATCGAACCGCCAGGGTTCTGCGATTCGAGCTTGAGGAACAGCGTGCACGGGCCGGTATCGAAGCGGCTGACGCGCACCAGCGGCGTATTGCCGATCAGTTCGAGCACGGCGGGGCGGGAGTCGTTCGGCATGTCGTCACCTCGCTGCGGGAGTTCGCACTGGATGGACAGCATCCTGCGGCCAGTCAAGCGTGCCAGTTGCAGGCAATGCCTCGCTTGGACCATAGGCCGGGATTGCGCCGCCCGCAACCTTGCGCAGCCAGCCGGTAGCGTCGCCGCCGAAACGACAAAGCCTGTCGATTGGCGCAATGCTGTTCATATCCCGTCGCAAACGCCCCTCGAAGCAAAACCGCACGTCCTGCTACGCCTCTTGAGACGCTACAACCACCGCCCCCCGAGCAATCAACAGCTCTCGCAACACCGAACGATGGCAGTGGCGTTCATCCTTGCAGTAGCAACCGATGGCCAGCGACGTTTGATGGGACAGGGCGGCCAACATATCCAGCAGTTGGCTGGGGGCCGGTTGATTCATTTCGGCCTTGAATTTGCGTCGAAAGGCTCCCCAGTCTTTTTCGTCTTCCGCAGCTTTGGCTTCGGCCACCAGCTCTGCGCTGGGGGAGAGGATGGGGAGCCAGGTGTCGTAGAAGTCACGGCTGGCGAACTCGGCTTTCGGTACGCCACGGGGCGGGCGGCGGACCGTGCCCAGGCGCAGGCCTTCATGGAGGGCTCGGGGTGAGCCGAGTTGCACGATATGGATAGGCATTCATGCTCCATTAGTGATGGGTGCGCTCGAGCCAGTCCGCGGCTGTGCGGCAGATGCAGATCCCCAGAAAGTAAGCCGACATCGCAAGCCACAGTCCCATCACCAAAGGGTTGACGGTCGGGTGGTTGAGGACCAGTGACAGGCTGCACAGCAACCAGATGGACGTCACGGCAATGTTGATCGGCATGAACCTGCGCACCCGAAACGGGTGAAGAAACTTCATTCGGGTCACCGTCAACAGCGCCAGGCCGATGATGGTGAGCAGTGTCAGCCAGGGTGTCGGGGCAATGATGTAGAGGCACAGGGTGACGACGTTCCACGCGGCGGGGAAGCCCTGGAAGTAGTTGTCCTTGCTCTTCATGTTGACGTTGCAGAAGCAATAGAGCGACGAGACCAGGATCACCGAGGTGGTCAGCAGCGGGGTGTAGGCCGGTAAATCGATGTAACGGTAGATGAACAGGGCCGGTATAAACACGTAGGTCAGGTAGTCGATGACCAGATCCAGCACGGACCCGTCGAGATGCGGCAGTACCGTTTGGACATTGACCTTGCGCGCCAGCGAGCCGTCCACACCATCGACGATCAACGCCACGCCCAGCCACAGCAGGCAGGCTCTGGGCTGATTATCGAACAAGGCGAGAGTCGCCAGGAAGGCGGTCACCACGCCGGTAGCGGTAAAGCCGTGGGCGCCCCAGGCTTTGAGCGTGGCCATGCGTCGGGTCGTTATCAAGGGGCATTCTCCAGCAAATGAAACGGGCCAGTTGCTACCATCGACGGGGTCACCGGCAAACCTGGCTGGGTTGCACCTATCGACCGGATATCCGGCGATAAGGTTCACCAGCGCGCAAACGACCCGAAGTCGGCACTCATTAAAAATAGACCATCTCCTGCGACTGCCTTGTCTATCGAGCAGTACTTTTTGCTTGTTCGCGCTTAGCCACCAGTCTGGAAGGGCAATTGCGCAAGATTGTTCAAGACAGAAGGCTGATCGACTGACACAGTCAGAGACCTTTCCTTCGTTGTAGAGAGCTATGTCTGACAACTTATTGCCGCGCGGTGCTTTTCTGCGCGGTGCCGCTGCCGTAATGCCCTTGTCCCTGGCGACTGCGCCGTGGGGGCTGTTGGCGGGTTCGATGGCCATTGAGGCCAACCTCACTCCACTGCAAGGCCAGGGCCTGTCGAGCATTGTCTTTGCGGGCGCTGCGCAACTGGTTGCGATCGGGATGCTCAAGGGCGGCGCCGGGATTTTCTCGATTCTGTTGACCACCTTGCTCCTGACATCGCAACACTTGCTGTACGGCATGAGCATGCGCCCGGTGGTTTCGCCGCTGCCGGGTCGCTGGCGGGTAGGGCTGGGCTTTCTGCTCACCGATGAGTTGTTCGCGCTGACCAGCCAATATGACAAACAGCAGTTCAATCGTTGGTACGCCCTCGGGGTGGGCCTGACCTTTTATGTGGCGTGGAATCTCTTCACCCTGGCCGGGATTGTGCTGGGCAGCAGCATTCCCGGTCTTGAGCATCTGGGTCTGGATTTTTCCATCGCGGCCACGTTTATCGCGTTGATCACCCCTGTGGTGCGCAACGTTCCAACGGTGGTCTGTGTGGCGGTGTCGCTGTTTTGCTCGGTGTTGTTCAACTACTGGCACTGGGGTTCGGCACTGGTGCTGGCCGGGTTGCTCGGGATGAGTGCCGGGTTTATCTGCAACAAGCTTTATGAGGGGCGCACATGATGGTCTGGGCGGTAATTTTCGGCATGGGCTTGCTGGTTTTTCTCAACCGTTACGTGTTCCTAGAACCACGGCTACCGGTGCGTTTGAGCAGCAATGCGCGGCAATTTCTGGGCTTCGCGGTGCCGGGCATGCTCACGGCGATCTGCGGGCCGATTGTGTTCATGCCCGACCACCAGCTGAATTTGCAGTACGACAATCCATACCTGATCAGTTCGCTGGTCGCCATCGGCCTGGTGCTCTACACCCGCAGTACCTTGATCAGCATGCTGCTGAGCATGGGGTTCTTTTTCCTGCTGCGCTGGTGGCTGTGACGCGCAGCCTCACTTTTTCGAGGTTTTGCTGCTGCCGGGAATGTGCAGGTAATTCATCACGCTTTCAGTGAGTTCGGTCGCCAGTTTCACGGCTTCCTTGTTGCGTGCCATCACCCCGGCGACCAAGCCTTCGATCAGCGCCAGAACGGCGATGTTGGAGCTGGTCAGCACCGGGTGGTCGGCCGGAGCAAACAGTACGTGCTGGGCAATGTGGGTCAAGGGTGAGGCGGGGGAGTCGGTGATCGCCAGCACGGTCGCGCCGCGCTCGTGGGCAAAGCGCGACAGCTGTAGGGTGTCGAGGGAATAACGCGGCAGCGAGATCGCCAGCAGCACGTCCTGGTCAGTGATCGCGGCCAGTCGGTAGGCGGCGTTTTCGTTGCCGCCCTCCATGCTGATGGCGGTGGCGTCGGCGCAGAACGGCATCAGCGTCGAGGCCGCGAGACCCGCCATGTAGACGCTGTTGCCAAACCCGAGGATGTAAATCTTGCGCGCCTCGATCAGGCACGTGACCACCGCTTCGAAGGTGTCAGGGTGGTTGTTGGTGCCGGCGGTGCCGAGGTTGCTGGTGGCGCTCTGGATTTGCTCATGCAGACCGAATGCACCACCGGGGCGGTGCGCCAGTTCGTTGCGCAGCTTGTCCACCGGGGACACCATCTGCTGCAAGGTCGCGACCAGCTCGGCTTTCATGCCGCTGTAGCCACCCAGGTCCAACGCCTTGGCCAAGCGATTGACCGCCGCCGGCGAGGTGGCGGTCTCAAAGGCCATCTCCTCGATGGTCAGGGTCGCGGCCTTCAGCGGGTGACGCAGGATAAAGTCCGCCACCTTGCGCAGCGACGGCTGCAAATCAGCGAGGATTTCCGCCAGTTTGCGCATCACCGGCGCGGCGTAGACCGTGGTGTTTTTCGAAGGAGTAGGCATAACCGGCTCAACATCCGCTGAAGATTGGAAGGGACCAAACATGGTTCCCGGCATGAGTGCATGGATATCTACACATTTGGTCCGATCACCCGTAGGAGCTGCCGCAGGCTGCGATCTCTTGATCTTCGGCGTCCTTGCAGACGCCAAAAGATCGCAGCCTGCGGCAGCTCCTACGGGAGATTTGGTGGTTATCAGAGAGGTGTCGATACCGATGGGCGCCAGTGTATCCGAAGCCGACCGTTGGCGTGCAGCAGGCCAACAGTCGGCGAGCGGCTTACTTCAGGCTGCCGGCCAGAAACTGCTGGAGGCGTTCGGACTGTGGGTTGACCAGCACTTCACGCGGGTTACCACGTTCTTCAACCTGACCTTTGTGCAGGAACACCAGTTGGTTCGACACTTCGCGGGCAAAGCCCATTTCGTGGGTCACCACGACCATGGTCCGGCCTTCCAGGGCCAGGTCCTGCATGACTTTAAGCACCTCGCCGACCAACTCCGGGTCGAGGGCCGAGGTGGGTTCGTCGAACAGCATCACTTCCGGCTCCATCGCCAGCGCGCGAGCAATCGCCACGCGCTGTTGTTCGCCACCCGACATGTGCGCCGGATAAGCGCCCATGCGATGGGCCACGCCGACCTTGTTCAGGTAGTGCTCGGCTTTTTCCCGGGCGAGTTTCTTGTCCATGCCCAGCACATGCACTGGCGCTTCCATGACGTTTTCAAGGGCGCTCATGTGCGACCACAGGTTGAAATGCTGAAACACCATTGCCAACCGTGAGCGCATGCGTTGCAGCTGTTTCGGCTCGGCCGCCTTGAGCCCACCGGATTTGTTGGCGACCAGTTTCAGCTGCTCGCCATTGAGCAGGATGTTGCCTGAATTGGGTTGCTCCAGCAGGTTGATGCAGCGCAGGAAGGTGCTTTTGCCCGAACCGCTGGAGCCGATGATGCTGATCACATCGCCGGCCTTCGCCTCCAGAGACACGCCCTTGAGCACTTCGTGGGTGCCGTAGCGTTTGTGCAGGTCCTGAATTTCAAGTGTGTTCATGGTGTCGATTCTCTTGAGTCAGTCGCTGAGCAAGCGACCCTGGCGAATGGGGGTAGAGCCTGCGACCTTGGCCAGCCACAACCCGGGTTGGGCAAAGCGCAGACGTTCGCGGGCATAAAGGATGCCGTCGGTGCTGGCCGTCACCACGCTGTGGCGATCGGTCAGCGGGTCGAGCACTTCGAACAGCGGATCGCCGACCGTGACCCGAGCCCCCAGCGGTTGCAGAAAACTCACTACGCCTGGGTGTGGCGCATAGGCGTATTGCGCACCGGCGAAGGGCGTCGCATCGCAGCAGGTGGATGGCGCGTCTGGCCAGTCGCCACGGATCAAGCCTTGTTCGGCCAGATAGCCGAGGATCTGCTCGGCACTGGCCATGCACGGTTCGCGATCGGTGTCGGCCATGCCGCGCAGTTCGATGGTGGTCGCGATGCAGGCCAGCGGAATGTTCGCCTGCGGGAACAGTTCGGCCAGGCGCAACCAGGGAATCGCGCAGGCTTCATCAAAGGCATTGCCTCCCGCGTCCTCGGCCAGCAGAACGGCACCGGCGTCGAGGCGTGCAGCCAGTGAACGCAGGCGCGGCCAGTTTTGTGGCAGGGCATACAGCAGCATGATCGACTCGAAGTCGCAGTGCAGGTCCAGCACCACATCGGCATCGCAGGCGTGCTGCAACAGCAGGCGGCGCAGGCCGTCGAGTTCCGATTCGGCCAGCGGCATGTCGGCGATGACCTCGACCATCGCCCGGCGGATCAGCGCCACGTTGGCGTCGGCATCCGCGCCCAGCTGACCTTCCAGTTGCACGGCCACAGCTTCGGCCAGCTCTGGAAAGTCACGGTTGAAGTTCTTGCCGCTGTTGAACTCGAAGCGCCCCTGATGGGTGGCCTGGAACATTTGCCCGATACCGATCGGATTGGCCATCGGCACCAGCTCGATCACTCCAGTCAATCGGCCTTGTGATTCCAGCTCGCGCAGACGGCGCTTGAGTTCGACGGCGACGCGCATGCCGGGCAGTTCGTCGGCATGCAACGAGGCCTGGATATAAGCCTTGCGCGCGCCGCTGCCGAACCGAAACAGCGACAGCGTGCGTTCAGTGCCGCAGGCGCTCCAGGGCAGGACGTAATGAATGTGCTCCATGGGATTTCCTTAATGCTTGCGTGGGGCCAGATAGGCCAGCCAGTGGCGCTCGGCGAGCTTGAACAGGCGCACGAGAATGAAGGTCAGGGCGAGGTAGATCAGGCCGGCGGTAATGAAGGCTTCGAACGGCAGGTAGAACCGCGAGCTGACCGTGCGCGCCGCGCCAGTGATATCAACCAGGGTGACGATCGACGCCAGGCTGGTGGTCTGGAGCATCATCAGCACTTCGTTGCTGTACTGCGGCAACGCCCGGCGCAGGGCCGAGGGCAGCAGAATGCGGCGGTACAGGGTCAGACGTGACATGCCCATCGCCTTGGCCGCTTCGATCTCGCCGCTGGACGTGGACTTCAGGCTGCCGGCCAGCAGCTCCGCGCTGTAGGCACTGGTGTTGATCGCAAAGGCCAGGCAGGCGCAAAAGGTCGCGCTGGACAGATACGGCCAGAGCACGCTTTGGCGTACCGCTTCGAACTGCGCCAGACCGTAATAGATCAAAAACAACTGCACCAGCATCGGCGTGCCGCGGATGGCATAGGTGTAGAGCCAGGCCGGGAAGTTGATCAGTGGCGAGCGGGAGACGCGCATCAACGCCAACGGAATGGCCAGCATCAGGCCAAAGGCCAGGGAAATCAGCAGTACTTTGAGGGTCAATAACGCGCCACTGAAATACAGCGGCAGGTTTTCCCAGATCAGGTTGTAGTCGAGCATGGTCGGTTCGCTCCCACTCACAGATCGGCGGCTTTGATGCCGACCGAGTAGTGTTTTTCCAGTGCGCGCAGCACCAGCAACGAGACGCTGGTCAGCACCAGATACAGCGCCGCCACCGCGAGGAAAAACGTAAAGGGTTCATGGGTCGCGTCGGCGGCGTTCTTGGCCTTGAACATCATGTCCTGCAGGCCGATCACCGAGATCAGCGCGGTGGATTTGGTCAGCACCAGCCAGTTGTTGGTGAACCCGGGAATCGCGAAGCGAATCATCTGCGGCACCAGAATCCGCCAGAACACCTGGGCGCTGGTCATGCCGTAGGCCGCCCCGGCTTCACCCTGACCTTGCGCGATTGCCATGAAGGCGCCGCGAAAGGTTTCCGAGAGGTAGGCCCCGAAGATGAAACCCATGGTGCAGACACCCGCCACAAAAGGGTTGATGTCGATGTAGTGGGTGTAACCGAGCCCAAGCGCTATGCGGTTCACCAGGTCCTGGCCGCCGTAGAAGATCAGCAGGATCAGTACCAGGTCGGGGATGCCGCGAATCACCGTTGTGTAGCCTTCGCCCAGTGTCGACAACCATTTGAGCGGTGACAGGCGAAACGCCGCGCCGATCAGGCCCAGGGTAATGGCCAGTGCCATGGAGCTCAGAGCCAGATTGATCGACAGCCAGGCGCCATCGAGAATGCTCGATCCGTAGCCGTGAAGCATGATGAAGTTCCTCACCCGAAGCGCCGGCAGGCGCGCGGGAACAGCAAGAAAAGCGGCGTCGGCGCAAGGCCAACGCCAGTGTTTCAGGAAGGTTTATTCGCCGTAGATATCGAACGCGAAGTACTTGGCCATTACCTGCTGGTACTTGCCATTGGCACGGATCGCATCAATCGCCGCGTTCAGGCGCGCTGCGTTCGCGGTATCGCCTTTGCGCAGCGCAATCCCGGCGCCCCGACCGAAGTATTTCGGGTCGTTGATATCCGGTCCCACCAGGGCAAAGCCGTTCCCGGCCGGGGTCTTGATGAAGCTCTCATCGGTGTTGACGCTGTCGGCGAGGGTGGCGTCCAGTCGACCCGACGCCAGGTCCAGGGAAGCTTCGCTTTGCGATGAATAGCGCACGACCTCGACGCCGGCGGGTGCCAGCTGTTCGGTGGCGTAACGGTCGTAGGTCGAGGAGCGCTGCACGCCGAGTTTCTTGCCTTTGAGATCGACCATCGGGTCGTTGAGGACCTGGCCGGCCTTCATCGCGAACTTGCCGGGGGTGTGGTAGTACTTTTTGCTGAAGTCGACTGACTTCAAGCGGTCGTCGGTAATCGACATTGACGACAGCACCGCATCGATCTTGCGCACTTTCAGCGAGGGGATCATCCCGTCGAATTCCTGGATGACCCACTGGCATTTGATCTTCATTTCTTCGCACAAGGCGTTGCCGATGTCGTAGTCGAACCCGCTGATATTGCCTTCCGGGGTCTTGAAGGAGAACGGCGGGTACGCGGCTTCGATACCGATACGCAGGCTGTCTTCGTCGGCGTGGGCCAGGGTGCTGACGGCGCAAAATGCCAGAGCAGCCAGAAGTCCGGTCTTGTTCATATTGTTGACTCCGTGGGTGGGGCGATTGAGAGGTGAATGCCTTCCGGTCTGGCGGGGTGTGCAGCGGATTAAGTGTCCATGGCGTATATGATTGACACGTTTTATTTCATAAATCAATTATGTGAAAATAAAAATGTCAAAAGCGAGCTGTAGAAGGCTTGGCAGGCCAAAGTTAATGACCTAAAGTTATAAAGTCAGATCATATTGGTATAAGTGGTTATAAGAAAAATCGCTATGCTGGCTGCCAGATTTTTAAGTCGTCGCGCTGGTTTTGTAAGGTATGGCAATGGACTTCGGTAATTTGGGTTTTGTAGTCGCAGGCTTGGTTGTCGGGTTCGTTGTCGGAATGACCGGTGTGGGCGGCGGCTCGTTGATGACGCCGATCCTTCTATGGTTCGGCATCAACCCGGCCACCGCCGTCGGGACCGATTTGCTGTATGCCGCGATCACCAAGTCCGGTGGTGTGCTGGTTCATCAAAAGAACCGGAACATCGACTGGAAAATCACCGGCTGGCTGACGCTGGGCAGTGTGCCTGCTGTCGCAATGACCCTGTTGTTCCTGAAATACTTCAATACCGATCCGCAAGCGACCAATGCGATTATCAAACAGGCCCTGGGGTTTGTTTTGCTGCTGACGGCGCTGGCGATTTTCTTCAAAACCCAGCTGCTTGCGTTTGCCCAGAAACATGCGGGCGACCATTATCACCTCAGTAACCGGAACCTGAACCTGCTGACCATCGTCACGGGCGCGATACTCGGCGCGATGGTGGCATTGACGTCCATCGGTGCCGGCGCACTGGGGACTGTGGCGCTGTTTATCCTGTACCCGTTTCTGGCGACCAAACGCCTGGTCGGTACAGAAATCGCGCACGCCGTGCCGCTGACCCTGGTCGCGGGACTGGGGCATGCGAGCATGGGCAACATGGATTGGCATTTGCTGGGTTTTCTGCTGATGGGCTCATTGCCGGGGATCTACGTCGGCAGTCATTTGTCCGGGCGTATTTCCGATGGCGTCTTGCGTCCTTGCCTGGCCGTCATGCTGGTGTTTATCGGCTACAAGTTGGCGTTTTGATCCAGCGTTAACCGACTATCTTTCAGGCGACTGATCCAGGCGCCGCGATTTTTGATCCCCGGCACGGCGCTGCCCCTCTCAGTGCCGTGCTTCAGGGATGCCCCCCGCGATTACTTGCGTGCCTCCAGAATCAGGTTGAACGGTGTCTCTGCTGCCCGGCGGAAATGCTTGAATCCGGCCTTGGTGAATACATCCCGCAGCCGTGCTTCTCCGGCTTGGGCTCCGAGCCCCAGACCGACTTCCTGAGACAAAGAGTTAGGCGTGCAGATGAACGTCGACGCGGCGTAGAACAGTCGTCCTACCGGGGTCGCGTTTTCGTCGAGCTGGTCATTGGCATACGGCTCCACCAACAGCACTGTTCCGTCGGACTTGAGTGACTGATAGGCGTGTTTGGCAGCGCCCACAGGGTCGCCCATGTCGTGGAGGCAATCGAAGTAGCAGATCAAATCGTAGTCATTGCCCGGGTAGTTCTTGGCCGTGCTCTGAATGAAGCGAGCACGATCAGCCACGCCCCCTTCTTCAGCGCGTTGGGTGGCGGTGGTGATGGATGGCGCGTGATAGTCGAAACCGACAAAGTTCGAGGCCGGGAAGGCTTTGGCCATGACCACCGTTGACGCGCCGTGGCCGCAGCCCACATCCGCGACCTTGGCGCCGGCTTGCAGTTTTTCTACTACGCCTTCAAGCGCGGGTAACCACTCGCCGACCAGGTGTGCGCGGTAGCCGGGTCTGAAGAAGCGCTCGGTGCCGTTGAACATGCAGCTGTGGTGATCGCCCCAGGCGAGGGCACCATTTCCGCGCATGGCCGCGATCAGTTTGTCTTTGTCATGGTAAAACGAGGCAATCACTGAGGCGCCGCCTGCGACATAAACCGGTGAGTCCTCGATCGCCAGCGCCAGGGCTTGCTCTTCTGGCAGGCGGAACTTTCCGTCAATGTGTTCCATGTAACCGGAGGCCGCGTGGGCGCTGAGCCATTCGCGCAGTAGCCGCGCATTGCAGCCGGTCTTGCTGGCCAGCGCTTCGGGGGTGATGGGTTGGCTGTCGGCCATGGCCCGGTACAGACCGAGCTCATCGCCCAGGATCATGTTCGCGAGCATCGCTGCGCCGCCCATGTCGGAAACCACCTTGCCCATGAAGTCATTGAGTTTGGCTTCGTCCATAACCGGTCCTCCTCAAAAAAGACCACCGGCGAAGGGGGCGCGTGTGGAGGCAGCAACCTTTCAGGCGGTGGTCGAGTGGATGATCAGGGCGACAGTACAGGCGCGTTGTGAAGCCAAATCGTCTACCACGCGAATGCCCGGACACACGACATGTCCGGGCGAGTGGGACGCGAAAACGTCGTCCTGCATGATGTCACTGTGGGGCCGTGCCCCACAGGACAATTACGATAGGCCAGTGGCTCCAGCGTCAAGAGCGAGGTTTATCTGCAGACTCGCTGCTTACGGACCCGGATTTGGCAACGTCCCCCCTACGGGGGACAAATTAAGTGTAGTACGCGATAAAACACTGCGCCTTGAGTTTTGGCCTTGGCGGCGCGAGCCTGGACAAACGGAGTGACCTGAGCCCGCGTCGCTGGATACGGTTGCGGATTAAGCCCGCTGACCTAAGCTTCGCAACATGGCGATAGAAATTTCAGGCGGCTGAGTCGGGTCTGTTGACGTTTGGCATCGCAACGCGGTTCGGCAACAAACGTCAACAGACCCTGAATCTTTCGCTTTGATGCGCAATCATAAAGTGTGGAAATCAAAAGGAGATGCGCATGCTCATTCGGTCACTGACCCTCGCTACTCTGCTCGCTGTCGCCGGCCCTTTATTCGCCGCAGACAACGACACGCCCCTGGCCCAGGAACTCGGCAGGAACCGGCCGCTGATCGTCATCGCTCCCAGCAGCATCGACCCGACGCTGGTCAGCCTGAAAAAGTCCCTGGCCGAACCTGCCAATAGCCAGGCCTTCAAAGAACGCAATATGGTGCTGTACACCGTGGTCAACCTCATGGGCCAACGTGATGGCAAGGACCTCGATGCGCAAACCACCATGGCGCTTATTCGTGAACTGAAACTGGGCGTCAGTGGCGAGACCAAAGTCATTTTGGTGGGCAAGGACGGCGAGAAAAAACTCGACCACCTCGGGCCGATAGAGGCCAAGGATTTGTTCAGCACTATTGACCAACTGCCCGCCGCCGAGAAAGAAGCGGTGCCACCACCACCTCCGCCCCCAGAGGCCACGCCAACCAAAGGCGGAAAAGGCGGAAAAGGGGGGAAAGCAGGCAAAGCTGCAAAACCGGAAGCGCCACCGACACCCTTGGACGATTGATCAATTGTGGCGAGGGAGCTTGCTCCCGCTGGGTCGCAAAGCGACCCTAAAACCAGTCACCGCAAGTATTCAGATGGAACGCGATTGCCGGATTACGACCGCTTCGCGGTCGAGCGGGAGCAAGCTCCCTCGCCACAAGGTTTGCGTTCGACGCGCTTTTCTGTTGACTGACTGGTATTAGCCGAGGCGTCCTAGTTTCTGTTTTGATCAGACCTTCTCAACAGTCGCCAGCAGCCGCACACGTTCCAGATTCAATGCCAGCACGCTGACCAAAACGATTAATACCCCGACAATGACCATCAACGCAGGTTGTTCCCCCAGCAGGACAGAGGCGATCAACATGGCCGTCGGTGGCGTCAGGTAAAGCGCCATCGACGCACGGCTGGCCTCAATCTGCCTCAATACGTAAGCCCAGGCGAGATAGGCCAGCGCGCTCGGGAATATCCCGAGAAGGGTGACCGCCAGATGGGCCTGCGCGGGGGCTTTGGCCACTTCATCGGCAAGACCGGGCAAGAAAACCAGCAACAGCGCAGTGCCCGACCACACCGTGTAACAGACCATGGTCAACCCGCTGTAACGATGAGAATGGCGTTTTTGCAGCGCGAAGTAGAGGCTCCAGGACAACGCCGCGAGCAAGATCAACACACCGTGCGGGTCAACGCTGCCCAGGCCTTTGTCTCCGGCGACGACGATCGCTGCACCGAACATCCCTAAAAAAACACAGAACCACCGCCATGCGCTCACGCGTTCATTGAAGATGAAATGCGCCAGCAGCGCACTGAACAGCGGAGTGGATTGCGCCAGCACACTGGAGGCACCGGCGCTGACACCACGTTGGCCAAAATTCAGCGCGATGTGGTGCAGGCTCACGGCAAAGAATCCCAGCAGGGCGAGTAGCGGCAGGTCACTCACTCGCGGTAACGCGATGCCTTTGCACGCCGCAATGACGGCCATGAACGCCGAGGCAATGAGAAACCGCAGCAACGCCAAATGAGCGGGATCATAGGCCTGCAAGCCAATGCGGATTCCCGTCGGCGAATAGCCCCAACACAGAATGACAAACATCACTGCAAAGATGATCTTCAACGTCGAGCGAGAGGGCATGAAGTTCGGCTGCCTGTTCAGGTGTGCAACGAAGACCGTTACGGCGTGACGGCTTCTGCCTGCTGAGTATTGGAGGCTTACTTATTCACCACAACTGACTTAACCTGAGTCGAATATTCACTTTTGGTGATGTATGGAATTGGCTCGGATTCGAATGTTCAAGACGGTTTTCGATACCGGCAGCATCGCCCGGGCCGCCGAGGTGCTGCACTGCGTACCGTCGAACATCACGGCGCGAATCAAGTCCCTCGAAACCGAACTCGGCGTCGACCTGTTCTACAGGGCGGGCAGGGGATTGCGGATCAGCCCGGCCGGCGAGATTTTCCTGACCTACGCCTCGCAGATACTGGCGTTGTCGGATGAGGCGAAACGCGCGGTTGATCCTGGGGCGCCGCCGTCCGGGCCGCTACGAATTGGCGCAATCGAATCGTCGGCGAGTGGGCGCTTGCCCCGGTTGTTGGCCAAATTCCACGCGCGTTACCCCGCCGTAGCCCTTGAGTTGACCACCGGTTCCTGGGCGCAGTTGCTCGAGGACACGATCAATCACAAGCTCGACGGTGCCATCGTCGCGGTGGATGTCGAGCGTCCGCTGCTCAAGCGGGCGCTGATGTACCGCGAAGATCTGGTGCTGATTGCCTCGCCGTCATTGGGGCCGTTGCGCGATGCGACGGATCTGCAGGGCAAGGCGATATTCATGTGGCCATCGGGTTGTCCTTACCGGGCGGCGCTGGAGCGCTGGCTTCAGCGGCAGGGGCAGGTATTGCCGATCATCAGCATCGCGAGTTATGGCAGCATTGTCGGTTGTGTCAGCGCGGGTGCCGGGGTCGCGCTGGTGCCCAGGGGGATTTTCGAACAGTACGGGCAGGGTGCCGGTTGGGCCAGCTACGAATTCCCCGAACTGACCGCCATCGACAACCTGTTCTACTGGCACGAGCACTCTCGGCACCATCCTGCGCGCGAGGCTTTCGTGGCGATGCTGCAAGCGGAATTCGCAGTCGCGTAACGGATAGGCCAGCAAGGTTTTGATCCTGAGCGATCGAGTCAGGATTCTTGGGAAAGGCGTTTGCGCGAGGCAAAAAAAGACCCGGCGCCACCGAAATCGCGCCGGGTGTGTTGCCAGTCAGCGAGCGGATATCGTGGGTCCGCACACTGACTGTTGAACCCATGCGGGCTTAGGCTCGCTCGATTGCCAGAGCCACACCCTGACCGCCACCGATGCACAGGGTGGCAAGGCCTTTCTTGGCGTCACGCTTGATCATCTCGTGCAGCAGCGACACCAGCACCCGGCAACCCGACGCACCAATCGGGTGACCCAGCGCAATCGCGCCACCGTTGACGTTGACCTTGCTCGCATCCCATTCCAGCTCTTTGCCGACCGCCAGTGACTGCGCGGCGAAGGCTTCGTTGGCTTCGATCAAATCCAGTTGATCCAGCGTCCAGCCGGCCTTGTCCAGGCAGCGGCGGGTCGCGGACACCGGAGCGATGCCCATGATCGCCGGGTCAACGCCGGCATTGGCGTAGGCGGCAATTTTTGCCAGTACCGGCAAGCCCAATTGCTTGGCCTTGTCGGCGCTCATCAACAACACCGCAGCAGCGCCGTCATTCAGCGAAGAGGCGTTGCCGGCGGTGACGCTGCCGTCTTTCTTGAACGCCGGCTTGAGCTTGGCCAACGACGCTGCGGTGGTCTCGGCGCGAGGTTGTTCGTCGACCGCGAAGGACAACGGATCACCTTTGCGCTGCGGGATCAGGATTGGCGTGATCTCGTCAACAAAACGCCCGGCCTCGATAGCGGCTACGGCTTTTTGCTGCGAAGCGGCGGCGAAAGCGTCCTGTTCCTCACGGGTCAGGTTGTACTTGTCCACCAGGTTCTCGGCGGTGATGCCCATGTGGTAATCGTTGAACGCATCCCACAGGCCATCGCTGATCATGCTGTCGACCATTTTCGCGTGACCCATGCGCAGGCCGGTGCGAGCGGCCGGCAACACGTACGGCGCCAGGCTCATGTTTTCCATGCCGCCGGCGATGATCACCTCGGCGTCGCCGCACCGAATCGCCTGGGCGCCCAGATGCAGCGCCTTGAGGCCCGAGCCGCAGACCTTGTTTAGGGTCAGCGCCGGTACGGCGTGGGGCAGGCCGGCGAGGATCGACGCCTGACGTGCCGGGTTCTGGCCTGAGCCTGCGGTCAGTACCTGACCGAGGATCACTTCATCCACCTGATCCGCCGCCAGACCGGTTTGCGCGAGCAATTGACGAATGACCGCGGCACCGAGTTCCGGCGCTGGAATGCTGGCGAGCGACCCCTGAAAACTGCCGATGGCGGTACGGGTGGCGGCAACAATCACGACTTCTTGCATCGAATTTCTCCTCAGGGTGCGGTTCAGGCGAACTGCATTTCCGGAACGTGGTCGGGAACGATCAGTTTACCAGCAGTCTTGCTGACGATTTCCTCGACGCTCACACCGGGTGCACGTTCCTTGAGGATGAACGCGCCGTTTTCGATTTCCAGGTAGGCCAGATCGGTCAACACGCGTTTGATGCAGTTGGCACCCGTCAGCGGCAGGCTGCAACGTGGCAGCAGCTTCGACTCGCCGTCCTTGGAGGCGTGAGTCATGGTGACGATGATGTTGTCTGCACCGGCCACCAGGTCCATCGCGCCGCCCATACCCTTGACCAATTTGCCGGGGATCATCCAGGAGGCAATATTGCCCTGTACGTCGACTTCAAAAGCGCCGAGCACGGTGAGGTCGATGTGGCCGCCACGGATCATCGCGAAGGATTCGGCGGACGAGAAAATCGAGGCGCCAATGCGCGCGGTGACGGTCTGTTTGCCGGCGTTGATCATGTCGGCGTCGACTTCGTCATCAGTCGGGAAGGCGCCCATGCCGAGCAGGCCGTTTTCCGATTGCAGCATGACTTCCATGCCTTCCGGGATGTAGTTGGCGACCAGGGTCGGAATGCCGATGCCGAGGTTCACGTAGTAGCCGTCTTTCATTTCGCGGGCGACGCGCTGAGCCATTTGTTCGCGGGTAAGAGCCATTGTTATTCTCCGTTGAGCTGGGGGGCAGGGGATCACTTACGCACGGTGCGTTGTTCGATACGTTTTTCGAACGTGCCGCAGATGACCCGGTCGACGTAGATGCCAGGGGTATGGATCTGCGAAGGGTCCAGCTCGCCGGGTTCGACGATCTCTTCGACTTCGACCACGGTGATCTTGCCGGCGGTGGCCGCCAGCGGGTTGAAGTTCTGCGCGGTGTGGCGGTAGATCACGTTGCCGAAGTGGTCGGCTTTCCAGCCTTTGACGATGGCGAAGTCGCCGGTGATGGATTCTTCCATCAGGTACGGACGGCCCTTGAACTCGCGGATTTCCTTGCCCTCGGCCACCGGAGTGCCGACACCGGTGGCGGTGAAGAACGCCGGAATGCCAGCGCCGCCAGCGCGCATTTTTTCCGCCAGGGTGCCTTGCGGGGTCAGCACGACTTCAATCTCGCCGCTCAGCAGTTGCTTCTCGAACAGGGCGTTTTCGCCGACATAGGAGGCGACCACTTTGCGGATCTGCCGGTCTTCCAGCAGCACGCCCAGGCCAAAACCGTCGACGCCGCAGTTGTTGGAAACCACGGTCAGATCACGGGTACCTTTGCGCTTGATCTCGGCGATCAGGTTTTCCGGAATGCCACACAGACCGAAGCCGCCAGAGATCACGGTCATACCGTCTTCGAGGCCTGCCAGAGCCTCCTCATAGGAACTCACGCGCTTGTCGAAACCTGCCATATGCACCTCTTTTATTCTTTGTGGGCGGCTGGCTAGCCGTATGGATGGAGTGTTGCTCTACCAGATTGATTTGATAAGTTGATTTTTAAGGTTGATTGATAGATAAAACTCAGCAATCGGTTGCGGTTGCATGTTGAGGAACGGTGATGACAGTCAAGCAGATCAGGGCGTTTTTGGCGGTGGCGCAGAGTTTGAGCTTTGCGGTGGCCTGTGAGCGGCTGCACCTGTCGCAGTCGGCGTTGAGTTTGACCATCAAGGCGCTGGAGGACGGACTGGGCGGGCGCTTGTTCAGCCGTACTACCCGTAACGTCGCGCTGACCCCGGAAGGCGAGTCCTTGCTGCCGCTGGCGCGGCGGTTGATTGCTGACTGGGACAACGCCGAGGATGAGATGCGCCAGCGTTTCACCCTGCAGCGCGGTCGGGTGACGCTGGCGGCGATGCCATCGTTTGCCGGTAACTTGTTGCCGCCGATCCTCAAGACCTTTCGCGCGCGTTACCCCAAGGTCAACGTCACGGTGAATGACGTGATCAACGAGCAGGTGCTGGAAATGGTCCGTGATCGCCAGGTTGAGCTGGGTGTGGCTTTTGAGCCGATGCAGAGTTCGTCGCTTGCGTTCACCCCGTTGTACATCGACCGTTTTGTCGCTGTAGTGCCGAGTGATTCGCCGCTGGCCGAGTGTGCCGAGATTGACTGGAAAACCCTGTTGGAGCAGCCGTTTATCACGTTGCAGCGGCCGTCGACGGTGCGGGTGATGCTTGAAGAGCACTTGCTGGCACGGCAGATGAAGCTGCCGGTGGAGTTTGAAAGTCATCAGTTGGCAACCGTCGGGCGGATGGTTGCCAGTGGGCTTGGGGTTAGTGCGGTGCCGGCGCTGTGTGTTGAGCAGATGCGCGAGCTTGGCGCTTGCTGCATTACCTTGAGTGATCCGGTGATTGAGCGGGCCATCGGGGTGTTGACCAAGCCCGGTCATGAGTTGTCGGCGGCGGCGCAGGCGTTGTTTGACATTCTCAAAGGTGAAGTCAGTTAACTCGTAGGAGCTGCCGCGGCCTGACAGCCGACCAATCTCCCGCAGATGTATACAGTTCAACTGTGGGAGCGGGCTTGCTCGCGATGGTGGCCTGACAGCCGACCAATCTCTTGCAGATGTATACCAATCCACTGTGGGAGCGAGCCTGCTCGCGATGGCGGCCTGACAGCCGACCAATCTCTTGCAGGTGTACATATCCATTCCTGCGGTAACGGCCACTTAGGGTTTCGCCCTGACGGCGCCTCACTTTTTTTACAAGCGCCTAAAAAAAGTAAGCAAAAAAACGCTCGCCCCGAGCGTACGGCACCTCGCCTAGGCTCGGCGTCCCCTCGCTCCGGCATTCATCAGGGGGCATCGCCTACGGTCTGCTGCGCGACGACCTCCTCTCGATGTGTCCGGCTGCGCCGTACGGCGCTGCGCGCCAACCCCCTGCTGAACACCTCCACTCGGCCTCCCGAAGGGGCGGGTGGATCAAGATCAACAGCGGCAGGCGAGCTAACGCTCGGCCTGTTGAGTGGTGGGAGCGGGCACGCCGCTTCATTGTGGGTGGGTGATATCTGTAGGAGCTGCCGCAGGCTGCGATCT
This sequence comes from Pseudomonas sp. NPDC087697, assembly GCF_044743155.1. Taxonomy (NCBI): domain Bacteria; kingdom Pseudomonadati; phylum Pseudomonadota; class Gammaproteobacteria; order Pseudomonadales; family Pseudomonadaceae; genus Pseudomonas; species Pseudomonas sp. NPDC087697. The sequence goes on along the minus strand of NZ_JBIUVW010000005.1, from coordinate 114,880 downwards.
TTTGATCTTCGGTGCCCTTGCAGACGCCAAAAGATCGCAGCCTGCGGCAGCTCCTACGAGAGATTGGGTGGTCATCAGAGATGTGTCGATACCGATGCCGCGATGGCGGCCGCTCAGGCAATGAAGTTTCTGGGCGAACTCGTCGGATATTTCCCGCATGCTGTGGCGGTGTGTATGAACTGGTGCGTGATGGGTTTCATCGATAGTCTTTTGACTGTCACTGCAAATTCAGTGACAGGGTGTGGAAGCCCTTCAAACGTTAGGTGCATAAAGCGCCACCATGATGTCTGGCAGCTTCAATCCACACGTTAGGAATCAGAACAATGAATACCTACAACCCCGATCCACCCTACGTTGCCCCGACTTCCCACCCCTCCAACCGCTACATGGCCCTCACCAGCAACTGCTCTGACATGCCGACCCTGTTCGTCGACACCCACGCACCGCTCGATATCCTGCTCGACGCGGCCGGTTATCGCATTCGTGCGGTGACTCAGGTGTTGGAGAACCTGGCCATGCGGGGGGAGATTGCCAGCGACTCGGTGATTCTCAATGACTTCGCGTTGTTGTGTGCGATTCCGCTGCGCGATGGTTGTGATCTGCTGGATGTGCTCGGGCGGCGGTTGCCAGAGCCAGTTTCGGATTCAGTTAAATAGCGTGTTCAGTGCGATCTGTCGTCTTCTCAATCCTGCGACAGGCTTTTCACGAATCGCTCACATACGGGAGCGCAAATTGAGCTGACAAAAGGATTTGACCCCATCAAACAGAAAGCCCGCCATGCGCGGGCTTTTTGCTTTTGATTGGTTTTATGGCGAGGGGCTTGCTACAAGGTCCGTGTTGACACATCAAAAGCGGGTGTTTGCGAAATTATGCGGCAACCGCTTGCTGCTGTTGCTTGAGCAAGGGCACGGCGCGCACCGAGTTGCCCGGTTGCAATTGCAGGCGCTTGGCGGTCAGGCGATCGACCAGCAAGCTGTTGCCGACCAATCGGGCGCGGGCAGCGGTGATGCGGCAGTTTTCCAGGCGCTGGTTATGGATCAGCCAGAGCGGTGCGTTGTCGTCAGGTGTACCGACCACCAGGGCCAGCGACTGGCTGTCGCGCACGGCACGGATCTTCGAGACCTGGGCTTCGATGACCGGACCGCCATCGAAGATGTCGATATAGCCTTTGTGGGAAAAGCCTTCGTTGCAGAGGATTCTGCGCGCCGGTTCGGCGTTTTGATGGGCCTTGCCGATCACCGCCTGAGCTTGCTCGGTGAGCAGGCAGGTGTACAGCGGCTGACGTGGCATCAGTTCGGCGATGAACGACTTGTTGCCGAGCCCGGACAGGTGATCGGCGTGGCTGAAATCCATTTTGAAAAAATGCCGACCCAGGCTGTCCCAGAACGGCGAGCAGCCTTGCTCGTCGGCGCTGCCGCGTAGCTCGGCGATAAGTTTCTCGCCGAACAACTGCGGGAACTCGGCGACAAACAGCAATCGCGCGACCGACAGCAGCCGGCCGTTATGGCCCTGACGCTGATCCGGGCGCAGGAACAACGAGCCAATTTCTGATTGGCCGGTCATCTCGTTGTTGAGAAACAAGGTCGGAATCTGTCGTTGGATCCCCAGATCCGCCGAGGTATTGACCGTCAACCCGACGCGGTAGTTGTACCAGGGCTCACGCAGCCCGACGGCACCCGCCAGGGCGCTGACGCCGATGACTTGCTGATCGTCGTCTTCGAGCACGAACAAGTAATCGGCGTCGGCCCGTTCAACCTGTCCGGCAAAGGTTCGCTGCGCCCAGCGTATGCGCAGGGTCAGACGTTCCTCGTTGGCCGGCAGCGTGGTGAACCCCGGGCCGGCGCGGCGTGCCAGCACCAGCAGCGCGGGCAGGTCGGTCATTTGAACCGGGCGCACGATCATGATGGAGCTCCTTGAGTGCGGACGATCTGCTTCATAGCGCAATCAGCCGAACCGGGCTGCCGTTGTCCAGTTGCAGGGCGTCGAGCTGGCTGGCGTTGAGCATGACGGGCTCGTCGGCGCTCCAGTCCAGTTCGGCGACAATCGCCCGGTAGTTTTCCAATGCGTCATTGCTCAGCAGGTACAGCATCTTGCCGCCACTGTGTGAACTCAAGTGTGCAACGGCAGTGCGGGTCTGGGCGATCGAACGAATACTCGGGGTGCGCGCAAACAGCGTTGGCCCACCGTCGAAGAGGTCGATGTAACTGTTGGTCTCGAAGCCTTCACGCTCAAGAATATCGAAGGCCTCCTGGCCGTCAGGATGAATTCGGCCAATACACTCCTGAGCGTCTTTTGGAAGCATCGGCACGTAGATCGGGTAGTGCGGCATCAACTCGGCGAGAAAGCTCCGGTTCTGCAAGCCGCAGAGGCGCTCAGCCTCGACGTAGGGCAGGTCGAAAAAATGTTTGCCCAGGGCATCCCAGAACGGTGACTCCCCCGCGTCGCTGCTGTAGCCGACGATTTCGGTAATCACCGCGTCGGAAAAGCGCTGAGGGTGGGCGGCGATGAACATAAGCCGGGCCCGTGAAAGCAATTCCGAGGTCGGCGTGCGCTCAAGCTCGGTGTTGATGTGGAAACCGCGCAGCAAGGTGTGGGCACTGAGATCCTGGCATAGCGACAGCGCTGGTACCCCGTGCTGGATGTTCAGCTCACGGGACTCACTGGTGAACGGGCGGTTGCGCAGGCTGTAGAAGGGCTCATTGAAACCGGCGGTAGCGAGGACTTCCGAACAGCCCAGCAGCTGTTGGCTGGCCAGATCCTCAAGCACGAAGAAATAGTTCTCCGCACCATTGCTCTGGACCTCGCTGGCAAACGAAGCGCAGGAGCCGAGAATCTTCTGGCGCAGGCACTCGGTGTCGTCCGGCAACGAGGTAACGCCCACCAGGCTGTCGCGCGCAAGTTGCTGCAACTGAGGCAGGTCGGATAACCGAACTGGACGTAAGACCAGCATGGATGTACTCCTGTATCAAAGGGTCTGATGGCGGGCATCAGGCTCGACTATCACTGTCGGTTTCCACGCGTTACAACGGCGGCCGGCCAACCCCTGTCAGCGACCGCTCGACTTTCCAGACACAAGCCTCTTTCAACTATTGGAGGGGTCCGGCAATACGGTGCTGGCGCCGATTCTGTTAAGGAAAAACAGGTAGACCAGACCCACCGCAATCCAGATACCGCCGAGCTTCTGCGCATCGACGCCCATGTTGTACAGGATGGCGCTGACGATGATGAAGCCGATCACCGGGCAGATCAGGTGACGAACCACCTGGCCGGATTTCTGTCGGCGCCAATAATAGTTGATCACCGTCAGGTGCAGCAGCATGAAGCCGCTCAGGGCGCCGAAGTTGACCAATGAAGTCAGGGTGTCCACCGAATTGATGAACAGGTAGCAGATCAGCAGCGACAGCACCGCCACCAGGTAAATGCTGACGTACGGGGTGTTGTGTTTGGGGTGTACCTTGGCCAGCACTTTGGGCAGTTTGCCGTCTCGTGCCATGCCGAATAGCAGGCGCGATACCGCGGCTTGCGAGGTGATCGCCACCGCCACGCCCCAGGCCAATGCCGTGGCCACGCCGGTGACGGTCGCCAGCCAACTGCCGGCGGCGATCTCGGCGATTTCATAGAACGCGGTATCGGCGGATTTGAAGCCCATGCCGGCGGCCAGGTCCGTGGCGATCCAGGTTTGCACGACGAAGATCACACCCATCACCACCAGGGTGATCAATGCGGCTTTGCCGACGCTGCGGCCCGGGTCGCCCTTGATCTCTTCGGCAAGGGTTGAAATGGCGTCGAAGCCAAGGAACGACAACACTGCAATCGACACCGCCTGCATCAGCAGCGCGAAGTTGAAATTTTCCGGGTTGTACAGCGGCGCCAGGGTCAGTTGGCCGTTGCCGGCACCACCGTGCAAAGCGGTCCAGGCGTAGAACAGGAAGATCCCCAGCACCACCAGTTGCGCCAGCAGAAAGATGATGTTCATCCGTGCGGTAAAGGTGATTCCCCGCAGGTTGACGAAGGTCGCACTGACCAGGAAGGCGAGGATGAAACCGACCTTGGGAATGTCCGGGTACAGGTGATTCAACGCCATCGCCGCATACACATAGAGCAGCGGTGGAATCAGCAGGTAGTCGAGCAGCATCAGCCAGCCAGCGATAAAGCCGACATGCGGGTTCAGTCCGCGTTGTGCGTAGGAGTAGACCGAGCCGGCAATCGGAAAGGCCCGCGCCATGCTGCCGTAACTCAATGCCGTGAACAGCATCGCCACCATGCCAATGATGTAGGCCAGCGGCACCATGCCGGGTGCCTCCTGGTTCACGTAGCCATACACCCCGAACGGGGCGATGGGGATCATGAAAATCATCCCGTAAACCACCAGATCGGTCAGCGACAGGCTACGTTTCAACTCTTGCTTGTAGCCGAATTCTTCTATTTCCATGAAGCGGTTCTCCTTGTAAGCCAATACGGCAATGTGTTTCAACCTGGCAGGTAAAAACACCCTACGGCGTTTGTTATCGTTGTTCTACCGGTACAACCATCCGTGTTTTTTGCAACTTGAAACTGTTCGCTTGAGGTCGCGGTTCTACAGTAGCGGCGCCAGATAATCGCTCCAGGTCTGGACCGCCAGCCGGTTGCGCAACAGGTCGTTGCGCACCTCGATCAGCACCGAGTCGATACCGCGGGCGTCGCCGTGAACCGGCACCGTCATGTCTCCCGCCGGATCGATTTTGTAGGGCTGATTGCCGGCGACTCGCAGTGGATGCCTGGCCAAACCGTCGATCAATCGTTTTGCATAATCCTCGGCCCGCGCATACAGCACGCCGGCTTCCAGCGCTCGGGGCTGGCCGTAGTAGATCGGTGTGAAACTGTGGATGCCCACCACACGCACCGCACGGCCTTCGGCCAGACGTGTATCGATCAGTTCGCCAAGGCGCGTGTGAAATGGCTGGAACAGACACTGGCGACGGTATTCGCGAGTCGCTTCGTCGAGGTGCTGATTGCCGGGGATCGGGTAGATCTCGCTCTTGGCCGGGATGCTGTCCGGGGCCTGCACCGGTCGGTTGAGGTCGATCAGCAGGCGGGAGTAGTTGGCCGCCAGCAGAGTCGCGCCGAGGGTTTTGGACAGGCTTTCGGCCAGCGCCAGGGCGCCGATGTCCCAGGCAATGTGCTCGCGCGCGGCCTCGCCGCTCAAACCCAAATTGTTCAAGGCCGTCGGCATGTAACGGCTGGCATGTTCACAGACCAGAATCAGCGGGTGCTCGGACGCTTCCCGGCTCAGGCTGTAAGCCGGCTCGGTGTAGAGCCCACGTTCGGGGGTCTCAGTAGAGGTGCGCATAGTGCTCACACAGCTCGGTGGGCGACAGGTGTTGGGTCAATGCCAGTTCCTCGGTTTTGACGGCGAAATAGGTGTCGAGCAAGGCGCGCGGCAAGGCTTCGAGCAAAGCCTCGCTGCCCCGCAAGTGGCTCAGGGCTTGTTCGAGTGACGCCGGCAGGGCGACGATGCCGCGACGCTGGCGTTGTTCTTCGTTCAGCGAATCCGGGACTTCATCGGTGATCGCGTTTAACGCCAGACGTTGCTCGATGCCCAGTCGGCCGGCAATCAGCACGCCAGCCATCGCCAGATGAGGTGAGGCAGTGGCGTCCATGGCGCGGAATTCGAGGTTGTATTGCGCCGCCTCGGATTTTCCACCGAGGCTCACGGTCGGGCAGATCCGCAGCGAGGCCTCACGATTGCGTTGACCCAGGCACGCGTACGAAGCGCTCCAGTGATGAGGTTGCAGGCGCTCATAGGAAATCGGCGTCGGCGCCGTCAATGCGCACAGTGCCGGCAGGTAGTGCAGCACCCCGGCAGCCCAGTGCTGGCCGAGGGTCGACAGACCATTGGCGGTCCCGGCGTCATACAGCACCGGATGGCCGGACAGGTCATGCAGGCTCAGGTGCAGGTGCACGCCGTTACACACCGCGTGCTCGGAAGTCTTGGGCGCAAAGCTCAGGTTCAGGCCCATTTGCCGGGCGATCTCGCGCGTGATCTCGCGCACGTTGACCGCCCGGTCGGCTGCCGCGACACCCTGGGTCGGCCGGCACGTAATTTCGTATTGGTGTTTGCCATATTCGGGCAGGAACATTTCCGGCTCGACTCCGCCTGCGCGCAATGCGCTGAGCAGCCAGCCGCCGAACGCTGCGCCTTGACGCTGGGCCTCCAGCGAAAACGCCAGGTGCTCGGCCTGTGCGCTGTCGGTGGTGAGGTTGAATTCGTGCTCGAAGGCTGAGGTGATGTGCAGCCCCAGTTCATCGTGGTAGCGCTGTACTTCATTGCGCAACAGCGTCCGTGGGCAGGCAGCCCAAGGGCGGCCGTCGGTTTCGCAGATATCGCCATGGATAAAATCCAGGGCTGGCGCACTGGCATCGGGACCGTTGCTGACCGTCACGCGACTGGCCAGGTCAGGGATCAGCCGCAAGTCGCCGTAGGCACCCCACGGGTTGTTTGAGGCGATGATGTCTTGCGGGGTCAGCGCACTGTTGGCCGGGACCCAGCCGCAACCGGCGGCCTGGTAGTGTTCGAGCTCATCGGTGGGAAACGACCGGCCACGGGTCACGCCGATCAGGTCAGTGGTGACGATAGTGGTCATTGCCACGGGCGTCAGGGGCTCACCGCTGTGGGTGCGACTCATGCCTGCAGCACCTGCAAACGGTCGAGCACGGTATGGGTATCGGTGATCCAGCAATAGCCCTTGATCGCATTCAGGCACGCCAGATGGCGTTGCTCGGTGTAGGTCGCGCAGGCGTCTTCTACCAGCGTTACCAGATAACCGCGATCGGCTGCATCGCGCACGGCCATGTCGACGCACTGGTCGGTGACGATGCCGGCGATAATCAGATGACGGGTTTGCAGGTTGCGCAGCACGTAGTCGATGTTGGTCGAGTTGAAGACCCCGGAGGAGGTCTTGGGCAAGACGATTTCGTTCTCGACCGGTGTCAGCTCTTCAATGATCGCCGCTTGCCGGCAGCCTTTTGGCAGGTGCATGTCTGACAGCTTGTGGTCCAGCGAGCGGTCGCGACCGTCGGCGGTGAGGCTTTCGATGATCGTGTGCAGGACGTTCTGCCGAGCCGCTCGCATTGCGCTCAGCAGCCTGAGCTGGTTGGGAATCACCTGTTGGCGGGTGCGGTTGAGGAAGTACCCGGCGTCAGGCCCTTGCAGATGCGGATCGAACTGCGGCTCAAGCCAGGCGCGTTGCATGTCCACCAGCAACAGCGCGGTGTGGTCGGTGGCAAACGGCAGGTCGCGGGGCGAGCGATGGGGGAGTGTAAACATCCTTATTTTTCCTCCAGCAGGTGAGTGGTGAAATCGGTCCGTAGCGCATCGATACCTTCCAGTCGCTCGGCAAGATCGGGGCAACGCAGCGACAGGCAGGTAATCAACGCTTCGACCTGGGCCAGCGCCGGCACCAGGGTGTCGAAGGCCGACGCCGACTCCACGGGCGCGGTGATCACCAGATCCGCCATCTCGCGCAGCGGCGAGGCGTAGATGTCGGTGAACAACACGACGCGCGCGTGCCGGTTCTTGGCCGCACTGGCGACGCGCAGTGCCTGGGATTGATAGCGTCGATAGTCGAACACCAGCACCACGTCCTGGCGTTGTACATCGAACAGCCGATCGGGCAGTTGCGCGTTGTCTTCCAGGGCGAAGCAGCCCGCACGTAACAGGCGCAAGTGATTGAGCAGGTATTGGGCGAGGAAGCTGCTGAAGCGTCCGCCGAAGCAGTGCACCTGATGCCGTGCATCCAGCAACCATTCCACCAGAATTCGCACATCTTCGGGCTGGGTCAGGGCCTGGGTTTCCAGCAGGGCGCGGTGACTGTCCGCCAGATAATGGGTCCAGGCATCGTCTTGCTTGAGGTGCGAACGCGGTTGCAACAGCGCGCTGGGTGAACGCAGCCGGTGGTCCATGTCACTGAGGAGGGCGTCCTGAAATTCGGCATAGCCACCGAAACCGAGTTTCTTCACCAGCCGCACGATGGTCGGATCGCTGACGCCGGCATGCTCGGCCAGGCGCGACATCGGGCCGAGCCCGTTACGCGGGTATTGGTCCAGCAAAGCACGTATGACTTTGCGTTCCGACGGCGTGAGGTCCAGGCCGGGATCGGTGATCCGGTCTCTGAGTGAGGGCATCCGAGCTCCTGCTATAGGGTTGTGTTGCTTTTGTTTCATAATCCGTTAAATCAGTATTTATGTAATTTATGCTACATGTCTAGTGAATTTTTTCTGCTATCGCCAAGGCACCAAAGTGGGGCGAAAGTCTTGTCCGACGGGGCTTGCACAGGTTTCTAACTATGCTGTAAGCCATCACTTTAGCTGGTGTAGGAAAGTGGCTATTGTCGTGACAGATGTGCGTTGCGTCTCACTTTTTTCATGGCAACAGAACAGTCGCAAATGTCTGTTGTTGCGGCAAAATTTGTCTGCTGCATGATCGGTTGTACACTTTCGTACCCGCAAACCTGAGTGATCCCACGTGCCGGTAACCCGCTTGACCTTGATTTGCCATGCTCGAACCGTCGCACAAAAACTGGCGCGTTTTCCTATGGATGAGCCGCTGGAAATGGATTGGCAGGCGGCAAAGGGCAGTCGCGCGGAATGTTTCAAGCGCACGCCACAGTTACTGGGTGGGCCGGAAACCCGAATCAGGCAGACCGCCGAACTGTTCGGTAGCGATATGCAGATCGTGCCAGCGCTTGGCGAATATGATGTCGGGCGTTGGCGCGGACAGCGCATCGACGATCTACAAAAGATCGAGCCAGAGGCGTTGCAGGCTTGGCTCGGCGACCCGGCCTCGGCCCCTCATGGCGGCGAGTCAGTGACGCAATTGTGCCAGCGAGTGGGCGACTGGCTGGACGCACTGTGCACAACGCCCGGGCATTTCGTGGCAATTACCCATCCTTTTGTGATCCGCGCAGCACTGATGAAGGTGATGCAGTGCGGACCCGAGGCGTTCAACCTGATTGACGTCGAGCCGCTGTCAGCCACTGAACTGCGTTTCAACGGCCGTTGGCGGCTGCGATTGTTGGACACGGCTGCACTCGACGAGGTGAAGAATCCATGAAGCAGATACTGATCATCGGCATCGGCGCCGGTAATCCTGAATACATCACGATGCAGGCGGTCAACGCGTTGAACCGTGTCGATGTGTTCTTTCTGATGGACAAGGGCCAGAGCAAAGACAAGCTGATCGACCTGCGGCGGGAAATCTGCGAGCGCTATATCACCGATCCTGCTTATCGCTTCGTTGAGGCCCACAGCCCCGAACGTGTGCGCGGCGATGTGGACTACAACGCCAGCGTCGTCACGCTTAACCGCGACAAGCAACAGACCTTCGAACGGCTGATCAACGAAGAGATGACGGACGGAGAATGTGCGGCGTTTCTGGTGTGGGGCGATCCGACGTTGTACGACAGCACCATTCGCATCTTGCAGGCGATCCTCGATTCCGGTCGTTGTACTTTCAACTTCGAGGTGATTCCCGGTATCAGCAGCGTCCAGGCCTTGGCGGCGCAGCACAAGGTGCCGCTGAACCGCATCGGGCGCTCCATTGAAATCACCACCGGCCGTCGACTGGCCGCAGGCAAAGTTGGCGATGCCGACAGCCTGGTGGTGATGCTCGACGCAGAAGATTCCTACCACCAGGTTGCCGATCAGGAACAGCAAATTTACTGGGGTGCCTACCTCGGCACGCCAGATGAAATCCTCATTAGCGGCAAGCTCAAAGACGTCGCTGCAGAGATTGAACGGGTCAGGAAAGCCGCGCGGTTGGCCAACGGCTGGATCATGGACACCTATTTGTTGCGCAAGGCTGAATCGCCGGAGTGAGCGCCGGCGTCAATAAACCCAGACTTCTACCCGGCGATTCTTGATCCGTCCTTCATCGGCACTGTTAGCCGCCACCGGCATCTCGGCCCCGAAGCCACGAATCTCGCGAAACACCACGCCGCTTTTCACCAGCTCGCGACGTACCGCCATGGCACGCAGCTTCGACAGCAGGGCGGCCCGCTGCGAATCCGACTTGGCATCGCCGAAACCTACTAGCGTCACCTGTTTGTTCAGCTTGTCGTGTTGCCTTAAATAGTCGAGCACGCGCGACAGGTCCTGCCGGGCCTTGTTGTCCAGGCTGGCGCTGCCTTCTTCGAAGCGAAAATTAACCGTGAGTCGTTGTGCATGCTCGGTGATCGCCCGGTAGCCGTCAGGCATTTGCGGGTTCGACGCGACGTTTATGGCTTGTACGGTCTGCGCGATAAAACCATTGGCGGCGACAATCTCCTGGCCCTTGCTGCTCTGGGCGAATTTCACCAAAGCGTCGCTCCAAGGGCTCTGGCCGTTGGGTGGCAAATAGAAGAACAACCGACGCGACAGTGGGTAGTCCTCGGTGGCGATCAGGCTGGCGAGCGGCAGCATCGGCTGCGAGTCGCCGTCGACAATCGCCACTGCCTTGGCCTGGCGCACGTAAGGCAAGCCGATGAAGCCGATGCCCTGCGGGTCCTGGCTGACCGCATCGGACAGCTGTTCGCTGGACTCGAAGCGTTTTGCCGACTCGGCCAGCGCTTTCCCGCGATGGCTCAGAACCAGCTCCTTGAAGGTGTCATAGGTCCCTGAATGGTCGTCCCGAGCGTAAAGGTGTATAGGCCCGCCGAGGCCGCCGAGTTCTTCCCAGGTTTTTGCTTCGCCACTGAAAACACGCGCCAGCTGCTCGGTGTTCAGCTGAGTCAGCGGGTTTTGCGGATGCAGGATGATTGCCAGGCCGTCGATAGCGATGACCTGCTCGGCATTCGGGCTCTTCAGGTCGCCGAGGGCTTCGAGGTCTACCAGTTCGCTGTCCTTGATCGGGCGCGATGACGCGGCGAGATCGGCGCTGGCGTTTTTCAGCGCGGCGAAACCGGTGCTGGAACCGTGGGCGGCGATGTCCACGACCACCCGCCGGCCTTGGGCTGTCTGGCCGACAATCTGCTGTTCATTGTATTTATCCGAGGCTTCGCTATGAACCTTCAGCAACCCTTGTTCCAGCAACAACCCTTTGGCCAGCGCCGGGCCAAGGTCCGCACCGATGGTGTTGGAGCCTTGAATGCGCAGGGCAGGGCCGTGCTCGGGTGTCGGCAGCGCAGTGGCGGTGGCAGATAAAGGAAGCAAACCGCAGAGCAGCAGCGGTAACAGAGCGCGCAGCATCAGGCCGGCACCTTCTAAGGCTAAAGGAAGTGCCGGGATAATAAGACAGTAAGGTTGCGCAAATATGACACTTGGTCAAACGTGACGGTCATCTACGAGCACACGGTGGTTGATCCGGAAACCTTCGACCAACCACCGTCGCATGACCCTCAGGCGGGTGCCGCAACCACCGGCTGCCCCGGTTTGCGCAGCGGTTCCAGGCGCGAGCCGTCGTAGCGGGTTTCACGGAACAGGCGCCAGCGGCCAAACAAACCATAGACGTGAGTCACCCGGCCTTGCTCGTGGTAACCCATGCGAATGTGCAGTTTGAGCGCCGGGATGTTGCGGGTCTCGCAGACGTCCACCACCTTGTCGCAGCCTTGGGCCCGCATGGCGTTCCAGAGAGCGATCTGAACGTCCACCGACAGGCTGGTGCCGAAGTAGGGGCGGGCCATCTCACCACCGAATTCAAAGAACTCACCGGCTTTGACCGGGAACCAGCAGCGGTAGTAATGGCGATCGAAGTAGTCGCGTTTGCTGCCCCAGATGAAGGCGACCGCGTGGCCTTCTTCGTCCAGATGCATATGCCCGGTGTGACCCTCGGCCGCCAGCTCGCGCATGGTTTCGATACGGTCACCAAAGTGCTTGGTGAAAGCATCGGCGTTTTGCGCGGTGATGGTCACCAGGCTTAATGGCGAATAGGGTTTGAGTGTGTGTGGCTTGATCGGGCTGACCAGATCGCGCTCCATCCACAGCAGCTCCAGGTGCAAGAACACATAGTGCTCCCAGAGTTTCTTGAGGGTGCGGCGCAGGCCCTTTTGCTGGATCCGGTCACGAAGTTTGTGCAATACGCTCATGTAGCCTCCTGATGTCACTCGTCGGTTGGCTGGCAACGAGGTGTGGAAGGCACACGGGCTGCACAGCGGGGTAGAACCGGACGCAGAATCATTGGAGGAATAAGAGCGCTCACGTCCATGCCTGCGTGCCTTGAAGCGAGTTGCGCGACTGCTTTTTTGACGCTCTTGGGGAGATGCAACGCAAAACGGCAATTTTATGGCGTCTTGCTGTCTGGAAATCTGGATCAACTTGTCGGCGAAGTCAAACAGCGACTCGGATAGCATAAAGGGCGTTATTTCGATTCGAATAACGGTCTGCTGTGCTTATCGCGAACGGCGATTCAGACGACCGGTTTCTCTATCGATTCAGGTATTCAGACCGCTCCCGAAAATCCGCCCGATAATGGCTCAATGCCTTATCTGCTGGGCTTCGGCGCACACCTTCAGTGTTTGCCATTGTCTTGCACACTGATGGTTATCAAGCGTCAAATTTCCTCATGAACGAGTAACGACCGTTCGTCGAAACGTCAGAATCCGGTCAGCGTTTCAGGCTGTTGCTACCCCTGCCCATAGCGAAGCGGTGGCTTTGTTCTATCCTGAAAATTGAACATCAACCTCAGGAGGAGGGCCTTATGGCAACCGAAAAGAAACATGAGCAGTACGAAAACCCCGACGAGGAACAGCAGGAAGAAGCGACCCCGGAAGAGAATCCGCCAGATCCCACCTGGAAGCATCCGGACGACGGCAAAAGCCTTTCGGATCTCGACCAGGAATGGCCGCTGAAACCCTGAGTCATCTGCCTTTTGCACAATGCCCGTGGCCAGCCTCGGGCATTGTGTTGTCGACCTTGCGTTACTCCAATGCCGTTGTGGCGGCTGCGGGTCGCGTGCGTGCGAGCACGCTGTAGGAGACTCGTGGAATGCCCGGCAAGCGGCTGTCGAGCAACTTGCTCAAGGATTCGCCCTGATACAGATAGGCGTCGCCACAGTCGCTGCCGAGCATGGTGGGATGGGCGACGATTTCCAGCAGTCCGTCTGTTGGTGGCGCGGCATTGCGCAAGTCTACCGGGGTACAGACGTAGTCGGCCGTGGCACCGGCAAGGCTGCGTAAACGCCGGTTGAGCATGTGCTTGAATACGCGCTTGGCCAGGCTGAGGTTTTGCCCCAGATTGCGCGCCAGGCGAACCGGCACACCCTGACGCGCGGCAAAGCGCGCGACGATCTCACCGATTGGCCAGATATTGTGAACATGCTGATGGGAGTCGAGGTGGCTGGGCCGCAGACCGTTGTCCAGGCAGTGTTGCCATTGCGCTTCGAGCTCTTGGCGCACCGCATCGCGTTGTCCTCGGGTAAGCCACAGGCGGTGGCGGGGCAGGTTCAGGTCGAACTCGCCGGCCGCGTCGCAAAAGGTTGGCTGCTCGAGAATCGCCCGGCTCAGGGGTCGGCCATAGGTTAGGTTGAAGTGCAGCCCCACGCGTCCCTTGAGCAGCGGCTGTTGCGCCAGCGCACAGGCGGCTTCGAAGGCCGGCATGTTGGCCATGGCAGTGGCGGAGCTGATCACCCCGGACTGGAAGGCCCGCAGGATGACCGTGTTTTCGTTCGGGCTGAGACCGAAATCGTCAGCGTTGACTATGACTTGGCGAGGCATTTTCACCCTCCATGGGTTTTGCACTGGGCGTGATGTTTTTATCAACGCTGGTCACGACGGGTGTGTGGGTTGCGACCGCTGCCGCACGTTTGGTTTGCCACTGTCGCAGTCGCGGTTTGACGTGGTGCCAGAGCCGCAGGCCAAGGCCCAGCAAGAGCCCGCCGGGGCGCCAGGAAAAAAAGCTCCAGCGCCAATGTTCGAGTTGCCCGGTCATGCGTTCATGCAGTTGATGGCTGGAGTTGTGAATGCTCACCCGCGAAGCATCGATCCACTTCCAGTCCTCGTCCAGACCCCAGCGAATCCACTCTTCAAGCAGCACCCGGCCGCTGCCCAGATCGGCGTATTGCGGCAGGAACGCCAGGTTGTAGTCGAAGAGCCGGCCCTGTTCCAGCAACCCGAGGCGATAGCTGATGCAGCGCCCGTCCAGCTCCAGCACGACCACGCGTACCTGACCTTGGGCGGCGAGAGCAGTAAAGGCGTCGTCCATCCATTGTCGGTGCCGGGTGTCGGAGAAGATCCCGACGCCTTTGTCACCTTTCCAGCTGACCGCCTCGACCTCGCTGATGGCCTGCAGCAAGGGCCTCATGGTCAGTACGTCCGGGGTCAGGCGCCTGACCACGGCGCCACAGGCTGCAATGCGCTTACGCGCTCGGCGCAGTTTGTAACGCGGATCGCCGGAGACTTCCTGACGGTCGCTGTCGCTGATCCGGTGCACAGGCACCCGACAACTGACGCGATGTTCGCCGGTGGAGCTGAGTTGCATCCATTGCGTCAGCGCGCTTTCAGGGGCCGGGTGTTCCGGCAGCTCGTTGAGTTGCAGCAATGCGTGCGGCAAGTGCCGGCGGATTTCCCATAACGTCTGACGGATGCTCTGTGCGTCCAGGCAGGCGAGCAGGGCAATGCGGTCTGAGAGGGGATGGCCGAGGTAGTGCAAGACGCGAAACGGTAGCCCACCGAAACGTTCGCGCAAGGCGATCAGCGGCAGACACAAACTCAACTGCTCGCCTTGCCAGCCCAGCAACACGTGCAATGTCGCGCCGTCTTGCAGCGAGCGTTCGGCCGCACACAACCAGGCCAGCGTGTTGAACGGCGTAGGGTCCGCCACCCGCTGGCGCAAGGCCTCATAGGCTGTCGCCGGAAAGTCCGAGGCGCACAGTGACGTGCGCCATTCGAATCGCACCATCATGACAATCAGGCTGCCGGTGCTGCGACGGTAGACGGCGACGGTTTGCGCAAGGCGTCCAGGCGTGAGCCGCTGTAGCGGGTTTCGCGGAAGAACCGCCAGCGCCCGAACAGACCGTACACATGCATGACCCGGCCCTGCTCTTTATAACCCATGCGAATGTGCAGTTTCAGGGCCGCAATGTTATGGGTTTCGCAAACATCCACCACCTTGTTACAGCCTTTCGCTTGCATGGCTTTCCACAGATCGAGCTGGAAATCCACCGAGAGGGTGCTGCCCCAGTAGGCGCGGATCTGTTCGCCGCCGAACTCGAAAAATTCGCCCTCGTTCACCGGAAACAGACAGCCGTAGTAGTGGCGATCAAAGTAGTCACCCTTGCTGCCCCAGATGAACGCGACCGCGTTGCCTTCGTCATCCAGATACATGTGCCCGGTATGACCTTCGTCAGCCAGCTCGGCCATGGTCCCTACACGGTCGCCGAAGTGTTTGGCGAAGGCTCCGGCATTCTGCGCGGTGATGGTTTCCAGGCGTAACGGTGTGTAGGGTCTGAGCTTGTGCGGAGGAACCGGGCTGACCAGATCGCGTTCCATCCACAACAGCTCCCAATGGAAATACACAAAACGCTTCCATAGGGTACTGAAGGTGTGGCGCAGGCCTTTTTCCTGGATTCGTTCTTTGAGCTTCTGAAATGCACTCATGTTGCCTCCTGACGGGGTTAGCCGTGTGAAAGAACAATGACGACGGGACTACGCAGCGCGCGGCGGGATGCCGGCGCGGCAAAGCGTTCGGTTGAGCGGTTCATGAGGCGCTCCAGCTCAAGGCGAACAGTGTTTCGCCGGGCAGCTCGAAGCTGACCCGACCGTCCTGACAGCGAAATGCTGCTGGCCGGCTCTTGCTGTCGGCACCGAAATAAACCAGCGCGTCCGATGACAGCGGGCACGAAGCTTCGACGCCCTGCAGGGTGACATGCTGCAGGCGGGTCACCTTGTTGACGCCCAGCAGGCTGCGTTGCTGACCGGTGGCCATGGCCAGCACGTCAACCTCGAAGGCGTCGTTGTCCAGGCGCAGGACTTTTTCCAGCCAGTGACTGGCGATGAATTGCTGGGCGAGGCCCACCGGTTTCAGCTCGAAACGATCGGGCCCGAGAACCCGCAGCATGCCCTTGGGGTAGTTTTCCTCGTCGTTCACCTGGAACCAGTTGAGCATGTCGAGCAGACCGTCCTGGGCCGAGTTGATCGCCACCGAGGCCCACCAGAGTGAAGCGAAATGCGTTTCCTGGTCGTAGGGGCTGAGACTCGAACCGCTGGAAATATTGGTCTGATCCAGCAGCAAGGCCTTGCGTGGCCGACCGTGTTGATCGAGGCCGACCAGCTCGGCGGCGCGACGCACACTGTCGCGGTAGACGCGGGTGGCCAGCAGGTCTCGGATCATCCATTCATGCCAGGCCAGAGCGTCGATCTTGTCGCCCGATTCGCTCAGCAGGCGTCGCGCCCAGTCGATACCACGCTTATCGGCGGCGTTCTCGGCAAACGGTCCGTTGATCAACCGCGAACTGGCCGGCATGGCAATGCGTACGCCAGCCTTGAAGTTGGCAGGATCGCCGCGCACTTGTCGGGCCATGCTGGTGAAGATGTTTTGATAGCTGGCAAAGTCCGGGTAGTTGAGGTTCGGCTCATCGGCGAATGCGATGTAATGCAGGCCTTTGCCGCCCAGGGCGCGGGTTCCCGCGAGCCAGGCGTCGAGGCCGGCATTGCTGACAACATCCGCACGCAGGTCGGCTTTGCGTTGGGTACCGGCGAGCAGCGTGATGTCCTGGGTAATGCCCAAACGGTCCTGATAGAACTGGCGGAAGCGGTCCTCGTACTGCGGCCTTTTCGCGGTCAGGTCGACAAAGCTGTAGTAGCTGGCAGCGCGTGGCTTGAGGGCATCAAGCACCGGGTAGCTGCTGGGCGGCGGTAGCGTATAGGGCAGGGCGACGCCCAGATTCGGTGTTCTGCCAACAACCTCGGCATGCAGTGTGAGCCGGGTCTGGCCGTCGTCCTGACGCACGGGCTTGAGTTGCTGCGGGTTCTGCGCGAACAGGTTGGCAGTGCCGTCGAGCCAGAACGCAACCTTGCCGCTGCCCTGCATACGCAGGCGCCAGACCTGTTCGACGCTGCCGGTGGGCAACGCGACTTGATCGAACTGCCAATAACCGCGATAGGGTTTCAGCGCCAGGTTGAGCTGTTTGCCATCCGCCACACGCTGCGCTTGCAGCGCTGAGACGCCGCCATGGAATTTGCCGGCGAGTACCGCGTGCTCAAAGGGCGCGACCTTGAAGTACAACTCATCGCCCTCGTGGGTTTCGGCGCTGAAGTGGACCTTGGCCGGGGCGAATAGCGCGACTGTGCGTTCATCGTGCTCCACCTGATAACGGCGAAAACTGTAGCCGGGGATTTCCAGTCGATAACTGGCGGCACTCGGCGCCAGCGGCCAACTCTGGCTGCCACGGGTTTCGTTGGCGGCGATCTGCCGTTGGCCTTTCAGATTGCCTTGGCCGTCTAGCAGATACAGCTGCTCTTCGTTGGCGTCCGCCTGCCAGGCCGGGACCCAGCGCACGGTCAAGGTGTCGGGGCGATCGGTTTGCAGGTAGAGACTACCGTCGCGAATCTCGGCCCAGCGCATCGGCGCTGCATACGCGCTCAGCCCAAGGCCGAGACCGAGCCCCAGACCGACTAGCAGCACCAGGCCTTTCATGCTGATTTACGCATCAGCATCTGACGCATCGGCGCCAGATCGCTGGGCAGGACGATCAGGGTTTGCCACACCGGCACGCCGCTGATCCGACAATACAGAACCAGCAGGGCGATGGTCACGGCGAGGTAGGCAATCGAGGACGCCGCGGCAGCGCCGACAATGCCGTAGGTGGGAATCAACAACAGATTCAGCGCCAGGTTGAGCAGCGCACCGGCACCCATCAACAGCGAGACGCTGCCGGGGCGATTTTTGCCCAGAAGGTCCAGGCGCAGAATGCTCGCGTAACACAGCCCAAGCAGACCCGGCAGCAAGGCCAGCAGCGCCGGGTACGCCGGTTGATAGGCTACGCCGAACAGGGTGACGATCAACCATTCACCGATCAGCGCCATGCTCAGACAGGCGCCGAGCATCACCGTCGCGGTCAGGCGCAGGGCCAACGGGGTCAGGCGCTCGATGCCTTGTTCCTGTTGCAGCAGGCGTTTCATCAGCGGCGTGGTGACGGCTTCGGGAACGATCAGCAGCAGTTCGGCGGCGGCGCTGGCCATCGCGTAATGCCCCAGCGCGGCGCTGCCCAGCAAGGCGCCGATGAACAGGTAGTCGGAACGCAGAATCACTTGTTGAAACAGCAGGTCCGGATGACTTCTGGCGCTGTAGCGCAGCAGTTCATTTTGCCCGGCGCGATCCCATTGCAGCTGCAACCGATTATCGCGTTTGAGCCAGACCCAGCCGGCCAGCACCACCAGGCTGATGCCCGCCAGCCAACTGATCAGCGCCGCTTCCAGCGCAGCGCTCTTCCACATCCAGAACAACGCGAGAAACAACAGCAGTGGTGCCAGTGATTCGGTCAGCCGCAATGCGTTGAATGCGACCACGCCGCCGGAAGCGTTGTGCAAGGTCAGAAGGCCGCTCTTGAGCACCGTCAGCGGCACCGCCAACAATAACAGCCAAGCGAGCAAACCGAGTTGGGTGGTGATGTCCAGTTCGCTGCCGAACTCGCGCACCAGCGCGACCACCAACAACGTCAGCAATCCGGCCAGCAGACAACCGAACACCAGCACCTGACTGAGCAACAAACCCATGGGCCGTTGTTTTGCCGCCTGATACCCGACTGCCGAGTTCAGGCCGCCGCTGGTGGCGGCGCTGATCAGGTCGGGCAGGGTGCTGAGCAGGGCGAACAACCCACGTTCGCTGGGCCCGAGAATCCGCGCCAGCAGCACGTTGCGCAGCAAGCGCAGGCCGATCATCGCAAGCTTGGTGCCCATGCTCAGCGCCAGGTGTTTGAGGTAATGGCTGCGGCTCATCAGCGTCCTCCTTGGCTGATGCGCCAGGCCAGCAGCTCGGGGCGACTGGCATTGCGCTGGCTGACGCCGAAACGCGGCAGTGCCAGTGGATCGCCGGTGCCCCGATAAATACCGCTACCGGTGCCCAATGCGTACAGATACCGGTGCGCGACCAAATGCTGGCGAACCCGCTGATCGTGGTCACCGTTGGGGTAGCAGTAAACCGGCAGCGGTTGCTGACAACCGTTGTGCAAGGCATCGCGGCTGCGGCTCAGTTCCTGATCCAGCTGCTGATCGTCGAGGCCGGTGAGAATCGCATGGCTGGCGCCGTGGGGACCGAAGCTGATCAACCCGGAATTCTCCAGGGCGCGCACTTGTTGCCAGTCCAGTGCCTGTGGCAAGGATTCTTCGGGACAGGTGTCGGTCAGCTGACTGAGGGTATTCGCCGAGAGGTTTTTCAGGCTTTGCAGGTAATGCGCCAAGGCCAGGCTGCGGCGCTGTTCACCAGGCTCATTGAGGAAGGCGTTGGGCAATGGCCGGTCGAGCTGGTGCAGGTAGTGAATCAAGCGCTGCCGCGAAGCGGTGCCATGGCTGCCCCAGAGGGTTTCTCCAAGGCTTTCCCACCAGAAGCGCTGGCGGCTGCCAATGAAATCCGTGGACAGGAAAATACTCGCCGGCACCTGATGCCGTTGCAGCAGCGGAAAAGCATGCAGCGCGTTGTCTCGCCAGCCGTCATCGAAGGTCAGTGCTACCCGCGGCCGTGTTGCAGCACTCGGTGTGGCGTCGGATTGCAGCAGTGCCATCAACGGTACGCAGTCGAAATGCCGCTTCAGCCAACCGAGCAAATGATCAAAGGCTTGCGGGCCGACGCACAGCTCGTTGCGATGCGGTAATGCTGCGGCATGATCGTCGGTCAACACCCGGTGCAGCATCAGGATCACCCCGGCGCCGCGCAGCTGACTGCGCCCCAAGGGTGAGTTGAGGTACAGCCAGCCACCGGTGCGCTTGAACAGTTGCTTGATCGGCATGGGGTGGCACTCTCAGCGATTCTGCTCGGGGTTCCATTGGCGATACCGATGACCACGCAGGAACTGCCACACACCGATACTCATACCGGCCAGGGTCACCAGTAAAAAAGCGGCGAGGCGAAAGGGTTTTGGCAAACGGTGTTGCACATCCAACAGACCGACGATGGCCACGGCGTAACCGATGAGTTGGCCGATCAGCGTCAGGCGATAGAAAATGTGCGTGTCCCACAGCCAGAAGTTACTTAGCAGCAACGGCAGCAGGAGGATCGGCGCCAGCCGTCGAATCAGTTTGTGGCTGATCAGCGCCAGCGCATATAGGCCATGCCGCATCGGGTTCAGCAGCTCGCGGCGCTGGGCCAGGCTTTGCAAGCCACCGACGGTGACCCGCTGACGACGGCGAAATTGTTTGTCGGCTTCGTCGACGCCCTGGTCGTACACCATCGCCGCCGGCACATAGACAATTCGCTTGAAGGCCACCGGCGCACAGGTACTGACGAAGAAGTCGTCGTTGACCTCTGCCGGAATCTCTTGAAACAGCTCGCGGCGCAAGGCGAGCAGGGCGCCGTCGGCGGAGACCATGCAGCCGGTGCGGTTCTCCACGCGACGCAACCAACCCTCGTAATGCCGATACAGGCTGTCGCCCAGGCTCAGGCCAATGCCGGGGCGCGGGATGATCATGTGCCCGGCGCAGGCACCGACTTGCGAATCGCTCAGCGGTGCGAGCAAATGCCGAAGGGTGTCGGTGGACCATTGATTATCGGCGTCGGTGAACACCAGAATCTCACCGTCGCTCACAGCGACCCCGGCATTCAGGGTGGCGGCTTTGCCCTGGCGTGGCAGGTCGAGCACGTTGATGCGCGAATCGATCACTCGTTGCGCGCAGGCCACGGTGTCGTCGCTGGAACCGTCGCTGGCCAGAATGATTTGCAGGGTTTTCGCATGGTAATCCTGGGCGAGCAGGGTGCGCAGTTTGTCTTCGATATGCCGGGCTTCGTTGTGCGCGGCGATGACGATGCTCACCGTCATCGGCTCGGCACTTTCGTTGCGCCGCGCCGCGAAAAGCGGTGACAGTAAAGTCAACAGCAGCGGGTAACCCAGGTAGGCGTATACCGGTAACAACAGGCACAACCAGAAAATGAGTTCAGCCACGGGCAGGTCTCCTGGCGTTCCAATGACAAAGGCTAAGGACGAAGGCCGCACCGGTCAGGTGCAGACGCAACCAGTGCAGGCCCCAGAGTTGCAGGATCAAGCCCAGGTCGTGGTGTTTCAGGCTCTGGCGCAGGCTCAGCGCGAGCGCCGGCAGGCTGCTGATCAGCAAAAACACCAGGGCCAGGTGGGGCATATCGTCGAGCAGTGTCGCAATGGCCATACCGTCCAGCACCCAGGCGGCGACAGAGAGCAGGGGAAAACGCAGCAAGCGCAGGCTCACACCATTGCTGCGCAGCAGTTGCAGATGACTGCCCTGGCGCCACAGCTCCTTGCCCAGCCACTCGCTCCAGCTGCCCTCGTAACCCCAGTGCAACGCCATGCTTTCGTTGACGGCCATTAACCGTGCGCCTGCGTTGCCCAGACGCAGAGTGAAGTCCTTGTCTTCGCCAGTGCGCAGTTCTTCGTTGAAGCCGCCGACACGCACGAACCATTCGCGGGGCATCAACAGGTTGGCGGACGGTAGCCATTGCACCTGAGTCCTGGACTGACCATTGGCTTGCTCGGTGCGGCGTTGCCAGGCCTGGGCAAACCAAGGCGCCTGAAAGGGTGTTTGCAGGTCCAGCGCGAGCACATCGGCCTGGCCGCTGTACTGCAGGTCCGTCAGCAGTGTCAGCCAGTTTTGCGGCATCTCGATGTCGGCATCGAGGAACGCCAGCCAGTCGCCAGTGGCGAGTGCCGCGCCGCGATTGCGCAAGGCGCCGATCTGCAGGCCGGGAAGGCTCAGCACCTGGGCGTCGAGGTTGCGGGCAATCTGCGGCCCCTTATCCTGGGAGCCGTTGTCGACCACGATCAGCTCGCATTCAATCCCGGCAACTTTCGCGGCCATGCGTGCGGCCTGCAGGGTCCGGGCGATGTTCGGCGCCTCGTTGTACATGGGCACGACGACGCTGATGCGGCTCATGGCTGGCGCTCCGGCAGCGGGCTTTGTTCGGCCTTCAGACGCAGCACCCAGGACAGCGCGAGCATGATCCACAGGTACTTCTGGTTCGGCGCGCTGAGGAACAGCAAAAACAGCGTCAACGACAACAGGCTCATGCCCAGGTGTGTGATCAGGTCCGCCTGTTCCCATTCATGTCGTTTCAACCAGGCACTGCGGGCGCGCTGCATATTGAACAGGCCCATGCCGAGCATGCCGACAAACAGCAAGCCCGCCGGGATGCCGAGCTCGCTGAAAATCTCCAGGTAGGTGTTGTGGGCACGGCGGTACAGGTCGCCGGCCTTGCGGTTGGCCGAGAACGCCATGGCGTAGCCGGTGGTCGCGTAGTGCAGCGGGAACGTTCCCGGACCGGAGCCGAGCAGCGGGTTCTCGCGGATCATCTGGCCACCGACCACGATGTACGAAGCGCGGCGCCCCAGGGATTCGTCGTTGTGACCGCTGGCGCCGGCACTCAGCACGCTCAATGACTGAATGCGCGCTATGTAGCTGGCCGGCATCACGTAGATCGCCAGAGGAATCAGGATCACCACGCCGAGCATTGCGAACCCCAGGTGGCGCGGACGAATGCGCGGCAACTGGGCGCGGTAGTGGTAGAACCCAATCATCAGGCTGGCGAACAGCACCAGCAGTCCGGAACGTGATTCGGTCTTGGTCATGCCACCGAACAGCAGCACACAGCAACCGAACCAGAACAGCCGATGCAACAGATTCGGGCTTTTCAGCACCAGCAGCAGTGCTTGCGGAATGGCAAAAACAATCAGCATGGCAAAGGCGTTCGGGTCGTCCAACAGGCCGGCGGCGCGGCCCTGATCCTGGTACTTGCTGGAGAACATCGCGAGGATGCAGGTCAACGTCACGCTGAGGGTCGTCAACCGGCAGAACATCATCAGGTTCACTTCGCGGCCAACCAGCAAGGTGATCATGAACAGCACCAGGCCGACACTCAGTTCGCGCAAGTGACCCAGGGACATGCCCAGGTCATCGGTCACCAGCATGCTCAGAAAGTACAGCACCATGAACCACGCCAGAAATCGCCAGAGGTTGCTGCGCAAGCGATCGGACGGCAGTTGATGCAGCGCCAGTTGCAGCATCAGGATCAGGGCCAGCGAGGCACCGATGAATTTCGACCCGGACAGGATACTGTCCTTGAACAGACCTTCGAGTGGCACCAGCGCGGCGATCCCCAGCAGCCCCCAGGCAGGGCGCCGATACATCGCCGCCACACCCACCAGCGCCAGCACCACGCCGGGCGCCAGGTACGGCCAGGGGCTGGCCAACAAAATCAGACACGCCAGCCCGAATAGGCTGACCACCGACAGAGGAAAAATCATGCGCGAGCCTCCTGTGCAGTGCGGATGTACAGCTGCGACCAGCGTTCGGCCAGCGCCGGCAGGTCGTAGCGGTCCAGTTGGGTACGGCGGGCATGCTCCGTCAGCAGGCGGACCAGCCCTGGATCTCTCAGCAAGGTTTCGATGTGTTGCGCCAGTGCACGGCTATCGGTTGGGGCGGCGAGCAGCCCGTTATGCCGGTCTTCGATCACGTCGGGAATGCCACCAACGCCGAACGCCACCACCGGCACCCCGGCCTGCATGGCTTCGAGCAGAATCATCGGCGTGCCTTCGGTGCGCGAGCTGATCACCAGCGTATCGAGTCGTGTCCACCAGGTCCGCATATCGGTCTGGTAGCCCGGCAGGGTGACGCGTTGCTGCAACCCGGCCGCGTTGATCCGCGCCTGCAGGGTTTGACGTTCCGGACCGTCACCGAGCATCACCGCGTGTAACTGCGGATGCTGTTGGCACAACGGGATCAGCGCATCGAGAAACAGGTCCGGGCCTTTCTCGCTGCTCAAGCGACCGACGTAACCGGCCAGCCAGCGCTGTTGATCGGCGGTGTGCCGGGGCAAGGCGCTGGCGGCCGGCAGACCATTGGGGATCACCTGGAGTTTGTCCGGGCGAACACTGGCACGTCGACACAGCACGGCAATGCTTTCGGCGACACACACCACCCGGTCCACCGACGCGGTGCGACACAGTTGCAGGCTCAGCCAGTTGTAGAAGCGTTGCTTACGACTGCGCGGGGTAAAACCGTGCTGGGTAATCACCAATGGCAGGTGCAGCAGCGTCGCCGCTACCCAGCCAAACAGCAGGCCCTTGAAATTGTGGGTGTTGACCAGCGGACGTTCGTCACGCCGCTGGCGCAGGTGGTGGATCAGCTCGCCCAGGCTCGCGCAACTGCGGCAGTCGACCGAAGCTGCGCGAAACCGCGCGATGAGTTCTGGCGGCGCATCGAGAAACAGCACCTGATGCTGCCCCGGCGTCGCCAGGCAATGGTCCAGCAACATCCGCTCGGCACCGTAGAACCCGCCGCTGCTGAGCAGATGGATGATCGGCAGCGCAGGTGCGGTCTGCCCGTTCAATGGCGCACCCAATGTACGAAGCTTGGGACTGTCCAGTTCGGATGCGGATTGGTCGGTATAACGTTCTGGTCGTTGATCACCAGCAGCACCGGCAAGCCGAGCTCGTGGCTGATTTGCGCCGGGTGTTTGAAGTGGTGATCGAAGAACTCACGCACGTAGACCAGGGCAATCGCCAGCAACAACCCGGTGAGCATGCCGAACGGGATGATCAGCAACGGTTTTGGAAACGCCGGGTCGGTCGGCTCATACGGCGGGCTGAGGACCCGGGCGTTCGACAAGTCGTTGTCGAGCAACCGCGCGGTGCTGCTTTCGGCGAAGCGCTGGGCGTAGGTCGAGAAGGCCGCATGCAGCGCGTCGATCTCGGTGTCCATCTGCCGCAGTTTGCTCTGGGTTTCCTGCAACTGGTGAATGCGGTTCTTGTAGTCGGCGATGCGCGCGGTTTTCTGGTCGATCACCGAGCTGATGATGGCCAGGTCGCTGGTGCGTTCCTGAATCCGGTTGCTGACGATTTTCAAGAACTGCTGACGGGTGCGGGTAATCTGTTCGCGGGTCAGCATCATCGGTTCACTGCCCGGCTGGAACACCGCCAGGTCATTCATGTAGCGGCTGACCTGAGTGGTCAACTGTTCGCCCAGTTGCTTGATTTCCCGGTCCTCATAGGCGACGTCGCCCACCGTATTGGTGAAGGTGTAGGGGAAGGTGTAGTCGTTGAGTTTCGAGCTGTTGGCGGCGCTCAGGCTGGTTTTCAGGTAGTCGAGCCAGCGCTGGCTTTGCAGCAGGCGGTCGCGGTACAGGTTGAGCGCCTGTTCCTCGGTGTTGATGGCATTCAGGCGAAAGGTGATCTCTTCCTTGGGATCGGACGAGCCGATGCTTTCCAGCAAACCCAGGCGTGTCCCTTCCAGGCCATCGAGGCGAACCTGATACTGCTTTTTCTTCTGTTCGTAGAAAGCCTGCGGCAGGTCGATCGATTGCAGCTCCTGGCGGTTTTGCAGGTAGTTCTGCAGCAACTGCGCGACGAACTTCGTGCCCTGCGCAGGGTCGCCAAAGGCGTAGATAATCGAGATCACGTTGGAGCCGGGCAACGTCTCGATCTTGAGGCTGTCGATGGCCTGTTGCGTCAGCCCGTCGAGGGCCGTGTCACGCACCGGATCGACCTCAAGCCCTACCAGGTTGCGCACCGGATTGATCACATACTCGCGCAATGGATTGACGATGACTTTGCGTAGCGGATCAGTCACCAGCTTGACGAATATTCCGGGAGACGGGGTGTATTCGCCCTTGTCGCGCAGCTCGCTGATGGTCTGGCGAATCAGCGCCGGTGAACGCAGGATATTCGCTTCGGTTTCCATGTCCGCCAGTGACGGCGGGATGAACGTCGCGTTGTCCTGGGTCAGTGACGTGGTGGCGTCACCCTGGGAGAGTTTCTTGGACTGCACGATCACCTGGGCGGTGATATCGAAGCTCTGTTTGAGCACCAATGGCAGCACGAGTGCGATCACTGCAAAGATCAGGAAGACTCTCTTCACCAATTGCTTGTTGGCGAAGAAGATCCTGAAGAACTCATGCAGGTAGTTTTCCTTCGGATTCATGGTCGGTCACCTGCAAGAGGTTAGTTGGTAGTACTGCCTTTGTTGTCGAGGCGATAGCTGAAGCTGACGCCTATGCCCTGGAACAGCACCACGTCCGCCAGCTGTCGCGCCAATTCGCCGGCGCTGGCCAGTCTGGTCTTGGGCACATAGAGCATGTCGTCGGGTTGCAGGTAGGCCATTTGCGTCGCATCACCGGCCAGGGCGGCATCAACGTCGTAACGCCGGGCTACGACCTGATTGCCGTTGCGCCGCATGATCACCACCGAATCGAGCCGCGCCTTGACGTTGGTGCCTCGGGCCAGGCTCAGGGCTTCAAGCACCGAGACCGGCCGGCGGATCGGGTAGGAACCCGGTTGGCCGACTTCGCCGAGCACATAGATTTCGTTGCCTTCGGTGGACTTGAGCAGCACGTCGACGGACATGCGTCCCGGCAGTTGCTCATAACGTTTGTTGAGGAAGGTTTCCAACTGATTGACGGTCATGCCTTGCAGCGGTACCGCGCCGATTTCCGGAAAGCTTGCATAACCGTCGTTGCCCACGGTGATCTCCCGGCTCATGCCGGTGGCCGGGTGATTCAGCGCGTTTTTGAGGCCGACTTCATTGCTCAGCGGGCTGATGATCTGCACCGTCACCTGGTTACGGTTGGGCTGGAACAGCATCTTGCGCTGATAGGCGCGCTGGATCTCTTCACGTGCCTGATCGCTGGTCAAACCGGCGATCTTCACTGACGTATTGGCGCCGGGCAGCTGGATGGTGCCATCCGGCAGTACCAACTGGTTGCCATTGAGCTGGCTGGCCGCGGTGAAGTTCAGGCCGATCTGATCACCGGACTGAATGCGGTAGGCCGACGAGCCGCTGGTGCTGATATGGAAAATCACATCCAGTTTGTCGCCCGGGCGCAATGTCTGCTCGACTTTGGGCACGTCGGTGGCCTGGGCGTTGGCGGGTGGGGCGGTGAGAATCTGTACCGGCGTCTGCTGGTACTCGGGGTGGCTGGAGCAACCTGCAAGAGGCAGCAACAGCAGGGCAAGCCATTTCACGTTCATGTCGTCATCCTCTGGCTGCTGTTTACAGGTTGTTGTAGAGCCATTTGGGCATGTAGTACTTGCGTCCGTTGAGCACGCTGCCGACCACTTTTGCCCCGGCCTGGCTCAAGCGTTGGCTGGCGGCCTGCGCGACTTCCCAGCGCGTATCTTCGGCACGCACCACCAGCACCACGCCGTCCACGAGGGTGGCGATGACCAGGGTGTCGGCGGCGGAATACACCGGGTCACCGTCGATCACCACAAACCGGTACTGCTCGGCGAGTTGCTTGAGCAACGGTCGCAATTGCTCCGGCGTTAGGTGCTCGGCACCGCGGATATGTCGGCCGTTGGGCAACACATGGAAGGGCAGCGTGGAGACCTCCAGGATGCAGTCCTGGAGCCGCGGCGTGTTGTCCTGATTGAATAACAGGTCGCGAAATCCCCGTTCCTTTTGCACCCCCAGTTGCTGGCTGAGGTTGTTGGCCGACTGGCTGGCATCGACCAGCAGCACTCTGCCGCTGCTCATCTCCGACAGTTGTCTGGCCAGTGCCAGGGCGCTGGTACTGATACCGTCGCCGCTGTTGGCGGCCGTCAGGAACAGGATTTGCAGATCCTGGTCGAGCACGGTCGAGGTCAGGTTGGACTCGCTTGGGTTTGCGATGGTCAAGCTTTTAGTGGTTGAACCGTCCATTCAACTTGCTCCGTGGCCGCTGAAAACCTTGAAGGGCGTCTTGAGCAGGATCTTCAGATCCAGCAGAAGGCTCTGATTGGCGATGTAGCTCAGGTCGAGCTCGACCCGTTTATCAAAATCGAGGTTGCTGCGCCCGGAGATCTGCCACAGACCGGTCATGCCTGGGTAAATGCTCAGGCGGGCGAGGTGGGTGTCCTTGTAGCGATAGGCGTTGAACGAGGTGGGCCGTGGGCCGACCAGACGCATGTCACCGGTCAACACATTGATCAGGTTCGGCAGTTCGTCGAGGCTGCTGCGTCGCAGGAAGCCGCCGATTCCGGTGATCCGCGGGTCCTTGTCGATCTTGAAGTCGATGGCGTCGGCACCGTGTTTGTTCAGGTGGCGCAGCGACTCCTTGAGGTCTTCGGCATTGGGCACCATGGTGCGGAACTTGAACATGCCGAATATCCGTCCGCGGTAACCGGTGCGTCTTTGCACAAACAGCACGGGCCCGGGGCTGCTGAACTTGATGACCAGGGCCAGGCCCAACAGCACCGGCGACAACAGCACCAGCAAGATCAACGCGCCGAGGGTGGCGACGCTCCGATTGGTTCGCGACAGGGTCCAGGGACGACCACCGTCGCGACCGGTGATCCAGCCGCGACCTTGCATATGGACCGCCGCATCGAGACGCATGCGGTGTTCGGGATCAAGGCGCTTATCGCGCCGCATTATGTTCAGCTGCATACCTCGTTCATGACCAGTCATAGACTCCTCCGTTTTTGAGCAAGCTCACTCAGGCGCGATGATTCGCCAGAAAGCGACGTGGGGATGACGGGCAGCAGGTAATATTCACGAAACCAGGCAACGAAACGTCTAAGCCCTTCGTCGAGTTCTACCTGAGGGTGAAAACCGGTGTCGTGTTCCAGTTCATGAACATCGGCATAGGTGTTCAGGACATCGCCCGGTTGCATCGGCAATAACTCGACGTCGGCCTTGCGCCCCAGATGCTTTTCCATCAGCGCCAGGTAATCCTTGAGTTCAACCGGATGCTCACCGCCAATGTTGTAGATCCTCCACGGTGCCATGCTGGTAGAAGGATCAGGGTGCTCGCGGTCCCAGCCGAACGCGACTTGCGGTGCGCGATCGAGCAGGCGCGCAATGCTTTCGATGATGTCGTCGATGTAGGTGAAATCGCGCTGGTGCTGGCCATAGTTGAACAGCTTCAGCGGGTTGCCTTCGACGATCGCCCTGGCAAAGCGGATGGGCGACATGTCCGGACGACCCCAAGGGCCGTACACGGTAAAGAAGCGCAATCCGGTGCAGGGAATGCCGAACAGATGGCTATAACTGTGGGCCATCAGTTCATTGGCTTTTTTGGTGGCCGCATACAGTGACAATGGATGATTGACGCCGTCATGGGCCGAGTAGGGTGTGTGCTGGTTGGCACCGTAGACCGAGCTCGACGAGGCGTAGATCAAATGCTTCACTGGATGGTGTCGGCAGCTTTCGAGAATATTCAGGAAGCCGCCGAGGTTGCTGTCCAGATAGGCTTTGGGGTTATCCAGCGAGTGGCGCACCCCGGCCTGCGCGGCGAGGTGAATCACCACCTCCGGTTGTTCGCGGGTGAACAGCGCAGCGATCGCCTCGCTGTCCGCCACGTCGATCGGCATCAAGGGAAATTCGCCGACCTGCCCTTCAACCCAGCTCACCCTGGCATGCTTGAGGGCGGGGTCGTAGTAATCATTGAAGTTGTCCAGCCCAATCACCTGGTGTCCGTCGCGCAACAGCCGCAACACACAATGGGCTCCAATGAATCCGGCCGCACCGGTGACCAGGATCTTCATGCGTCTGATCCTTGTGCCGCACACCAAACCCGGTGACCGACAACTGCCAGGGCAGCTGCTTTTATCAGGCCAACGTAACCCGTACCAAATACGCTCACGTCCATACTGGCGTGCCTCGTAAAACGGTTGATGTAACTCAGATGAGACTGTCAAAAGGGGTATAGCCCAGCGTAGGCAAACCGTGTCAGCAAACTGACATGTTCTTCATGTTGAAAAACGGCCAGGAGCTAGGCGATTTGCCACCAAGTGCCGTCGGGCAGCGGCTTCTGCCTGTGGTTGAGGTGTTGCAGACGCTTTAAAGAAAGCGATAAACGGTCGAAAGGCTTGAATTACAAGGGTTGACAAGATGTTGGTGTGTCATTTTTGAGTCATCTTTTTTTTGACGCTTTTGCACTTCGGATGGCATTTCTTGCGCTTTAAGGGCGTGCTGCTAGTGTCAAAAAATGGCCAGTCATTAACTCGCCACACCGATCAGGAGCGATAAAGGACTCATGACGAGATACCTGAAGGAACTGCTGCTGGTTTTGTACTTGCTCAAGAGCTACGACTACTACCTGGAACGCCTGAACGCCATGGGCGTCGGGTTTGCCGTCGTGCTGTTTGGCGCAATGTTCGTCGCTCTGGTGGGGGCCTTGTGGCTCAGTGCTTACATCCGCCAGACGCTGGTTCGTCATCTGTTCGCACTGGTGATGTTTGTCTCGGCGGTATTCTTTGACGTTTATACGCGCGTGACCGCCGACTACCTGACGTACAGCAGTTTTGTGTCGCTGGTCTATTCCGGGGGCTTCATTCAAGAAGCGGTGTACCAGTATCGGACAGTGATTGTCAGCGCCGTGGCCAGTGGGCTGCTGCTGTTGTTCGGTATTGGCCTCAAGCCGCGTCGGCGTCTGGCATTGCCGGGCTATGCATTGGTAGCGGCGCCGCTGGCAGGCGTGATGCTGTTGAGCGCGGTGCTGTTCGTGCGGGCCGGCGAGGGCGCCCGGGGCTTGCCGATCATGTACACGCCGCTGGCCTACCTGAACCTGTTCGCCTACGAATCCCTGCACAACACGGTCGGCCCGCGTGAACCGGTCAGCCTGGCGCGGGTGAATTCGCCGGCCAGCCACGACATCGTATTGATCATCGATGAAAGCGTGTCCGGCAACTACCTGGACATCAACACCGAGTTCGGCGTGCACAGCAATCTCAAGGAGGCACACCCAGGCCTCGACATTTTCAACTACGGCTATGCCGCTTCCGTCGCCAATTGCAGCGCCGACACCAACGTGACCTTACGCTATGGCGGCACGCGCACGGACTACATGCGCATCAACTCGACCCTGCCGTCGATCTGGCAATACGCAAAAAAAGCCGGGTTGCACACGGTCTACATCGACGCCCAACGCACCGGCGGTAATCTGCAGAATCTGATGACCGATCTTGAGCGCAAGGACATCGATGAGTTCGTCCAGTTTGACCAGACCCACGTGCGCGACCGTGACATGGCGGCGGCGCAGAAGCTGATTGATCTGCTCAACGACGGCCAGCCTGCGCTGGTGGTGATCAACAAGGTCGGCGCGCATTTTCCGGTGCACGACAAATACCCGGACGATTTCATGGCCTATCGACCGACACTGCCGCGCGGGCAGTTCATGGAGGTCGCCGACACCGGCAAACGGGATGGCTTCAATGGTCAGCCGGATGACTGGCTGCTGTACCGCAACGCCTACAAAAACACCTTGTTGTGGAACGTCGGCGAGTTCTTCGCACGGGTGTTTGCCAAGGCTGATCTGAGCAACGCGACGTTGATCTACACCTCCGATCATGGCCAGGACTTGCACGAGCGCGGCAATCCTGGGTTAAACACCCATTGCGGCGGTGATCCGGTCGAGGAAGAGGGGCTGGTGCCGCTGGTGGTGATTCAGGGCAGAGGGTTGCACACCCTCGACTGGCAGGACGCGCTGCCCGGCAACAAGGACCGCTCCAGCCACTACAACATCTTCCCGACGCTGCTCCAGTTGATGGGTTATGACCTGACGGCCATCGAACCGATCTACGGCAAGCCGCTGAGCCAGCCGACCAATGACGATTTCACCTTCAACTATCGCTTCAATGCGCGGTTGGGGGCTAAGCCTGCCTGGCGACATATCGACCTCAAGACCATCGTCACGCCCGACCAGACTCCGTCCAGCGTTGCCGCACAAACCCCGTAGCTGCCGAAGGCTGCTATCTTTTGATCTTCCGGCAACCCGAAAAAGATCGCAGCCTGCGCCAGCTCCTGCGCCGGGCTGCGTTGGGCATGCAGCAGGCACCGTTGCTGCTGGATGAACCCGTGGCGTTGCAACTGGCGTTGTACATGGAATCGCATTATTGCTTCGAGTAGACGGAATCGGGCATCGACTGGAATCACCAACTTCCATAGGGAATGCCGAAGCGTTCGATGTAGCGTTTGGAGGATTCTTTGATCTTTCTGTAGTAACCGTTGTACTTGCCTTGATTTGGGCCTAGCGGCTCAATGCCGACTTGCCCTCGGTCAACTTTGTGAGCGCGGAAACAGTCGTCCCAGACCCAGACCTGAATGATGCCGCCCGGCGCCAGTCCCAGATTCAGGGCCGCACTCGGGTTGGCGGTAAACTCAGGGGTCTCATGGCACCGCTGGGCCGTCGAGTTGCGCATGATGTCGCGGGTGGATTCGGAGATATCGATCCAGCCCGCGTAGATCTTGCGTTCGACAATCGATTGCCAGCGCACAAAGAGGCGTTTCGGCAGGTCGGCGCCCGTGACTGGCATGCTGGCACTGCCAACACCCACCCAGCCCCGAGCATTTTCGGTTCCATTCTCGTGGTCGCTGCTACCCGCTACACCCGCCGCGATATCGTAAGTAATCCGCCCCTTTATGTCCTCGACAGCGGAGGTCTCGACCCATACCGTCATGTGAGCGGGCTCAGTGAAGCCGATATACCACCAAGATGTCCTGTAGTCGTTTTTGGCCGACAACGGATCGACGGGTTGGCAGGCACCTATCGATACAAGCGCTAATAACACGATCAGTATTTTCATGGTTACAGTGTCCATTCCGGTACATGAGGGTGGTGCACCCGTACGGCATCTGCCGTCGGGACATGGGCATAGGCCAGTTCGAAGGTGGTGGTGCGAGGCCCCGAGAGAAAGGTCGGGTTCCAGTGGGCGGACTGGTGGATGTAGTGCAGCTTCAGCAATTGCTCCTCAGCTGGCGTAATGCGGTAGTCACCTGCGACAAACCGCTCGCACAGTGGCTGAAGATCGGCTGGTGGAGCCAATTCGGGATCTTCCTGAAGGTCGTCAAACTCAATCCCATGCTTTTTGGCTGCCTCATACATCACCCGCAGGTACACCCGGGACAGTCCGGCGCCGATTTTACGCCGTAGCTGCAAGCCGACAAATACCCGCTTTTGTTTCGGCGCGTTCTGCTCTCTTGGTTCAGGTAGCAGCTTTACCGGATCAGGGGTGACCAGTTCCAGCATGTCCAGTTGCCAGCCTTTGGCGTGCCATTTCGCCCGTTCCCGTTGGGCATCGCGGTAGATCGAGGTGGTTTTTACGTCGGTGAACTGGCCCACTTCCAAGGCTTGCATGGGGCTGAGTAACACGCACTCTTCGATTTCATCGCGGTAACCACCGCCGATATCCGAATGAACCCCCGGCAGGCTGATTTCCGGGTGATCCGGGCCGACCCTGTTGAGGGCAAAGTTGGCGCGGTACTCGTCCCGCGCCACCAGTTGCAGCACATTGGGGAAATATTGCGGCATCAGGTACAACTTGACCCCGGGGGTTGTCGGACTGCGCACATAGCCCAGATTACTCAGGCCGCCGACGGAGGCAACGGTGTCGAACAGGCCGATAAACCCGGTGTTGACCCCTTCACCAAACACCTTGCTGAAACCCCGTGCAAACAATCTGTCGGGCAGGGACAGGGTTTCGCGCAACGGGCTGCCGGTTCTGGCCAGGCACAAGCAGGCGAAATGTCGGGCGGCGGCCGCACCACGGCTGAAGCCGAAAATATCGAAGATCAAGGAACTGATCTGGATGTCTGGGAAGCGTTCATGAAAGTTGCGCAACCGTTGTTTGACCTGACCGAACGCGTCAAATACCCGAGCTTCAATACCTGTCTCACCCCGACCCAACGCCATGCCCAGCAGCACACGATCTTGCCCGCCTGCGGTCGTGCCAATACCTTCGACGTAGACCTTATCGAATGCCTTTTTTTGCTGAATGATTTTTTCCTGGTCGATAGATGCCCTATACAAATCATGCAACCGCTTAACATTCGTCACTTCACCCCCATAGCTACTGTCAGGGTCTTGCATGTACGGCTTGCAACTCCCATCCATATCCTGCGCCGACACCGGATGATGAGCCCCGCACTTTCGCCCCATCTCGACATTGAACGGGTTGTTGCCGGTGCCATCGAAAAACACCCCTATACGCAGGGTGATCTTCACGCGGGCGGCCTCTTCACGCGCTTCTTTGGTTTGCCGGGCATCGTTGTACTGTTCTTCCTGTGCTCGCTGCCGAACCTGCATCTCGTCGTATCGGCGTTGGAACCGTTCCGAGTCCAGTGCTTTTTCTCGGTTGCGTTCGGCCGTTCTCCGGTTGCGTTCGGCTGTTTGTCGGGCGCGTTCTTTATAGGCATCGTCACGGCAGATGGCGCAGTGGTAACCCCCAAAATCCTCTCCCATGAATGCATCCCTTTTAGCGGAAAGCCCGTCCCTGGGCGCCAAATCAGTGATCGGTTTCTGGGGACAACAGTGAGCATTGAGGAATGGGTGACGCTGTCAGTAGCGGATTAAGAAAATGTGGGAACAAGACTGGTTTTTTGGAGCCTGCACCTGACAGACAAAACCTCAGGCTGAATTTGCTGGCGACGAGGCATGGAGCACGGGCTGAAAATTGGCTTGTGGGTTTTGTCTGACGCTATGTGTCAGACATGTTCCGACCCGGCACAGAAGGTGATTGAGCTGCGTTGACAGTTGCCGCCGTGGAGGCGGTGTAGTCCGCTATCCTTGGCCTTACTGTTTGCTGATCGAGTACTCCCATGCTTCAGGTGCAAGGCGTGTTCAAGAGCTACGCCACCCCGCAAGGTCCGTTGGCGGTGTTGCAGGGTGTCGACTTGCACCTGACGCAAGGCAGCAGCCTGGCGCTGATGGGCGAGTCGGGCAGTGGCAAGAGCACCTTGCTGCACTTGATTGCCGGGCTGGACAAGGTTGATCGCGGCAGCATCCGCATGGGTGATCAGCGTCTCGAGCAGATGAACGAAAGGCAGTTGGCGAATTGGCGGCGCAGCGAAATCGGCCTGGTGTTCCAGCAGTTCAACCTGATCGGCAGCCTGCGCGTCGAGGACAATCTGGCATTCCAGGCACGCCTTGCCGGGCGTCATGACCCGCGTTGGCAGGCGCAACTGGTAGAGCGGTTGGGGCTGGGGGATCTGCTCCAGCGTTACCCGGAGCAGTTGTCTGGCGGCCAGCAGCAACGGGTCGCTGTTGGGCGGGCGCTGGCGTCGCGTCCGCGCTTACTATTGGCAGACGAGCCGACCGGTAGCCTCGATGAGCACACCAGCGATGAGGTGCTCGACTTGCTGCTGGAACTGCTCGATGACAGCCCCACCAGTCTGTTGATGGTCACGCACAGCCAACGGGTCGCCGCACGGCTGGCAGCAAAAGTGGTGTTGCACGGTGGACGCCTGGTCGACGCAGGCCAACGCTGAGATGGGCGTTCTGCGTGAAACCTTGCGAGCGCTGCTCAGCCATTGGCGCCAGCATCCGGTGCAGTTTTTCAGTGTGCTGACCGGGCTCTGGCTGGCCACCAGCCTGTTGACCGGGGTGCAGGCGCTGAACAGCCAGGCGCGAGAAAGTTACGCCCGAGCCAGCCAACTGATTGGCGGTGAACCTCAGGCCAGTCTGAGTGCACCGAATGGCGCGACCTTTTCACAGGCGTCGTTCGTCAACCTGCGTCGGGCCGGTTGGCCGGTGTCGCCGCTGTTGCAGGCGCGAATCCAGCTCAAGGGTCATGAAGACTTGCGTTTGCAGCTGATGGGCATCGAGCCGCTGTCATTGCCGACCGGCTCGGCGCTGGCCGGGCAACGTCTGGATATGGCGCAAATGGTCGATTTTGTCGGCCCGCCGGGCCGCACCTGGATCGCCCCGCCAACCTTGCAGGCGCTGGGTTTGCGTGAAGGTGATCAACCGCAAAGCCTGAACGGGCAGACCTTGCCGCCGTTGCACAGCCAGGCCGACATGGCCCCCGGCGTGTTGCTGGTGGACATCGGTGCTGCACAGCAGGTGCTGGGCTTGCCGGAACAGCTATCGCGACTGTTGTTGCCCAAGGACTTCGCCGCCACCGAGCCCCGGTTACCCGCCGAGTGGGCGGGTCAGTTGCAACTCAAGCGCAGCGGTGAGGAAAACAATCTGGCGCGGCTTACCGAGAGCTTCCACCTGAACCTTGATGCGCTGGGCTTTCTGTCGTTCGTGGTCGGTTTGTTCATCGTCCACGCCGCCATCGGCCTGGCACTGGAGCAACGCCGTGGGCTGTTCAGAACCCTGCGTGCCTGCGGGGTCAGCGCGCGGATGCTGATCCTCTGTTTGTGCATTGAGTTGGGCGGTTTGGCACTGCTCGGCGGGATGCTCGGGGTGGTCAGCGGTTACCTGTTGGCCAGCCTGCTGTTGCCGGACGTTGCCGCCAGTTTGCGTGGCTTATATGGGGCCGAAGTGGCGGGACAGTTGAGCCTCAGTCCGCTGTGGTGGTTCAGCGGGCTCGGTTTGAGCCTGCTCGGCGCACTGCTGGCCGGCGCCAGTAGTTTGCTGCGGGCGGCGCGACTGCCGCTACTGGCGTTGGCCAACCCGCAAGCCTGGCATCAGGCTCATGCGCGCTGGTTGCGGCGTCAGGGCTGGGTGGCGGCACTCGCTGCATCGATCGGCGTTATCGCGTTGACGTGGGGTGACAGCCTGGCCAGCGGCTTTGTGCTGATGGCTGCGCTGTTACTGGGTGCCGCGCTGAGTTTGCCGGTGCTGCTCAATGCTGCGCTGAACCTGGTACTGCGGCGCAGCCGTTCGGTGCTGGGGCAATGGTTTCTCGCCGATTGCCGTCAGCAGTTGCCGGCCCTGAGCCTGGCGTTGATGGCGCTGCTGTTGGCGCTGGCAGCCAACATTGGCGCCGGCAGCATGACCGCCGGTTTTCGCCAGACCTTCAGTGACTGGCTGGAGCAACGGCTGACCGCCGAGCTTTACGTCAACCCGCAGAGCCCGGCGCAAGCCACCGCGTTGCAACAGTGGCTGGCGCAACAACAGGTCAGCGCGGTGTTGCCGAGCTGGCAGGTTGCGGTGTCGTTGCAGGGCTGGCCAGCGGACCTTTACGGGGTGATCGATCATGCGACCTATCGCGAACATTGGCCGCTGCTCGACGCGCTGGGCGAGCGCCCTTGGGATCAATTGGCCGCGCACGACACGCTGATGCTCAGCGAACAACTGGCCCGTCGACTCAAGCTGCGGCTCGGTGACCGCCTGAACATCCCCACGCCTCAAGGCACGTGGTCACCGCAGTTGATCGGGATCTACGCTGACTATGGCAACCCGAAGGGTCACCTGCTGGTCAACGCCGAACACTTGCTGCGTTATTGGCCGCAACTGACACCGAGCCGTTTCAACCTGAGGATCGAACCGGCACAGATTCCAGCGCTGCTCACCGCGCTACAGACGCGTTTTGCCCTGGACGACAGTCGGATCGTTGATCAGGCCCGACTCAAGGGCTGGTCGACACAGGTTTTCGAGCGCACCTTCGCGGCCACGGCGGCGCTCAACAGCCTGACCCTCGGCGTGGCCGGTGTGGCGCTGTTTATCAGTCTGCTGACCCAAAGCCAGAGCCGTCTCGGGCAACTGGCGCCGTTGTGGGCGCTGGGTGTGACGCGCCGGCAATTGATGCTGCTCAACCTCGGGCAGACCTGGTTGCTGGCGCTGCTCACACTGGTGGTGGCGTTGCCCTTGGGGCTCGCGCTGGCCGGGTGCCTGGACACGGTAATCAACGTTCAGGCGTTTGGCTGGCGTCTGCCATTGCGGGTGTTCCCGCTGCAACTCGCGCAATTGATGGGGCTGGCGATGCTCGCAACCTTGCTGGCCTCGGCCTGGCCGTTGTTCAAACTCTATCGCACGCAGCCGGCGGACCTGCTGAGGAGCTTTGCCCATGAGGATTAACCGGGCCGTCGGCGTGCTGTTGCTGGCCGTGCTGTTGCTGGCATTGACGGGTTGTGATGATTCTTCGAAGAACAGCGAGGGTTTCGCCGGGTTGGGCAGCGAAGCGGCGGCGTTCAAGCAGGTGACGCCGGGCCGGGTATTCAGTTTCCCGGCCGATCACGGCGCGCATGACGGTTACCGCGTCGAATGGTGGTACATCACCGCCAACCTCAAGGACCCGCAGGGCCGGGAATTCGGCGTGCAGTGGACGCTGTTTCGCAATGCCCTGAAGGCCGGGCTCGAGCAGCCCGGCTGGGCCAGCCAGGTGATCTGGCTTGGTCATGCCGCAGTGACCTCAGCGACCATTCACCACGCTGCTGAACGTTATGCCCGTGGTGGCGTCGGCCAGGCCGGGGTTCAGAACGTACCGTTTGCGGCGTGGATCGATGACTGGCGTCTGAGCACTCAAGCCGACACCGCGAACCCGCTGGCAGAGATGCAATTGCAGGCGAGCGGCAAAGGCTTCAACTATCGACTGCGGCTGAGTTCCAGTCGGCCGTTGGTGCTGCATGGCGAGCAGGGCTTTAGTCAAAAATCCGAACAGGGACAGGCGTCGTACTACTACAGCCAGCCGTTCTTCCAGGCCAGCGGCAGCCTGGAAATCGATGGCACGACGTATCAGGTCAGCGGTCCGGCCTGGCTCGACCGTGAATGGAGCAGCCAACCACTCACGGCCGACCAGACCGGTTGGGACTGGTTTTCCCTGCACCTGGACAGCGGCGCGCAGTTGATGCTGTTTCGGGTGCGGCAGAAGGACGGGGCGGCGTACCTGACCGGCACCTGGATCAACCCGGACGGCAGCGCTGTGCAACTGTCGGGGGACGAGATCAGCCTCACGCCGTTGGCGTCTTCCGAGGTGGCCGGGCGGAGTTTGCCTACGCGCTGGTCGATCAAAGTCCCGGGCAAAGGCCTGGACATTACCAGTAGCGCTTTGAACCCCAAGGCCTGGATGGATTTGCGCATTCCCTATTGGGAGGGCCCCGTGCAGTTGAGTGGCAGCCATGCCGGCAACGGGTACCTGGAAATGACCGGGTACTGAGCTTTTAGCTGCAATGTTTCGGGTGAAATCGAGATCTGCGTCTATGCTCCTTCGGCACAGATGACCTTAGGCATGAGCCGAGGTCGCTGTGTGCATTTTTTACTTCAAACACAGGGAACGTACCGTT
This sequence comes from Pseudomonas sp. NPDC087697, assembly GCF_044743155.1. Classification (NCBI taxonomy): domain Bacteria; kingdom Pseudomonadati; phylum Pseudomonadota; class Gammaproteobacteria; order Pseudomonadales; family Pseudomonadaceae; genus Pseudomonas; species Pseudomonas sp. NPDC087697. Next base: position 75,893 of record NZ_JBIUVW010000005.1, on the reverse strand, counting down.
ATGAAACTTAACTCACTGGCCAAAGCCATCACCCTTGCGACGTTGCTTTCTGCCGGCAGCCTCAGTGCCTATGCGGCCGATATTCCGTTGTCGAACACGCTGGAAGCTGATCAACTGGTCACCAAAGTTCTGTCTGTCGACGCCGCCAATCATCAAGTGGTGGTCGAAGGTGCCGACGGCCAGCCGGTTCATGTCCAGCTCAGCGACAAAGCCAAGGATCTCGGCCATCTGAAAGCCGGTGACAAGGTTCAGGTCGATGTCACCCACTCGGTGGCCGTTGTACTCGACACCGATGTCGAGAAGGGCCTGCCGAGCGCCAGCGAAAGCAGCGGGGACGCGCGTGCCACCAAGGACAATCCAAACCCGGGTGGCGAAGCGTTCCGTCACGTTCAGGTACAGCTGAAGATCACCGCGATCGACCTGAAGAAGCACCAGGTGACATTCGAGAACCCGGCGGGCGTGAAAAAGACCGTTACCGTCGAGAAGCCAGAAATTCGGGCCAAGCTGAAAGACCTCAAGGTCGGTCAGAGCGTGGTGGTGACTTACACAGATGTGCTGAAAATCACCACCGAGCACGAAAGCTGATAGCCGCAGGCTAGAGCGACTCCCGGGGTCTTTGCGTCCCCGAACAGGGACGCAGATCTGACCGAACTGGTTCGTTTTTTTTCGCTTCAAACAATTTCACGGAAACATTGTGTCCAGATTTATTCAGAATTTGTGAACGGACAGATTGTTTGCGTTGAATTAAAATCCCCTCGTTCGCTCAGTGTCGGGGCTCTTTACCGGTGCATGGATTGCCAGGCCAATACACTGGGCGAACACCTTCCTCCGGGCGCGATAAACAACATTTCACCGCACGTCTCAGGGCCGATGGCCTGCACGTTACACCCCTCGTTAAAAAGCACCCTGTGCAAGCAACTGGCTGAAGACTTCCAGCTCGGTTTTTTCCAGATCGGATATCACGATAAAACGCATGTGATGGTCTTGCCAGGCAACCACGTTGTAGCCGCGGATGGACTGACTTAGCCGGGGTTTATCGGTTTCTGTCGTCGGCAGAATAAACACGTTGATGATGTGTTTCGCCCGCCCGTAGGACAGCGCAGCGGTGGTCTGGTGTTGCAGGTAATCCAGCCGCCCACCCAGCAAAGGGAAACCCTGTGCCGAGAAGTCGAACACCGGCGGCGAAAAGTCCAGCTTGCCGGTAAACCAGGGTTTGACGGTGTGCCGGTCGGAGGACACGACATCGTTCAAGTGTTGGGCCATCAGCGAACGCACATGGCTGGACACCGCTTCGTCCAGCCAGGGTTGCTCAGGCGAAGGCGTGGTCACATACAACACCAGGGCCATGGCCAACGCGACCGCGGAAAACGCCGGTGCCAGCCACTTTTGTGCGGCGTCTCTCAGGGCTCGCCAGGGAGAAGTCGGTGACTGGGGATTGGCGAAGACCTCTTGAATCAGTGCGTCGGGCGCCGCGTAATAAGGCGCATAGGTCTTGACGCTGGCGATCAACCGTTGCGCTTCGTCATGCACGCGTTGGCAGTCGGCGCATTGCGACAGGTGCTCGGCAACGTTCGTTGCGCTCGCACTGTCCAGTTCATGGTCCAGGTAGCCATGAATCAGTTCGTGGCAGAGCGTGCAGTTGATCTCATTCATGGCCTTGCAACTTCAGTAGTTCCAGCTTGAGCATGGCGCGAGCCCGGGCCAGTCGGGACATGACGGTTCCAAGTGGTATGTCGACCACTTTCGCGATGTCCTTGTAGGGCATGTCTTCCAACTCCTTGAGGACGATCATTTCACGGAAGACCGGGGGCAGGGCGCGCAGTGCCTGCTGAATCCGTGTGGCGTCCTCCGCCTGCATGGCGAGCAGTTCCGGTGTCTGGCTGTGGCTCAAGGCAAAATTGTCTTGCGAGATCTCATCGCCGATGGCGACCCAACGATGACCGGTCGAGCCCTTGAGCCAGTTGTAACTCTCGTTGCGTACGATCGTCAGGAACCAGGCCCTGGCGTTGCCGTCCGCGAAACGATGCAGAAACCTGAACGCCTTGAGCGCACTTTCCTGCACCACATCATGCGCCGCGCTGTCACTGCCGGTGAGCCAGCGTGCGAGGTTATAAGCCGCATCCATATGTGGCGCAAACAGCTCCTCAAATCGCTTCATAGTGGCTCCAGCCTTTGCCCCCTATAACCCGGATGCGTTGCGTTTTATTCCCGAAATAAAAAATATTTTTTTGTCTGGAATAAATCCCCGACCGGATCGGTTGTACATCCTGTCAGTTCATCAATGTAGACCGCTACGAGGGCGTTCCCATGAACATTCGTTCAGCATCACATGAAAAGCGTACAGACGGCCCCTTGGACCCCGACCGCAGAAACCTGCTCAAATGCTCGGCATGGGCTGGCGCCGGTGTTATCTGGGCGTTGAGCGGCGGTATTCCGCGAGCGTTCGCCCTGAGTGACGATGGCACCTTATCGGACCCGAAAGCGCTGGACAGCACTTTTCACTTCGTGCAAATCAGCGATTCACACATCGGCTTCAACAAGGAAGCCAATCCCGAACCGCTGAAGACTTTGCAGGTCGCCATCGACAAAGTTATCGCGCTGCCGAAAAGGCCTTCGCTGATCCTCCACACAGGTGACATCACCCACCTCTCCAAACCGGAAGAATTCGATACTGCCGCGCATATTCTCAAAGGCCTGCCTTCAACTGTGCACTACATACCGGGCGAGCACGACACCCTCGATGAAGGTGGCGGCAAGCTCTACCTCGAACGCTATGGCAAAGGCACCAAAGGCAACGGCTGGTACAGCTTCGACGACCATGGCGTGCACTTCATCGGGCTGGTCAACGTCTTCAACTTCCAGGCCGGCCACGAGGCCACCCTCGGTGCCGAGCAACTGGCCTGGCTGCAGGATGATTTAAAGGCGGTGAGCACCAGCACACCGGTTGTGGTGTTCACCCACATTCCGTTGTGGACGATCTATCAGCCGTGGGGCTGGGGCACCGAAGACGGTGATCAAGCCATCGCGATGCTGCGCAAATACGGTTCGGTGACGGTGCTCAATGGTCACATCCATCAGGTCATCCAGAAGGTCGAAGGCAACATCACCTTCCACACCGCGCGCGGCACGGCTTACCCGCAACCCGCACCCGGTGCCGGACCAGCACCGGGACCGATGACCGTGGCTGCCGATCAACTGCGCAACTACTTGGGAATTACCGAGGTCAAGGCGACGCAGGGCGATCATCCGTTGGCACTGATCGATTCAACACTTGTTTAAAGGAGGCGTTGACATGAAGCATTTACTGCGGGTACTGGCCTTGGGTTGCCTGATGGTTTCGATACCGGCGTGGGCGGAAGGGACCAGAATCGACATCAAGGAATTCATGTTTGGTCCCAAGGAAGTGACGATAGCGGTGGGCACCACCGTGACCTGGGTCAACGACGATCAAACGGTCCATACGCTGATGGAAACCCACAAGGTGTTCCATTCGGCAGCGCTCGACACCAACGACCAGTTTTCCTACCAGTTCAATACGCCGGGGACCTATGAATACTACTGCACGCTGCACCCGCAGATGATTGGGAAGATCATTGTCAGTGCGGCGAAGTGAGGGGGAGGTTAATGCCAGTCAGTTAAGCGAACGCAAGGTTTGAAACAGTAAAGATCAAATGTGGGAGCGGGCTTGCTCGCGAAGACGGTTTACGACGCGACGAATATGTCGCTCGATATGACGCTTTCGCGAGCAAGCCCGCTCCCACACTGGACTTGCTTCGTTTTACGGAATGTATTTCCTTAACTGACCGTCATTGAACCCAGGGTCGCCCATTTTCGTTACGGCACCGACACCTGCTCCTGCAATCCTCGGCCGATGACATCCAGCAAATCACAACCGTCGCGCAGCGGAATCGCCAACACCCGTGCGAAGTCACATAGAATCACCGTATTTCTGTTGACGATCCGCCTACCTATCAGCTCAGCGGCGGCAGATTAAGCGCGGCGCAGCACTCTTCAATCGAACGCTGTTGCGTCTGCGCATACAACGCCAATTCATCAATAGTCTGCCGTCCCAAGGCTTTTTCAAACGCTTGCCGGTTCGAGTGCTCGCCGTAGTGGGTTTGTGCGGCGTCGCCGAGGTTCGACTGGAAGATCCCCGCCGCGCTGACTGGTAGAAAGTCTTCGTACACCAGCGGCACGGCGCGGATGTACTCGGCTTTGAGCAAACCTTGCAACGACGTTGACTCAAGCTCTTCGCTATCGGCCGCCAGGCCTTTTTCGGTGACGAAGTAGCGAAAGTAAGCCAGGCCTTGTTCGCGCATCTCACTGTAGCTGTCCGGGAATGCCTTGAAATGCTGTTCCATCAGGCTGTTGTAGCGTGCCGCGTTGGCTTCGTTGGGGAAGTCCTTGAGCTCATCGCGGGCGGCGTTGAGCAGGCGGTCGTAGAGTGCGCGACCTTCAGGCGTCAGCGCGGCGCCGCGTTGTTCGATTTCACCGAAGCGGGCGCTGTGGCTGCCATGAGCCTGCTGTTGATCGGTGAAGGCAATCGGCTCGTCCAGCGCTTTGAAACTGGTCTGGCGCAGCAGTATCGGGCACTGGCGGCGCGGTGGGCCTTCGATCACCGCTTTAGGGGTGATGCCGTGTTCGGGCATTTTTGCCTGCACGATGTCGATGTCCAGGGTGCGCGGCGTCAGGTGGTTGATGTGCGGGCCTTTGAAGGCGACCACGTCGGCGATCAAGCGATGCTGGGCGCTGAGTTGCTGGTATTGCGCGGCGGTGACGGTGGCGTGGTGGTGCCAGCGGAAGGTTTCCAGTGCCTGTTCGACGAAATCCTCGGCTTGCTGTTCGTTGAGTCCACCGTGTTGTTCGGACTGCTCGATCAGCGCCAGCGCCTGCGCGGTGAAAATCGAACGCTTGGCCAGCACCGATTCGGCAAAGGCGCGCAGCTCGGGGTTTTCGATCAGCTCCAGGCGCAGCAGCGAGGTGAACACCCGGAACGGGCTGACCTGCAATGAGGTTTCATGCACGGCGCGGAATGCCGTGGAATGCACCGGCACCCCGGCCGGTGTCAGGTCGTAATAGCCGACCGGTTGCATGCCCATCACCGCGAACAAACGGCAGAGGGTCGCCAGTTCCTCGGCGGTGCCGACGCGGATTGCACCGTGGCGTTCCAGGTCCAGACGCTCGATTTCGCCGGTACTGCGTAACTGCCGGGCAATCGCCGGATCGCTGTCGAGCACCTGAGCGTTGGTCTGCGCCACCAGTTCCATCAAGGCGCCGTACAGCGGCACTTCTTCGCGGTACATGTCTGACATCGCCCGCGAGAAGCGTTGGCGGATCAGGTCTGGGCTGACGACGTTGTGGTTGCTCATAAACACGAATCCCGGCGCAGTGACAGTGGAGTAGGCCGATTCTGTTCGGCACAGGCGGTGCTGACAAACGAAGTTTCTTCTGAACTTCATTCTGCAAATGACTGCTGCACTCAGCGCAAAACCTGATCCACCAGTTCGATCCAGTGCTTAACCTGCGTCCGTCCGGCGCTGGCGAGGTGGCTCTGACAACCGATGTTGGCGGTGACGATCAGTTCCGGGCGGCCGCTTTCCAGAGCGTTGAGCTTGTTGTCGCGCAGTTGCCGGGCAAGCACCGGTTGAGTCAATGAGTAGGTGCCAGCTGAACCGCAGCACAGATGACTGTCGGGCACCGTTGTGAGATTGAAACCCAGCCGGGTCAGTAGTTCTTCGACTGCACCGCCGAGTTTTAACGCGTGCTGCAAGGTGCACGGGCAGTGGAAGGCGATCCGTCGCTCGGTAGCAGCGCACAGCCGTTCGAGCGGCTCGTCGCGCAGGATCTCTACCAGGTCTTTGCTCATCTCGCTGACCCGTTCGGCCTTGGCCGCGTAGGCCGGATCGGTCTTGAGCAAATGCCCGTAATCCTTGATAAACGCACCACAGCCGCTGGCGGTTTGCACGATAGCCTCGGCGCCGTTTTCCAGCGCGGGCCACCAGGCGTCGATGTTCTGGCGGGCGCGATTCAACCCCTGTTCCTGTGCGTCGAGGTGATAGTCCAGCGCACCGCAGCATCCGACCTGGGTAATGGGTGTGACGCTGATGCCCAAGCGATCCAGCACCCGCGCCGCTGCGGCATTGGTGTTTGGTGACAAACCCGGCTGCACACAGCCTTCGAGCATCAGCACTGTTCGCGAATGCACCGAGGTTGGCCATTCTCCCGCTGACGGAATGTCGTGAGGCAATTTGGCTTCGAGATCGCGCGGCATCAACGGTCGGAAGGTTGCACCGATCTGCAACAAGGCTTTGAACAGTCCGGGGTTCGGCGCCATCGCCCGCAAGCCCTGGCGCAACACGCGCTGACTCGCTGAGCGCGGCACTGCCTGATCGACCACGGCGCGGCCGATGTCCAGCAGGTTGTGATAATCGACCCCGGACGGGCAGGTGGTTTCGCAGGCGCGGCACGACAGGCAGCGGTCCAGGTGCAATTGGGTCTGGGCGGTGGCGGGGTGGCCTTCGAGGACTTGCTTGATCAGGTAGATGCGCCCACGCGGGCCGTCCAGTTCATCGCCGAGCAGTTGATAGGTTGGGCAGGTGGCGTTGCAGAATCCGCAGTGCACGCAGGTACGCAGAATGCTTTCGGCCTCTGCCGCGCGGGGCAGGCGTTTGGCCTGTTCGCTGAGGGTGGTCTGCATGCTTCAGAACTCCGCGTACATCCGGCCAGGGTTGAACAATCCCTGAGGATCGAGTTGGGCCTTGAGCTGTTGGTGATAGCGCAGCAGCGCAGGCGCCAACGGCTGGAACGGGCTGTCGCTGACGCCGTGGCTGTAGCAGGTGGCATGGCCGCCCAGATCGAAGGCCAGCGACTGAATATTGAGCGCGTCGGATTTCAACCAGCGTTGCGCACCGGCCCAATCGATCAGTTGGTCGCCGGGCAGCGTCAGCGGGCCGAGGTTGTTGGGTAGCGACAGACGCCACAACGGCAGACCTGCATCGAAAAATTCCAGCTGTTGCTCATTCAACGCCTGCCAGTAAGCAGAGTCCAGCACCTCGCCACCGAGTCGTTGATGGGCAGCGCTGACCGAACCTTCGCCACCCTCCAGCCGCAAGTGCAACTGCCGGCCGTCATGGCTCGCCGCGCTGATGGGCAGCGGTTGCTGGCCCCACTCGGCGAGTTTGCTCAAGGCGCGGGCGCTGTCGAGTTCCAGGCTGATGCTCAGGCACTGGCGCGGTTTGGGCAGGACCTTGAGCGAGACTTCGGTGATCACGCCGAGGCAACCGAAGCTGCCAGTCAACAACCGCGACAGGTCATAACCGGCGACGTTTTTCATCACCTCACCACCAAAACGCAGCTGTTTGCCGCTGCCAGTGATCAGCCGGGTGCCGAGGACGAAATCGCGCACCGAACCGGCCCACGGTCGACGCGGGCCTGATAGTCCCGAGGCGATCATGCCGCCAACCGTTGCATCTTCACCAAAGGACGGCGGTTCACAGGGGAGCATTTGCCCGGCCGCATCCAGCGCCGCCAGCAATTCCCTCAGCGGTGTACCGCAGCGGGCGGTGATCACCAGTTCAGTCGGGTCATAGCTGACGATGCCGCGATGGGGCCGGGTGTCGAGCACCTCGCCGGCGACCTCGCGGCCGAGGAAGGCCTTGCTGCTGGCGCCTTGAATGCGCAGCGGGGTGGCGTTCTCCCGGGCCTGGTTGATCTGCTCCAGTAACTCCGCGCTGGCGTCTCTATCCTGTTCGGTGCGCATCAGAAACGCTCCAGTTCAGGGAAGGGCAATTCCCCGCCGTGGACATGCATGGCGCCGAACTCGGCGCAGCGATGCAGAGTGGGAATGTTCTTGCCGGGATTGAGCAGGCCTTGGGGGTCGAAGGCTGCTTTTACCGCGTGAAACACTGTCAGCTCGTCGCTGTTGAATTGCGCGCACATCTGATTGATTTTCTCCCGACCGACACCATGCTCGCCGGTGATACTGCCGCCAACCTTGACGCAGAGCTCAAGGATTTTTCCGCCGAGGGCTTCGGTGCGTTCCAGCTCGCCGGGCTGGTTGGCGTCGAACAGGATCAACGGGTGCATGTTGCCGTCGCCGGCATGGAACACGTTGGCCACCCGCAAGCCGTGCTCACTGGCAAGCTCGGCGATGCCTTTGAGCACCGCAGGTAATTCGCGGCGCGGAATGGTGCCGTCCATGCAGTAATAATCCGGCGACAAGCGCCCGATCGCCGGGAACGCAGCTTTGCGTCCGGCCCAGAACTTCACCCGTTCCGCCTCGTCACGGGCCTGGCGCACCTCACTGGCGCCGGCCTGTTCCAGTACTGCGCGAACCCGCAGGCAGTCGTCGCGCACATCGGCTTCGACGCCATCGAGTTCGCACAGCAGAATGGCCTCGGCGTCCACCGGGTAGCCGGCATGAATGAAGTCTTCAGCGGCGCGCAAGGCCAGGTTGTCCATCATCTCCAGGCCACCGGGGATGATCCCGGCGGCGATGATCTGCGCCACGGCGCGTCCGGCTTTTTCCACGGAGTCGAAACTCGCGAGCAGCACCTTGGCCACCTGCGGTTTGGGCAGCAGTTTGACCGTGACTTCGGTGATGATCCCCAGCAGCCCTTCGGATCCGGTGAACAGCGCCAACAGATCGAAACCCGCTGAGTCCAGCGCGTCAGAGCCGAGGGTCAGGCGTTCACCTTCGATCGTCAACACTTCCAGTTTCAGCACATTGTGTACGGTCAAACCGTACTTCAGGCAGTGCACACCGCCAGCGTTTTCCGCGACATTGCCGCCAATCGAGCAGGCGATCTGCGAGGACGGATCCGGCGCGTAATACAGGCCAAACGGCGCTGCTGCCTGGGAAATCGCCAGGTTGCGCACCCCCGGCTGAACCCGCGCCGTGCGGGCGGCGGGGTCGATGTGCAGGATCTGGTTGAAGCGCGCCATCACCAGCAGCACGCCTTTTTCCAACGGCAACGCGCCCCCGGACAGCCCGGTGCCCGCGCCACGCGCCACTACCGGCACCCGCCGGGCGTGGCAGAGTTTGAGCACGGCCTGAACCTGCTCAAGCGTGCGCGGCAGCAGCACCAGCATCGGCGTGGTTCGATACGCCGAGAGCCCGTCGCACTCGTAGGGTTTGAGCTCTTCTTCGCGGTAGAGAATGTCCAGATCCGGCACCTGCTCGCGCAGGGCGTTGAGCAACGCGTTCTTGTCCACCGGGGGTAGAGCGCCGTCGATGTGTTCGTCGTAGAGGATGTTCATAGCGTCAGCCCTTGCAGAAACCCACGATACAACGCCGCCGTTTTCCCCGGCCGTTCGACCATCGGCATGTGCCCGATACCGTCCCAGATTTCCACCTCCAACCCGGCGATACCGTGCGCCCAGACAGGCGCGCTGCTGACGTGAATCAGCCGGTCTTCGCGACCCCACAGCAGCAGGGCGGGGCCGTGGATGTCGTGCAGTTTTTCGCCGATTGGTTGGCTCCCATTGAGGTCCTCGAAAATCTCTGCCAGTTCATCGCGCCGACGCTCATAACGTTCGGTCATCGCGGCCAGCACCACGCCCGGTACCCACGGCGGGGAGGCCATGGTCATGGCATAGAACACGTTGAAGTCTGCGCGTGAGTGGATCAGGAACGGGTTGGCGCCTTGAGCCAGCAGACGATCCATGTCGCTGGGTTCCGGTGAGCAACTGAGGCCGGCCGGGTCAATCAAGGCCACTGACGCGACTCGTTCAGGATGGGTCGCCGCGAGCCAGGCGGCGATGTAACCGCCCATGGAGTTGCCGATGACATGCACCTTGTCGATTTTGCAGGCATCGAGCAACTGGATCAGCCGTTGAGTCTGGCTCGGTATGTCGTAGCCTGCGCCGGCCTTGAACCCGGTTTCACCGTGGCCCGCCAAGTCGGGAATGAGCACCCGGCAATCGTCGACAAAATGCCGGGCGAAGCGCAGCCAGATCGTCTTGTCGGCGCTGTAACCGTGGAGCATCAGGATAGTTTTAGCGGCGTTGGCCGGTCCGCCCTGGTACGTGACCATGTTCATCCCGGTAATTGGCACCGAGACTTTGTGCAGGCGATAAAGCCGCGCCTCCAATGCCATGCTCGCGTCGTACAACACGTGCCCGATGCGTGGCCAGGTCCGCCAACTCCAGATGATCAACACTGCGACAACGATCAGTACAACGAGCATGGTGTTCTCCCACACAGCAGGCGTCGACGCAGGTCCCTTGTCATTTATAGTCAAATTTTCGACAGCGGGCCTGCCCGCAGGTCTATTTCGGGGCGCCGGGCGGTGATGGCTATTTGAGGTCACCCTGATAGACTCCCAGACATCCCTGTGTTTCCGGTAGTAATCAGGAGCTTTGGCCCCCTATGCAACATAACGGAGGAAAGGGACTTTCACTGGCCAGGAGGCTCTACACGTCGCGAACCCTGGGGATGGTCCTGGGCCTGCTCTGCGTGGGCGCGGCGATCATTCCACTCAACCCGCCCCGTTGGCTGTTGGCGCTGATGCTGTTCAACGGCCTGATCTGGCCGCACCTGGCCTATCAATGGGCGCGCAGCTCGCAATCGCCTTATCAGGCCGAACACCGCAATCTGTTGATCGACGCGTTCATGGGTGGGTTCTGGGTCGCTGCCATGCAGTTCAATCCCTTACCCAGCACCGCCACGTTATCGATGATGGCGATGAACAACGTCGCCATTGGTGGCTTGCGTTTTCTGCTCGCGGGTACGGTGGCCCAACTGCTGGGTATGGGCGTCGGGTTACTACTTTTCTTCCCTGTGTTCATCCCGCAAACAAGCCCGATTCAGCTGTATGCCTGCTTACCGTTGCTGACGCTGTATCCCTTGATGCTGGGCTGGATCTGCTTTCGCCAGGCCCACACACTGGGCCAACACAAACGCGAACTGTTGGCCCTGAGCCGCACCGACAGCCTGACCGGTCTGTTGAACCATGGCACCTGGAAAGATGCGCTGGACGTCGAGTTCCAGCGTTGTCAGCGCCAGCAGCGGGGCGGGGCGATTGCCTTGATCGACATCGACCACTTCAAATCCATCAACGACACTTACGGCCACGTGGCCGGCGATAGTGTGTTGCGTCAGCTAAGCAAAATTCTCAAACAAAACCTGCGCGCCAGCGACTTGGCCGGGCGTTATGGCGGCGACGAGTTCTGCGTGATCCTGCCCGACGTGCCACTGGCCCACGCCGCGCAGGCGATGGACGCTTTGCGTGATCGGTTTTCGGGGCTGGGTTACGAACAGAATCCGGCGTTGAAAGTCAGCCTGAGCATCGGCCTGGCCGCGTTCGACCCGATGCACAGCGAAGCCCTGCAATGGCTCAACGATGCCGATGAGGCGCTGTATGCGGCCAAGACTACCGGGCGCAATCGGGTGATTTGTCATGCCGATGGGCTGGTGCAGCGGGTGGCGATGGGGGCGGTTTGAGGTTAAAGAGGGCTGCGCGTGCAGGATCACCAAAAGATCGCAGCCTGCGGCAGCTCCTACGCCGGGCAGTCGAACCCGTACGCAAGTTCGTAGGAGCTGCCGAAGGCTGCGATCTTTTGATCTTGATTTTGTGGCCTCTGCGATGGGGCCAAAAGATCGCAGGCGGCGCCAGCTCCCATAGGTCAGTCTTCAGGTAATCGGCATGCTGATAAACGCCGGCAGCTGTTCGGCGTAGGCAGTAAATGCGCGGATCTTCGGAAACTGCGCGTCACTGACCTGATCCGGCACCACCAGATTGGTGAAGCTCCAGGCCACGGCGAGGGTGATGCCAGCCTGATCGAGGGTGCCGTCGGTCTTCAGTGGCTGCCTTTCCAGCTCTTGTTCCAGCACCGAATACGCCGCCAGCAACTGCCCGCCAACGCGTTCCAGCCACGGTTCATGCTGTTTCTCGGCCGGCCGCAAAGTGCGCTCGTAATAGATCTGCACCGATTTCTCGCAGGCCGCCAGGGCTAGGCCGATCAGCCGCAATGAACGCAGGCGCTGGTCCAGTGGCGCGGGCATCAGGCTTCTGTCCGGGCCGCTCAAGGCTTCCAGGTAGTCGATGATCAAGGTCGAGTCCATCAGCACTTCGCCGTTGTCCAGCACCAGCGTCGGGGCCTTGACCACCGGATTGATCTGCTGGAACTGCGCAAAATGGCGGAACACCGACACCGAGGCGTGCTCGAACGGGATGTCCAGCGACTTCAGGCTAATGGCGACGCGTCTTACATAAGGTGAATCGAGCATTCCGATCAGCTTCATGTACAGCTCCTGTGATTATGCGCAGACAGTGCGCCGCCAATTTAGCGGTAAACCCGTGACCTTCGCCACTGTCACAATCGCTTGATGCGCTAGCGACGAGCCGAGTGTAATCGAGCTCAACCGCTATGCTTGAGTATCTAAACCTGAGCGGTTCTGGAGGTCTGCCATGCCTGCGGAAAAAACTGCACTCGTCCTCGCCGGTGGCGGTAGCCTCGGTGCGGTTCAGGTCGGCATGTTGCAGGCGCTGGTCGAAGCGGGCGTTTCATTCGACCTGGTGATCGGTGCATCGGTCGGCGCCATCAACGGTGCGTACTTTGCTGCGCGGCCGACTGCGCAAGGGGTAGCCGAGCTGGCGGACTTCTGGCGGGGTTTGCGCAAGGCCGATGTGTTTCCGTTTTCGCTGCTCGATAGCCTGTCGGCGATTTTTCGGCGCAGAGGCTTTCTGTTGCAGCCTTCGGCGCTGGAGCATCTGGTGCGGCAGGCGTTGCCCTTCAAGCAGATTGAAGACACCGAATTGCCGCTATACATCGTCACCACCAATTTGCTCACCGGCGCCGAAGAACTGCTGTCCAGCGGCAGTGCCGAGCAGGCGTTGCTGGCCAGTGCGGCGATTCCATTGGTGTTTCCGTGTGTGCAGATCGGCGACAAGCTGTTGGTCGATGGCGGCGTTGCCAGCAATACGCCGATTGCCAGTGCGGTGTACCTGGGAGCGACGCGGGTTGTGGTGGTGCCGACCGGATTTGGTTGTGACTGCCCCAGTCCACCATCGGGGCTGGTGGCGTTGGCGCTGCACACCTTGAACCTGATGAGCATGCGTCAACTGGTGCGCGACATTGAGCTGTACTCACCGCGAGCGGTGATCCATGTGGTCGCGCCGCTGTGTCCGCTGGGGATCTCGGTGTTCGATTTCACCCAGACCGATCAACTGCTGCAACGCGCTTATCAATCGACCCAGGCCTGGATCGAGGAGGGCGGGCTGGTTCGCACCGGGGTGCCGGGCTCATTGCAGGCCCACACCCATCATGGCGGTGAGGGTCAGTCCTCGAACCCGACCTGCTCGTGAATCTCATCCATCTTCAGTTCCAGGCGATAGGCCACGGCGATGAACAGCGCCTGACACAGGCACAAGGTCGCACTCAAGGAGCGGAACGCAAACGAGGAGCCTTCATTGACCAGCAACACCGTGTTCGCCCGTTTGGCCAGCGGTGACAGGTTGCTGTCGGTGATGATCAGGGTTTTCGCCTGATGATGCTGGGCGATGCGCAGGCAGTGCTGGGTTTCCTTGCCGTAGGGCGTGAAGCTGATGGCGATCACCAGATCATTGGCCCGCACGCTGCGCATTTGCTCGCGATAGCTGCCGCCCAGCCCCGAGACCAGGTGAATGCGCTTGTTGGTGTGTTGCAGGTTGTACACCAGGTAATCGGCTACCGCGAATGAGCGGCGCACCCCGACCACGTAGATGTTGTCGGCATTGACCACCAGGTCCACGGCTTTCTCGAAGGACTGGTCATCCAGCTCCAGGCCCAGGCGTTCGATGCCCGACAGCGTGGCGTTGATGCACTCGCGCGCCAGGTCGCCGCCGCTGGCCTTCTGTGACTTGTTGGCAATCATGCTGCGAATGCGCTGCTGGTAGTTCTGTACCGGCGTGGTCTTGTGGGTGTACGCCTCGCGGAACAACGCCTGCATTTCGCTGAAACCGCTGAAACCAAAGCGCTGGGAGAAGCGCACGATGGCCGAGGGGTGCACTTCGCATTCGCGCGCGATGTCGCTGATGCGGTCGACCATGATCCGGTCGCTCTGCTGGCTCATGTAGCTGGCGATGCGTTTGAGCTGGCGCGGCAGGCTTTCGTATTCGTTGGTGATGAGCGCCAGCAAGCGCTCGGCATTGATCGGGGGGCTGGCGAGGTCGCTTTCCGGCGTGGTCTCGGCGGTAGCCGGCTGATCGGTGCGGGACATAAATAATCCTTCTGGCTTGTTCTTACAGGGCCGCTCGGTGAAGCGCTGCCCCTGACAATAGGTTGGCTGTGCGCAGTCTACAGGGTAGGCGTGAATAAAATCTTGAGCCGTGGGTCAGCCAGACAGTTGCTGAAACGATGCAGTGTGTCTGGAGCGGTTCTGTAAAAGTTTATTGGAAAAAATATTCCACGTAAAAATTTATTGGAATAAATATTGATTTGTGGGCGCCGCCCGTTTTAGTCTGCATCCACCAAGAGTGTTCGGCGCCACCACCGCCCCGAACGCAGGCTGATAAAAATAACAGGAGCCAGCATGGGCCAGACTCGTTTTGCCAGTGGGCGTCAATTGGATCTGATTTGCCTCGGGCGCCTTGGCGTCGACCTCTATGCGCAGCAAGTCGGTGCGCGGCTGGAGGATGTCTCAAGCTTCGCCAAATACCTCGGAGGCTCGTCCGCCAACATCGCATTCGGCACGGCCCGGTTGGGGCTGAAGTCGGCCATGCTGAGTCGGGTCGGCGACGACCACATGGGCCGCTTCCTGCTCGAATCCCTGGCCCGCGAAGGCTGCGACGTCAGCGGTATCAAGGTCGATCCGGAGCGCCTCACCGCCATGGTCCTGCTGGGCCTCAAGGACCGCGAAACCTTTCCGTTGGTGTTCTACCGCGAAAACTGCGCCGACATGGCCCTGCGCGCCGAAGACATCAGCGAAGCCTTTATTGCCTCCAGCAAAGCCTTGCTGATCACCGGCACGCATTTCTCTACCGACGGCGTCTACAAAGCGAGCATCCAGGCGCTGGAGTACGCCGAAAAGCACAACGTCAAACGCATTCTCGACATCGATTACCGTCCGGTCCTTTGGGGCCTGGCGGGCAAGGCGGATGGCGAAACCCGTTTCGTCGCCGACCAGCAGGTCAGCCAGCACGTACAGAAAATACTTCCGCGTTTTGACCTGATCGTCGGCACCGAAGAGGAGTTTCTGATTGCCGGTGGCTCCGAAGACTTGTTGAGCGCACTGCGTAACGTGCGACGCCTGACGGCAGCGACGTTGGTGGTCAAGCTCGGGCCGCAAGGCTGCACGGTGATTCACGGGGTGATTCCGGTACGTCTCGAAGACGGCGCGATCTATCCCGGTGTGCGGGTCGAAGTGCTCAACGTACTGGGCGCTGGCGATGCCTTTATGTCGGGCTTCCTCAGCGGCTGGCTGGAGGATGCCAGTGACGAGCGCTGCTGCCAGTTGGCCAACGCCTGCGGCGGTCTGGTGGTTTCACGCCACGCCTGCGCCCCGGCCATGCCGACCCGTGCCGAACTGGATTACCTGTTCAACAGCCCGGTGCCGATCACCCGGCCGGATCAGGATGCCGTGCTGCAACGCTTGCATCAGGTCAGCGTGCCACGCAAAGCCTGGAAGCAACTGTTCATCTTTGCCTTCGACCATCGCGGGCAACTGGTGGAGCTGGCGCAAAAGGGTGGACGTGACCTGAGCAGTATTTGCGAGCTCAAGCAGTTGTTTATCCAAGCCGTGGAGCGGGTCGAAGCGGACCTGCGTCGGCAGGGCATCGAAGCCGATGTCGGCCTGCTGGCTGACCAGCGTTTCGGCCAGGACTCGCTTAATGCCGCCACCGGTCGTGGTTGGTGGGTGGCACGTCCGGTGGAAGTCCAGGGTTCACGGCCATTGGCCTTCGAACATGGCCGCTCGATTGGCAGCAATCTGATCGCCTGGCCGCAGGAACAAATCATCAAGTGCCTGGTGCAGTTTCACCCGGACGACGAGCCGCTGTTGCGTCTGGAACAGGAGGCGCAGATCAAGGGTTTGTATCAGGCGGCGCAGGTCAGCGGCCATGAGTTGCTGCTGGAAATCATCCCGCCCAAGGATCACCCGTCACCGCATCCGGACGTGCTCTATCGCGCGATCAAACGCCTGTACAACCTGGGCATTTTCCCGGCCTGGTGGAAGATCGAGGCGCAAAGCAGTGAGGAGTGGAAACAGCTCGACGAACTGATCCAGGAGCGCGACCCCTATTGCCGAGGCGTGGTGCTGCTGGGCCTGAATGCGCCGGCCGCAGCGCTGGCCGAAGGCTTTGCGCAAGCGAGCCAGAGCAAGACCTGTCGGGGGTTTGCGGTGGGCCGGACGATTTTCCAGGAACCGAGCCGAGCGTGGTTGGCCGGTGAGATCGATGACGAGGCGCTGATTCAGAGAGTGCAGGGCACGTTTGTCGAACTCATTGATGCCTGGCGCAAGGCGCGAGCCTGAAGCGCTGATGACCCGTAGGAGCAAGGCTTGCCCGCGATGGGGCCCTCAAGAACGCCAAAAGCATCGCGAGCAAGCTTTGCTCCTACGGGGGGTGGTTTGTGCGATCTCATTTTTAGAAAACAATAAAAGGTGCAGCCATGCCCGCTATCCGAATTGGCATCAACCCGATTTCCTGGAGCAACGACGACCTGCCGTCCCTCGGTGGCGAAACCCCGTTGAGCACTGCCCTGAGTGAGGGCAAGGAAATCGGCTACGAAGGTTTTGAACTCAACGGCAAGTTCCCCAAGGACGCCAAAGGGGTGGGCGACGTGTTGCGGCCTTACGACCTGGCGCTGGTGTCGGGTTGGTATTCCAGCCGCCTGGCACGGCGTTCGGTGGCTGAAGAAATCGACGCCATCGGCAGCCATGTCGAGTTGCTGGCGAAGAATGGCGCCAAGGTGCTGGTGTACGGCGAAGTCGCCGATTCGATTCAGGGTCAGCGCATTCCATTGGTCGAGCGCCCGCGTTTTCACACCGAGCAGGCCTGGCGGGAATACGCCGACAAGCTAACTGAACTGGCACGTTTCACCCTGTCCCAGGGCGTGCGTCTGGCCTATCACCACCACATGGGCGCTTACGTCGAATCGCCAGCGGACATCGATAAATTGATGGCGCTGACTGGCAGCGAAGTCGGTCTGCTGTTCGATTCGGGCCATTGCTACATGGGCGGCGGTGAACCGATCGAGGTGCTGCGCAAACACGTCGGGCGTATCTGCCACGTGCACTTCAAGGACGTGCGTAAACCGGTGGTGCAACTGGCGCGCAACAATCTCTGGAGTTTCCCTGACTGCATCATCAACGGCACGTTCACCGTGCCCGGCGACGGTGATATCGACTTCGCCGCGCTGCTGGAGGTGTTGCTGGCCGCCGATTATCACGGCTGGCTGGTGGTCGAGGCCGAACAGGATCCGGCTGTCGCGCCGAGCTATGTCTACGCCAAGAAAGGTTACGACACCTTGCGCGCATTACTCGATCAGAGGAGAGGGCAATGAACCTGCTGGTCAAGAGCAACGCAAAGGGCCGGACCATGGTCGAGTTGGCGGCCGGTGCGCTGGAATACGTCGGTTTCGCCGCCTATCGCCTGAGCCTCGGCGAAACCTTGCCGGTCAGCGCGGGCGATAAAGAGCTGTGCCTGGTGTTGCTCAGCGGTCGGGTCGACGTCAGCGGTGAGGCGCCAGGGCAGGGCGCGTTCAACTGGGACAACATCGGCGACCGCCATTCGGTGTTCGAAGACAAATCACCGTTCGCCGCGTACTTGCCACCTGGCAGTCAGGCGCAGGTAGTCGCCCTCAGCGATGTACAGATTGCCGTGTGTGCCGCGCCTGGCTCGAAATCGGCCGGTCTCGGCCCTCGGCTGATCACACCCGAAAGCATGAAGCGCAGCGTGCGCGGCAAGGGTGCCAACACCCGTTACGTCTGCGACATCCTGCCGGACACCGCGCCTGCGCATTCGCTGCTGGTGGTGGAGGTGCGCACACCGTCCGGGCATTCATCGAGCTACCCGCCGCACAAGCACGACACCGACGACCTGCCGCACCAGAGCTTTCTCGAAGAGACCTATTACCACCAGATCAACCCGCCGCAAGGTTTCGTTTTTCAGCGGGTCTACACCGATGACCGCTCCATCGATCAGGCCATGGCCGTGGAAAACAGCGATCTGGTGGTGGTGCCCAAGGGGTATCACCCGGTCAGCGTGCCTTATGGCTACGAGTCGTATTACCTGAATGTCATGGCTGGTCCTAAACGGATCTGGCAATTCCATAACGATCCGCAGCACAGCTGGCTGCTGGACCTCTGAATTCTGAAGACTGACTGGAGAACAAAAACAATGAGTGACGCCCCGGTTATCGGCCACTACCTCAACGGCCAGGTGCAGGACACTGGCAGTGAGCGCTTCAGCAATGTCTTCAACCCGGCCACTGGCGCCATTCAGGCGCGGGTCGGGCTGGCCAGCCAGCAGACCGTCGATGAGGCCGTGGCTTCGGCGCTGCGGGCGTTCCCGGCCTGGTCCGAGCAATCGTCGCTGCGCCGCTCGCGGGTGATGTTCAAGTTCAAGGAACTGCTCGACCGTCATCACAATGAACTGGCGGAAATCATCAGCCGCGAACACGGCAAAGTATTTTCCGACGCCAAGGGTGAAGTCACTCGTGGCATCGAGATCGTCGAATACGCCTGCGGTGCGCCGAACCTGCTGAAAACCGAATTCAGCGACAACATCGGTGGCGGCATCGACAACTGGAACCTGCGTCAGCCGCTGGGCGTTTGCGCCGGGGTCACGCCGTTCAATTTTCCGGTGATGGTGCCGCTGTGGATGATTCCGCTGGCGCTGGTCACCGGCAACTGCTTCATCCTCAAGCCTTCGGAACGTGATCCGTCGGCGAGTTTGCTGATGGCGCGCCTGCTCAGCGAAGCCGGGTTGCCGGACGGTGTGTTCAACGTGGTGCAGGGCGACAAGAGCGCGGTCGATGCCTTGTTGCAGCACCCGGACATCGAAGCGATTTCGTTTGTCGGTTCGACGCCGATTGCCGAGTACATCCATCAGCAAGCCACGGCCCGTGGCAAGCGCGTGCAAGCGCTGGGCGGGGCGAAGAACCATATGATCGTAATGCCCGACGCCGATCTGGACCAGGCTGCCGATGCGCTGATTGGCGCCGCTTACGGCTCGGCCGGCGAACGCTGCATGGCGATTTCGATTGCCGTGGCCGTCGGCGATGTTGGTGACAAGCTGATTGCTAAACTGCTGCCGCGCATTGATCAGCTGAAGGTCGGCAACGGTATGCAGGGCGACAGCGACATGGGGCCATTGGTGACCGCCGAGCACAAGGCCAAGGTCGAAGGGTTCATCGATCAAGGCGTGGCCCAGGGCGCGCAACTGATCGTCGACGGTAGAAATTTCAAAGTGCCGGGGGCGGAGAATGGCTTCTTTGTCGGCGCGACCCTGTTCGACAAGGTCACGACCGAGATGAGCATCTACCAGCAGGAAATCTTCGGTCCGGTGCTGGGCATTGTCCGGGTCGCGGATTTCGCCAGCGCCGTAGCGCTGATCAACGCTCATGAGTTTGGCAACGGTGTGTCCTGTTTCACCAGCGACGGCGGGATTGCCCGGGCGTTTGCCCGCACCATCAAGGTCGGCATGGTCGGCATCAACGTACCGATTCCGGTGCCTATGGCCTGGCACTCCTTTGGTGGCTGGAAACGCTCGTTGTTCGGCGATCACCATGCCTACGGCGAAGAAGGCATTCGCTTCTACAGCCGCTACAAAAGCGTCATGCAGCGCTGGCCGGACAGCATCGCCAAAGGCCCCGAATTCAGCATGCCCACAGCCAAATAATCAACTTGAGTGCGGAGAACAAGAATAATGAGCCAGCCCCTGCGTTTCGCCCTGAACCGTATGGTTGCCCCACGTTTGTCACTGCCTGAATTCATTGAACTGGCGGTGGCCCTGAAAGCCGATGCCATCGAGATCCGCAACGACCTCAAGGGCATCGAGATCGAAGACGGCACGCCGCCCGAGCGCGTGCGTCAGTTGTGTCGGGCCAACGGGATCAGTGTGCTGTCGATCAATGCGTTGTACCCGTTCGATGTGTGGAACGACGAGCGCCGTGCGCAAACCCTGAAACTCGCCGCCTATGCCCGTGATTGCGGTGCGCAAGGGTTGGTGATGTGCCCGCTGAATGATCGTGCCGATCCACGCTCCGAAGCTGAGCGCAGCGCTGGCCTGCGTACCGCATTGAGCGAACTGGCGCCGATTCTGCGTGAGTACGGGATTCTCGGTTTCATCGAACCGCTGGGTTTCGAAGAGTGTTCACTGCGGCGCAAACGCACGGCAGTGGACGCGATCAAGTCTATTGGCGGGCTGGATGTATTCCGTCTGGTGCATGACACCTTTCACCATCATCTGGCCAGTGAGCATGAGTTTTTCCCTGAGCTGACCGGGCTGGTGCACATCTCCGGTGTCGAGGACGCGCAAGCGCCGTTAGCGACCATTCGCGACGGCCATCGGGTACTGGTGGGCGAGGGCGACATCCTCGGCAACGCGGCGCAGATCGATACCTTGCTCAGCACCGGCTATACCGGTTACCTGTCGTTCGAACCGTTTGCCGACAGCGTGCATGGGCTGGCGGATATCCGGCAGGCGATCGGCGCGAGCATGGATCACCTGCAAAAATCCCTGAGCTGACTAGCCCCCCGTAGGAGCAAGGCTTGCCCGCGATGAACGATGACGCGGTGTATCAGAAACACCGAGGCGCCTTGATCGCGGGCAAGCCTTGCTCCTACAGAGATAGTGTGCATCCACATAAAAGGAGTGGACATGACCACAACACGACTGACCATGGCCCAGGCCCTGGTGAAATTCCTCGATAACCAATACGTCGAGGTCGATGGGGTTCAAAGCAAATTCGTCGCCGGGATCTTCACCATTTTCGGCCACGGCAATGTACTCGGCCTCGGCCAGGCGCTAGAGCAGGACAGCGGCGACCTGATCGTCCATCAAGGCCGCAACGAACAGGGCATGGCCCACGCGGCCATCGGTTTTGCCAAACAGAATCTGCGGCGCAAGATCTACGCCTGCACTTCATCGGTCGGTCCCGGCGCAGCGAACATGCTGACCGCTGCGGCGACGGCCACCGCCAACCGCATTCCCTTGCTGCTGTTGCCCGGCGATGTCTACGCCAGTCGCCAACCGGACCCGGTGCTGCAACAGATCGAGCAGTTCCACGACCTGAGCATCAGCACCAACGACGCCTTCAAAGCGGTGAGCAAATACTGGGACCGCATCAACCGCCCCGAACAATTGATGAGCGCGGCGATCCACGCCATGCGCGTGCTCACCGATCCGGCGGAAACCGGCGCGGTGACGCTGGCCTTGCCGCAAGATGTGCAGGCTGAAGCCTACGATTACCCTGATTACTTCCTGCAAAAACGCGTGCACCGCATCGACCGTCGTCCGGCCACCGAAGCCATGCTCGGCGACGCCGTGGCATTGCTCAAAGGCAAGCGCAAGCCGCTGATCATCTGCGGTGGCGGGGTCAAATATTCGGGAGCCAATGCGGCGTTGCAGGCGTTTGCCGAGCGTTTCGACATTCCGTTCGCCGAGACTCAGGCCGGCAAGAGTGCGGTGGTTTCAAGCCATCCGCTGAACGTCGGTGGGATTGGCGAAACCGGTTGTCTGGCGGCGAATCTGTTGGCCAAGGAAGCCGATCTGATCATCGGGATCGGCACCCGCTACTCGGACTTCACCACATCGTCGAAATGGCTGTTTCAGCATCCCGAAGTGAAGTTTCTCAACCTGAACATCAGCCCTTGCGATGCGCTGAAACTCGATGGCGTGCAGTTGCTGGTCGACGCCAAGTCCGGTTTGCAAGCATTGTCTGAAGCGCTGGCCGATTACCGATCCAGTTGGGGCGATCAACCGCGTCAGGCCAAGGCACAACTGGATGAAGAGGTCGATCGGGTCTACCAGGTCGAATACCAAACCGAGGATTTCGTCCCGGAAATCAATGACCACATGGACCCAGCGGTACTGCGCGAATTCATCGAGCTGACCGGTTCCTGCCTGACCCAAAGCCGTGTGCTCGGTGTGTTGAATGAAACCCTGGCCGACGACGCGGTGATTGTTGCCGCTGCCGGCAGCTTGCCCGGCGACTTGCAGCGCAGCTGGCGCAGCAAGGGCGTGAACACCTACCACGTTGAGTACGGTTATTCCTGCATGGGCTACGAGGTCAATGCCGCGCTCGGGGTGAAACTCGCGGAACCGGCGCGTGAGGTCTATGCGCTGGTGGGCGACGGCTCTTACATGATGCTGCATTCGGAGCTGGCCACCTCGATTCAGGAGCTGCGCAAGATCAACGTGATCCTGCTCGACAACATGACCTTCGGCTGCATCAACAACTTGCAGATGGAACACGGCATGGACAGCTTCGGCACCGAGTTCCGCTTCCGTAATCCTGAGACCGGCAAGCTCGATGGCGGTTTTGTCCCGGTGGACTTTGCCATGAGTGCGGCGGCTTACGGCTGTAAGACCTACAAGGTGAATACCGTCGAGCAACTGCAAGCGGCGCTGGCCGATGCGCGGTTGCAGAGCGTTTCGACGCTGATCGACATCAAGGTGCTGCCCAAGACCATGATCCACAAATACCTGTCCTGGTGGCGGGTGGGCGTGGCGCAAGTCTCAACCAGCGCCCGCACCGATGCGGTGGCCAAAACTCTTAATGAACGACTGGCCAAGGCCCGTCAGTACTGATTGCTTTGCAACGAACAACAACAAGCATTCCAACGGGAGTCTTTCCATGTCTTTAAAGCTAGGCGTCATCGGTACCGGCGCTATCGGTCAGGATCACATCCGTCGTTGCAGCCAGACCCTGCTCAACAGCCAGGTGGTGGCGGTCACCGACATTAATTTGCAGCAGGCAGCCAAGGTGGTTGCCGACCTGAAACTGACCGCCGAGGTGTACCCGGACGGTCACGCGCTGATCAAGGCGCCGGAAGTCGAAGCGATTCTGGTCACCTCCTGGGGGCCGAGCCACGAAGAATTCGTGCTGGCGGCGATTGCGGCGGGCAAACCGGTGTTCTGCGAGAAGCCGTTGGCGGTCACCGCTGAGGGTTGCCGCAAGATCGTCGAGGCTGAAGTGGCCCACGGCAAACGTCTGGTGCAGGTCGGCTTCATGCGTCCTTACGACCAGGGTTATCAAGCCTTGAAAGCGGTGATCGACAGCGGCCAGATCGGCGAGCCACTGATGCTGCATTGCGCTCATCGCAATCCGACCGTGGGTGAGAACTACAAGACCGACATGGCGATCACCGACACGCTGATCCATGAACTGGACGTGTTGCGCTGGTTGCTCGCCGATGACTACGTCTCGGTGCAAGTGGTGTTCCCGCGCAAGACCAGCAAAGCCCACGCCCATTTGAAAGACCCACAAATCGTTCTGCTGGAAACCGCCAAGGGCACGCGGATCGACGTCGAAGTATTCGTTAACTGCCAGTACGGCTACGACATCCAGTGCGAAGTGGTCGGCGAGACCGGCATCGCCAAACTGCCGGAGCCGTCGCAGGTGCAGATGCGTAGCGGGGCCAAGCTGTCGAATGCGATTCTGATGGACTGGAAAGACCGTTTCATCGCCGCCTACGATGTTGAGTTGCAGGCCTTCATCGATGGCGTGCGCGCCGGGCAGGTTGGCGGGCCGTCGGCGTGGGATGGTTTTGCGGCAGCGGTGGCGGCGGATGCGTGCATTGAAGCGCAGAACAGCGGTCAGATCGTAAAAGTCGGCCTACCAGACCGCCCACACTTCTACGGCTAACCATCATCGAATGTGGGAGCGGGCTTGCTCGCGAACGCGGTCTGACAGTCACATCAATGTTGAATGTACCGCCGTCTTCGCGAGCAAGCCCGCTCCCACAGGATTGATATCAGGGCTGAGTCCCTGGTTCAGGAGAGTAAGTCATGCGCATCGCACTAGACCCCTACATGTACCGCACGCTGTCCCTGGGCAAGATGGTCGACAAAGTCGCCGAGCTTGGTTACGAACACATCGAACTCTCACCCCGGGAAGATTTTTTGCCGTTCTACAAGGCCCCGCGCGTCGACAAGGCGCGGATCAAGGAATTTCGCAAAGCCCTGAGCGACACCGGGGTGAAACTCTCGTCCTTGCTCCCGATGTACCACTGGGCCGCCGCCGATGAAGGTTTGCGGGTGGCCGCAGTGCGTAACTGGAAGCGTGCGATCCATATCGCTGTCGAAATGGACTGCGAGCTGGTCAACACCGAGTTCACCGGCCAGTCGGATAACCCGCTGGTCTGCGAAAACCAGTTCATGCGTTCCATGGATGAGTTGATTCCCGAGTTCGAACGCGAAGGCATCAAACTCGATATCCAGGCGCACCCCTATGACTTCTGCGAGCGCAATAACGAGTCGGTCGACATCATTCGGGGTCTGGACCGCGACTGGATCAACTACCTCTATGCGGCGCCGCACACCTTTTTCTACGACGACGGCAAAGGCGACATCGCCTCGATGCTCAAGTACGCAGGCTCCAAGCTGAGTCACTTGATCATCGCCGACACCTACAACCACAAGGCCTCGTCGGGGCTGCGCTACATCGTCAATCCGCCGGGCGTTACGGCCACCGTGCACCAGCATCTGGACATCGGTCAGGGCGAGGTCGACTGGGAGGCGTTCTTCAGCACCCTGCGCGAGATCAAGTTCGACGGTATTGCTACAGTCTCGGTATTCGCCTGGGAAGATCGCCCGGACGAGTCCAACCGAATGATGCTGGAGCGCGTCTCCCGCGAGTTGTGCAAATAGGCCCCGATTTCCTGTAGGAGCAAGGCTTGCCCGCGATGAACGATGACGTGGTTTGCCTGACGAACTGCGGTGTCCCAATCGC
This sequence comes from Pseudomonas sp. NPDC087697, assembly GCF_044743155.1. NCBI lineage: Bacteria > Pseudomonadati > Pseudomonadota > Gammaproteobacteria > Pseudomonadales > Pseudomonadaceae > Pseudomonas > Pseudomonas sp. NPDC087697. The sequence goes on along the minus strand of NZ_JBIUVW010000005.1, from coordinate 51,017 downwards.
GGGCAAGCCTTGCTCCTACGGATTGTGTTAACCAAAGGAATTCAATGATGCGAATCGGACTTGTCGGTTACGGCCATGGCGGCCGGTTTTTCCATGCGCCGCTGATCAGCAGCTTGCCAGCGGCGACTTTCGTTGGGGTGGTGACGCGTTCCCCCGAGCGCCGTCATCTATTGGCGGCTGAATACCCGGGTGTCCCGGCCTTCGACAGCATTGGTCAATTGGTGGAAGCCGGGGTCGATGTACTGGTGATTTCCACCACGCTGGAAGGACGGGCGGCGCTGGTGCTCGAAGCCATTGAACACGGGGTGGCCGTGGTCTGCGACAAACCCTTCGCCGCCGACGCGCAGCAGGCCGAAGCGCTGGTAACCGCTGCCGAACGTCACAAGGTTGCGCTGAGCGTCTATCAGAACCGCCGCTGGGATTCGGACTTCCTCACGGTACGCAAACTTGTCGAGTCCGGAGCGTTGGGCCAGGTCACGCGCTTTGAATCCAGCATAGAGCGCTATTCACCGCAGTCAGTGGGCAAGGGCAGCGGTGGCGGATTCCTGCGTGATCTGGGCAGCCATCTGGTGGATCAGGCACTGCAACTGTTCGGGCCGGTGACGCGGGTTTACGCCGAGCTGGATTACCTCAATGAAGGCCAGCTTTTCGACAACGGGTTTTTCCTCTCGCTGACCCATGCCAACGGCGTGATTTCGCACTTGAGCGGCAGTTGCCTGCAAAACAATCCGGCGCCGCGATTTCGGGTCAACGGCACAGAAGGGACTTACAGCGTCGACGGTCTGGATGGGCAGGAGGCCTTGGCGCTGGCCGGGCTGACGCCACTATCCGAAGGTGATCGCTGGGGCGTTGAAGAGCATCGACGTTGGGGTTGGTTCGAGCACTTTGAGGAGCGCGAGCGGATTCCGTCTGAGCGTGGTTGCTGGAATCAGTTCTATTTACAGCTACAAACCGCGTTGCAAAGCGCTGGCCCACTGCCGGTCGAGGCCCGTGATGCACTGGCGACCACCCGCATTCTAGACGCCGCACGGCTGAGTTTCGAACGCCGTCAGGTGGTTGAAATGAAGCCTGCGTGCGGTCATGGAATAAAAACAGAATAAAATTCTAAAATGAGTTGATGTGGAAATTAAATTCCAATAAAGTCATTTCCAGGTTGCCGACTATCAACGTCCCGATCGACCTCAAGCCAGCCTTGAGTGCGGGGAGGGCGAAACAAAAACAAGAAACAACGATAGGTACCGTCGATGAAAACCTTCAGCTCTGCTCTGCGAGTCTCACCGTCCGCGCTGCTTCGCGCCAGTTTCCTTTCCTTTTCCCGATTCCTCTGTGTCGAACACAGGGGTGCCCTGGTGTGCTGCATTCCCGGCGCGCCGATCGTTCGCTTGCCCACTCACTGAATTCGTCCTGCGCCTTATCCATAAAACCAACAAGAATGTGGAGAAAGACTTTTCATGAAGACCAAGATCCGTTTCACCTCACTTGCCCTGTCCCTGATGCTTGCCAGCGGCGCAGCGTTCGCTGATATGAAGATTGGCGTGAGCATGTCGCAATTCGATGACACCTGGCTGACTTACCTGCGCGAATCCATGGACAAGCAAGCCAAGTCCATGCCCGATGGCGTCAAACTGCAGTTTGAAGACGCTCGCAGCGACGTGGTCAAGCAGCTGAGCCAGGTCGAAAGCTTCATCAGCCAGAAAGTCGACGCCATCGTGGTTAATCCGGTGGATACCGCCGCGACCAAAAAAATCACCGAGGCGGCGGTCAAGGCCGGGATTCCGCTGGTCTACGTCAACCGCCGCCCGGATGATCTGAACCTGCCCAAAGGCGTGATTACCGTGGCCTCCAATGACCTGGAGGCCGGCCAGATGCAGATGCAGTACCTCGCTGAAAAAATGAAAGGCAAGGGTGACATCGTGATTCTGCTGGGCGACCTCGCCAATAACTCCACCACCAACCGCACCAAAGGCGTCAAAGAGGTGTTGGCCAAATACCCGGGCATCAAGATCGACCAGGAGCAGACCGGTACCTGGTCACGCGACAAAGGCATGACCCTGGTCAACGACTGGCTGACCCAGGGCCGCAAATTCGACGCCATCGTGTCCAATAACGATGAGATGGCCATCGGTGCCGCGATGGCCTTGAAACAGGCCGGGGTGGAAAAGGGTAGTGTATTGATCGCCGGTGTCGACGGCACCCCTGACGGCCTGCGCGCCGTGAAGAAAGGCGATCTGGCGGTCTCGGTGTTCCAGGACGCCAAGGGTCAGGCGGTCGGTTCCATCGACGCGGCCGTGAAGATGGCCAAGAACGAGGCGGTCGAGCAGGCGGTGTGGGTGCCGTATCGCTTGATTACCCCGGAAAACGTTGACCAGTTCAAATAATCAGTCCGTTCGATAACAACAATAAGCACGCAAGGTGGCACTGCCAACCTTGCTGATGGAGTACCTGATCATGTTCGCTTCAGCGACTGCTTCGAGCACCCCGTTGGTGGGTATCCAGCCAAACGTCGTACCTGTCGATGAGCCGTACCTGCTGGAGATCATCAACGTCAGCAAGGGTTTTCCCGGTGTGGTGGCCTTGTCCGATGTCCAGCTGCGGGTGCGTCCGGGTTCGGTGCTGGCCTTGATGGGCGAGAACGGTGCCGGCAAATCCACCCTGATGAAAATCATTGCCGGCATCTATCAGCCGGACGCCGGTGAGCTGCGTCTGCGCGGTAAACCGGTAACGTTTGATACACCGCTGGCAGCCTTGCAGGCCGGGATCGCGATGATCCATCAGGAACTTAACCTGATGCCGCACATGAGCATCGCCGAGAACATCTGGATCGGCCGCGAGCAGCTCAACGGCTTCCACATGATCGACCACCGGGAAATGCACCGCTGCACCGCACAATTGCTCGAGCGGCTGCGGATCAACCTTGACCCGGAAGAACACGTCGGCAACCTGAGCATCGCTGAACGGCAGATGGTCGAGATCGCTAAAGCCGTGTCCTACGACTCGGACATCCTGATCATGGACGAACCGACGTCGGCGATCACCGACAAGGAAGTCGCCCACCTGTTCTCGATCATTGCCGACCTCAAGGCGCAGGGTAAGGGCATCATCTACATCACCCACAAAATGAATGAGGTGTTCAGCATCGCCGACGAAGTCGCGGTATTCCGTGACGGTGCCTACATCGGCCTGCAACGGGCCGACAGCATGGACGGTGACAGCCTGATCTCGATGATGGTCGGTCGTGAATTGAGCCAGTTGTTCCCGGTGCGCGAGAAGCCGATAGGCGATCTGTTGATGTCGGTACGTGACCTGCGCCTGGACGGCGTCTTTCAGGGTGTTTCCTTCGACCTGCACGCCGGCGAGATCCTTGGCATCGCCGGGCTGATGGGCTCAGGCCGGACCAATGTCGCCGAAGCGATTTTCGGTGTCACCCCAAGCGATGGCGGTGAAATCCGTCTCGACGGCCAACCGGTGCGCATCAGCGACCCGCACATGGCCATCGAGAAGGGCTTTGCGTTACTCACCGAGGATCGCAAGCTCAGCGGCCTGTTCCCGTGCCTGTCGGTGCTGGAAAACATGGAAATGGCGGTGCTGCCGCATTACGTCGGCAACGGCTTCATCCAGCAGAAAGCCTTGCGCGCCTTGTGCGAAGACATGTGCAAGAAGCTGCGGGTGAAAACCCCGTCGCTGGAGCAGTGCATCGACACCTTGTCCGGCGGCAACCAGCAAAAAGCCTTGCTCGCCCGTTGGCTGATGACCAATCCGCGAATCCTGATTCTCGACGAGCCGACCCGTGGCATTGATGTCGGCGCCAAAGCCGAGATTTACCGACTGATTTCCTGCCTCGCCAGCGAAGGCATGGCGGTGATCATGATTTCTTCGGAGCTGCCGGAAGTGCTCGGCATGAGCGACCGGGTAATGGTTATGCACGAGGGCGACCTGATGGGTACGCTCGACCGCAGCGAGGCGACTCAGGAGCGGGTCATGCAACTGGCCTCCGGAATGACCGCGGTTCACTAGTTTTTCAACGAATTGAGGCTGGCCGCGGTTTTGTCCGAGTCCGGCAACGCGATAGAAGGGTGAGTGGTTATGAACGCGATACTGGAAAACAAGCCTGCAACGGCACCGGTCAAGAGTCGCCGGCGCTTGCCGACCGAGCTGAGCATCTTCCTGGTGCTGATCGGCATCGGTCTGGTCTTTGAAGTGTTCGGCTGGATTGTGCGTGACCAGAGCTTTTTGATGAACTCCCAGCGGCTGGTCTTGATGATCCTGCAAGTGTCGATCATCGGCCTGCTGGCGATTGGCGTGACCCAGGTAATCATCACTACCGGCATCGACCTGTCGTCGGGCTCGGTGCTGGCCTTGTCGGCGATGATCGCCGCGAGTCTTGCGCAGACCTCGGATTTCGCTCGGGCGGTGTTTCCGTCGCTGACTGACTTGCCAGTGTGGATTCCGGTGATTGCCGGGCTCGGGGTCGGGCTGCTGGCGGGGGCAATCAACGGCAGCATCATTGCCATCACCGGGATTCCGCCGTTCATTGCCACCTTGGGCATGATGGTCTCGGCCCGTGGTCTGGCGCGTTTTTACACCGAAGGGCAGCCGGTGAGCATGCTTTCGGATTCCTACACGGCCATCGGTCACGGCGCGATGCCGGTGATCATTTTTCTAGTGGTGGCGGTGATCTTCCACATCGCGCTGCGCTACACCAAGTACGGTAAGTACACCTACGCCATCGGCGGCAACATGCAGGCGGCGCGCACCTCCGGGATCAACGTCAAACGCCATCTGGTGATCGTCTACAGCATCGCCGGGTTGTTGGCGGGACTGGCGGGCGTGGTGGCGTCGGCCCGTGCTGCAACGGGGCAGGCCGGGATGGGCATGTCCTATGAACTGGACGCGATTGCCGCAGCGGTGATCGGCGGTACCAGCCTGGCGGGCGGCGTGGGGCGCATTACCGGCACGGTGATTGGTGCACTGATCCTCGGGGTGATGGCCAGCGGCTTCACCTTTGTCGGCGTCGATGCCTACATCCAGGACATCATCAAAGGCCTGATCATCGTGGTCGCGGTGGTCATCGACCAATACCGCAACAAGCGCAAACTCAAGCGCTGAACTGCCCCCCATGGGAGCAATGCTTGTGTGGGAGCGAGCTTGCTCGCGATAGCATCACCGCGGTGTTCCAGGAAAACCGCAGCGCTTGCATCGCGAGCAAGCTCGCTCCCACAGGTCCGGCGTCCAAAGGTTGTACTTCGCAATACCCACATCTCGCACTGAAAAAACCTTAACAACAATAATGAAGGTGAGCTTTGCCATGGGCGTAAGAAAATCAACGTTGTACCTTTCCCCGTGCCTGCTGCTGGCGGCCATGGGCGGCGCGGGACAGAGTCTGGCAGCGGATGCCTTCTCGGCCGATTCGAAATGGCTGACCGGTGATTGGGGAGGCTTGCGCACCGAGTGGCTGGAAAAGGGTTACGACATTCAACTGGAGCACGGCGGTGAATTTGCCAGCAACCTGAAGGGCGGCTACAACGACGACAAGACCGCACGCTGGACCGAGCAGTTCGTGTTCGGCCTCAAGGTCGATCTGCAAAAGGCCATGGGCATCGAGCACGCAACCTTCAAAATGGCGATCACCGAGCGCGATGGTCGCAGCCTGACCAACGACCGGATTACCGATCCGCGAGTCGGTGGCTACACCTCGTCCCAGGAGGTCTACGGCCGTGGCCAGACCTGGCGCCTGACCCAATTATGGTTGAGCAAGGGTTTTCTTGACGACGGTGCGCTGGACATCAAGGTCGGTCGTTTTGGCCCCGGTGAAGACTTCAACAGCTTCCCGTGCGACTTCCAGAGTTTGACCTTCTGTGGCTCCCAGGTCGGTAACTGGGCCGGCAGCATTTGGTTCAACTGGCCCGTCAGCCAGTTGGCCGGGCGGGTCAAATACAGCCTCAATCCTGAAGTGTTCGTGCAGGTCGGCGCCTACAACCAGAATCCATCGAACCTGGAAGTCGGCAACGGTTTCAAGCTCGATGGCAGCGGTACCAAGGGCACGATTTTTCCGGTAGAACTGGTCTGGTCGCCGAAAGTCCAGGGGCTGCCGGGCGAATACCGGGTCGGCTATTACTACAGCACAGCGAGCGCCAACGACGTGCTGAAGGACGTCAACGGCCAGCCGCAACCGCTAACCGGCGACGGGTTCAAGTCTCACACCAGCAAGTCCGGCTACTGGCTGGTGGCTCAACAACAGATTACCAGCCATAACGGCGATGCCAGCCGAGGTCTGTCGCTGTTCGCCAACCTGACGCTGCACGATAAGGACACCAACCAGGTCGACAACTTCATTCAAGCGGGGATGGTTTACACCGGACTGTTCGATTCACGGCCCAAGGATGCGATCGGCTTTGGTGTTGCGCGGGTTCACACCAACAGCGACTACCGTGAGCGCGCGCAATTGCAGAATCAGGTCAATGGTGCGACCGACTACAACGACCCGGCAAGTATCCCGCTGCAGCACAGCGAATACAGTTCCGAGGTGTATTACGGCTTTCATGTCACCAACTGGCTGACGGTACGACCGAACCTGCAATACGTGCGTTACCCCGGTGGTGTGCGTGAAGTCGATTCGGCGGTGATCGGCGGGATAAAGGTCGAAACCGTGTTCTAAAGGTACTTTTTGCGGTGAATTACGCCACGCACGCAAGCGTGGCGTAGCCGTTTGTCTTCTATATACAGCCGCTCGATTGAATTTCTTGCTATAAACGCACTCCGATAACCGCCTCAAAGCTTGCCATAGAGCAATTTAAGGGCTTTGTCGGACAAATTCCCTGTCTTTTCAGTTGCTGAGGCCGCAAGTCGGCCTTAGACTGCCGCCCCTCGTAAATTGAGTGCCGGGTGGCGCTTGGAATGTATGGCGCCTTTCCGAGGCCTTGCAGGTCGACCGGAAAGCTCCCTGATTCGCCTTAATGCACGTATTTTTTATAGAGAAATCAATGACAAAGGAAAAGTTGCTGGCCATGCCGGCGGACGACTACATGAATGCCGAGCAACAGGCTTTTTTCACCGAGCTGTTGCAAGCCATGAAAGTGGAAACCCACGAGCGCATCGAACAGAACCGCATCGCCATTGAAAGCCTGGATACCCCGGCTGACCCGGCTGACGCGGCTTCGGTCGAAGAAGAGCGCACCTGGCTGGTCAACGCCATTGATCGTGATCAGCGCATGCTGCCTCAGCTGGAAAGAGCGCTGGAACGTATCGGCGACGACACGTTCGGCTGGTGCGACGACAGCGGCGAGGCGATCGGCCTGAAACGCCTGCTGATCAGCCCGACCACCAAGTACTGCATCGAAGCTCAAGAACGTCACGAGCAAATCGACAAGCACCAGCGTCAGGCCTGATTCAGTAGCGCCCATTCGCGGGCAAGCCCGCTCCCATAGGTCACACTTCACCTGTGGGAGCGGGCTTGCCCGCGAAGCTTTTTGCCGTCTGGAATATATCCCCGCACTTCTATTGATCTGCTGCAACCCCCACGACTAATGGACCATAGATAATGGCCTTCTAGTGGCGTTTAATGCAGGGACAACAAATAGAAGATGCAGTGGGGTAACGAACATGGCAAGTGACGGATCTCTGGCAGGCGCAGCAGCGCAATCGCTGGTTTCACCCAAAGCCGATGGGCGCTGGTTGACGCCTGCACTGCAAAGCGTCGCCCTGATGCTGTTGCTGTGCGCCTTGGCACTCGGTGGCTGGTCGCTTTACCTCTGCTTGCCCTTGGCGGTGCTGATTATATGGCTGCCCCGTCTGCGCTCGCGGACAGCCGTCGACGCTCCCGTCGCCGACACTTCCAGTGCGATCACCGAACTGACCCGCGATCTTTCCTATTCCACCAGCCATAACGCGTTGTCTGCCGCGGGCGTGGCCTATTCGGTCAAGCAATTGGCCGGCAAGTTGCAATCGCAACTTGATGCCGCCGCACAGATCGTCAGCAGCGCCGAAGTCATGATCGAGACTGAGAAGGTAACTTCGCATCTCAGTCAGCAAGCCTTGAGCGCCGCCAGCGAAGCCCACCAGAGCAGTGTCCTGGGAAGCACCGTGCTGGCCGAATCCATTACGCGGATGCATCAGCTCAGCGTGCGCGCCAACAACAGCCGTGAGCTGATCGAGGCCTTGAGTGTACGCAGTGAAGACATCCAGCGAGTCACGCTGGTGATTCAGACGATCGCCAGTCAGACCAATCTGCTGGCGTTGAATGCGGCAATTGAGGCGGCGCGGGCAGGGGAGCATGGCCGTGGATTTGCGGTGGTCGCCGATGAAGTGCGCGGTCTGGCCGGGCGCACTGCAGCGGCTACGGGAGAGGTCGGGTTGATGGTGGCCGATATCCAGCAGCGTACAGCGCAGGTGGTCGAGCAGATCCGTCAGTTGTCCAGCGATCTGAACAATGGTGTCGAGCAAGTCGAACACACCGGACAACAATTGCAAAATATCGCTCGACTGGCCGCCGGGGTTGAAACCCAGGTCGCTGAAATCGCCAGTGGCTCAAGCAATAATCACCAACAGCTGGATAGCCTGTTTCATGCTGTCGAACAGATGCGCAGCGATCTGGCGATCAGCGATCAGCAAACCCGGCACCTGGCGCAAGCAGCGGTGCAAATGGAAGGTCAGGCCGAGACTATCAGCGAACGCCTCGCCGAAGTCGGACTGGACGACTACCACCAACGGATCTATGACCTGGCACGCGAAGGTGCGAGTCAGATCGCTGAACGATTCGCGCAGGATATCGACCAGGGGCGCGTCAGTCTGGAAGACCTGTTCGACCGCAACTATCAGGCAATTCCCAACACGGTGCCCAGCAAGTTCCAGACCCGTTTTGATCGTTATGCCGATCAGGTGCTGCCGGGGATTCAGGAGCCATTACTCAAGCGTCATGAAGGTCTGGTGTTTGCAATCGCCTGTACCCAGCAAGGCTACGTACCGACGCACAATGCAATCTTCAGCCAGCCACTGACCGGCGATGTACACGTCGACACGTTGCAGAACCGCACCAAACGCAAATTCAGCGACCGTACCGGTATTCGCTGTGGCAGCCATCAACAGGCCGTACTACTTCAGACCTATACTCGTGATACGGGCGAATTGATGCATGACCTGTCGGTTCCGATCATGCTCAAAGGACGGCATTGGGGTGGATTGAGGTTGGGCTACAAACCTGAAAATCCACGTTAAGGCTGTTCCCGGAGACAAGTGATTGTTACCGGTTATGCAAGGAAATTGTGCAAGCAAGCAGCTATTTCCAAGGGGCGGGGCTCATTAACATTCCTACATTATTAGGAAGCTAATGAAAATTTCCGAGGTGCTCTCATGCAAAGTAAAGTCGATGTGGCGGTGATGATTGGCAGTGGCGTACCTGCCGGATTGCGGGCAATGGGGCAAAGCGTGTGCTGGGTCGTCTTGTTCAATGGCGAGCAACGCGGCACTGCATTTTCCAGCCGCAATGAAGCCGAGGAGTGCAAGGCTGCCTGGCTGGCGCAACTGAACGCCGAAAAGCCTGACAGCCTGCATTAAATCGTTTTCGCTAATGAATTTGCTGAAGTCGCGATCTGTCGATCAGGCTTTCAGCGCGCCCCCATCAACGGCTAGCTTCAGCGCTTTGGCAGATTCCATGGCAGCGGTTGCGGCGACGTCCGGGGTTTTGAACCAACGGTCTTTCTCGACCTGGTGGTAAGTCACTGTGGTCAGCGGCGGCTTGGCACGCATCACAATGACCGCCTGGAATTCGCCGTCGACTTCTCTGGCTTCGCCCCAAATAAAAAACTCGCCGATATCAAATTCGGTCACGTGCGCCTTCCCTTGGAAATTGTTCTGTTGTTTTCAACGCAGCCCGCCGAGGGGGCTGAGTTTCAATGGTCGGGCAGTATGGCAGTTGTTGCTTGCCGGCGGCGCAGTTAAGTCATCGGTGTGACGAAACGACTGCGCTGGCAAACGCACTGGGGTGCGTCAGAGGCTGGCTTCGAAGTTTCTGGCGAGGGCGCAGGCTTCGTTGTGGTCACCACGGAAACCTCTTACGCGGCCAGTTGCAGTTTCCTTGATATGGAAAAAACGGTTACCCGCCAGGACCACCTGATAACGCAGATGAGGGCTATAGGTAAGGGTAATTGTGTCCTGGGCAGGGAGGGTCAGCGTGCTCATATGAATTCCTTTTCTATGGTTTGCCGACGGATACACGTCGCTTTAGGTAGTCTAGGAGCGCATGGCTGCTCTAGAATCGCCTCCACTGGTTGGAGGTTCATGCTCATCTAAAGCAATTTTTTTCTGGCGATATGTCAGAAAAGTGCTTTTTTTAAAGAGTTTTCTCCCTAAAGTTGATAGTCCAGTATTCTCTGGCCGTTAGAAGGGCGTTTTCCCTCAACCTCTGACGACCGCCCGAGAAGACGGCAAGAGTCGCGTTCCAGTAGTCTTCTCCTGCCTTGCGATGAAGGAGCTTTCTGCTCACTTCACGATTCCAGCTTGGGCCATTGTTGCGACATTTTCGGTATGGCCGTTTTTTGCTGCCTGTTTTTTCTGCAGGTAGCGTCATTTTCAGATGTGGGGATGTTTCCTTGGCAGTAAGTAATCTCGATATGCATGCTTTGTTCGTGCTGGGTGACCTGCGCGCAAAGCTGGTCAAACAGTTTCAATCACGTTTCGTTTACATCACCGAGCAGACTCCTGAAGGTATTTACATCGCCGAGATCGACACCGAGTCGGCATTGGTGGTGGACGACAAGCCTCGCCTGGAGCTCAAAGTCGGCGATCATTTTCGCGCAGCAGTATTGCCGAGCCGCGAAGGTGGCAAATTCGAAATCAAGTTTCGCGAGATCAAACTGACGGTCTACGGCCTCGGCGACTACGCGTTCGTGACCACGGCAGAAGGCCAGGCGATTTTGTTCAAGGAAGGCCATAACGTGGTGACGGTATTTGCCGCTCACGAACAGCTACAGGAAGGTCTGACCAAAACCTTGAAAGCGGTGACCGGTAAAGCTGCCAAGTGGCGCAAAGGCGAGCTCACGACGTTCAAGGCCAGTGAGTAAATGAGCCTGTCCCGGGCCGAGTTCCATGAGCAGAACCTCGACAGTGCTCGCGTACACGCCCAGCGTCTGTTCGCTCAGAAGGCTGTTCTGCAGGGCGCCTGGCTGAGCTGGGTGGCATCGCAGATCTACACCTTGCGTCCGGCGGAGTACGCCAGCATGGTGCGAAGGGAGTTGCAGCACTTGCAGGACTCTTCTGAAAGTTGATCGTTGGACCTCGAACGCAGAAACCTCTACTACAGTCAGTTGACTGAGTATTCGCAGGTGCACGGCCTTTGTGCGCAAAGCCGTCCTGCCATTGCTGTGAACAGCGCGAGGTGCAAAGCATGAAAGGTTTTCGACTGTTGCTGGGAAGTCTGCTGGCCACTGTTGGTCTGCTGGCGTCGCCCGTGGTCGTGACGGCCGCCCCGGCCCCGATCCACTTCGCCGACCTGAACTGGGAAAGCGGCAGCCTGATCACCGACATTTTGCGGATCATTGTCGAGAAGGGCTACGGCCTGCCGACCGATACCTTGCCGGGCACTACCATCACCCTGGAAACCGCGTTGGCCAACAATGACATTCAGGTCATTGGCGAAGAGTGGGCCGGTCGCAGCCCGGTCTGGGTCAAGGCCGAGGCTGAAGGCAAGGTGGCGAGTATTGGCGATACGGTCAAAGGAGCAACCGAAGGCTGGTGGGTGCCGGAGTACGTGATCAAGGGCGATCCGGCCAAAGGCATCAAGCCCCTGGCGCCGGACTTGCGCAGCGTGTCGGACCTGCCGCGTTACAAGGATGTCTTCAGCGATCCGGAAAGCCCGGGCAAAGGCCGTTTTCTCAACAGCCCCATCGGCTGGACCTCGGAAGTGGTCAACAAGCAGAAGCTCAAGGCTTATGGCCTGACTGACAGTTACGTGAATTTTCGCAGCGGTTCCGGCGCGGCGCTGGATGCAGAAATCACCTCATCCATTCGCCGTGGCAAGCCGGTGCTGTTTTATTACTGGTCGCCAACCCCCTTGCTTGGGCGCTTCAAGCTGATTCAGCTGGAGGAACCACCGTTCGATGCCGAGGCCTGGAAGACCCTGACCGATGCCGATAATCCCAATCCAAAACCGACACGCTCGTTGGCCTCGAAACTGTCGATTGGTGTGTCCGCGCCTTTTCAGAAGCAGTATCCGCAGGTGACTGAGTTTTTCAGCAAGGTTGACCTGCCTATCGGGCCTTTGAACAAGGCCCTGGCCGAAATCAGCGAGAACCACACAGCGCCGCGCCAGGCTGCCGAGGCCTTCATGAAGGCGCATCCGGAGGTCTGGCGGGCGTGGCTGCCCAAAGACGTGGCGGACAAGGTGTCTGCCAGTCTGTAGAACATTCCGTCGATCAATGAGCGGTCGTTTCGGCGAATTCCAAGGGGTGGCGCTTCAACCCCGCTACGGAAATACGCGCTAACGAAAAGTCTGGTCTAGGCTGTTGTTTCTGCCATCGATTCCAGGAACCCCGCTCATGACGTTTGTGCTTGCTCAATGGATTGTCGCCGCGTTTGTGCTGATCAGCCTGATTCATCTGTACTGGGCGCTCGGAGGCCGATGGGCCTTCGACGCGGTGCTGCCACAGGTACAAGACGGCGCGGGCGAAGAACTGCGGCCAGCGTTCAAACCTTCAGCGCTGGCAACCCTGGCGGTGGCTGTCGGGTTGTTGCTGATAGCCTTGATGGTGAGCCTGCGGGTCGGCCTGATTGTGCCGGCAGTCGGGCACTGGTCGCTGCAATGGCTGATCAGTGCGATTGCCATGTTGATGTTTGCCCGTGCGATCGGGGATTCGAACCTTGTCGGCTTTTTCAAGGAAAAGGCAGAGTCGAAGTTTGCGCGCCTCGACACCTGGGCTTATTCACCGCTGTGCGTGGTGTTGGGGGCGGGGTTGTTGGCTGTGGCGTGGGGGTGAGTTCTTTTTACAATATCGAAATCTTCAGGATCGCAGCCTGCGGCAGCTCCTACGCTATCGCATGCTCTTGTAGGAGCTGCCGCAGGCTGCGATCTTTTCGGCTCAACGCTCGCTTTCAGTCCGCCGACTGCTGACTTCAGCCGGCACATCATCCCCGGCCATGCGCTTGCGGAACAACGCCGCACGCGCCAGCAACAGGGTAGTCACCGGCATGGTGATCGACAGCAGTATCGGGATCAGCCAGGCGTGCAACACCGGGCTGGATTTGAGTGCCGAGAAATAGATGATCGACGCCAGCGCCACGCACCAGGCGCCCAAGGTCGAGGCCAGGGCCGGCGGGTGCATGCGCCGAAAATAATCCTTCAAACGCAGCAAGCCGATGGCGCCGATCAACGCGAACAGGCTGCTGACCACCAGCAGGATCGCCACCGGGATCTCGACCCACAGAGACAACTCGCCAAGCTCATTCATTCGATCACCTCGCCACGCAGCAGGAATTTCGCCAGGGCAAACGAGCCGACGAAGCCGAACAGCGCAATCAGCAGCGCCGCTTCGAAGTAGGTGTCACTGGCATAGCGGATCCCCAGTACCAGCATCATCAGCATGGCGAGGATGTACAGGTAGTCCAGCGCCAGAACCCGATCCTGTGCCGACGGGCCTTTGAACAGGCGGATCAGCGTCAACCCCATCGCCAGTGAGAACACGAACAGGCTGAACAGAACCGCATTCGAGAGCAGGGCGCTCATTCGAAAATCTCCATCAAGGGGCGCTCATAAGTCGCCTTGTAGTGCTGGATGAATTGCGCTTCGTCGTCCAGATCGAACACATGCAACAGCAGAATGCTGCGATCCAGCGCCAGTTCCGACCAGACTGTACCGGGAATCACCGTGGTGATCATCGACAACGCCGCCAGACCGTTGGCGTCGCGCAAGTCCAGTGGCACCTTGATGAACTGCGAGCGTGGTGGTCGTCGACCGGCGTTCAACACGCCCCACGCGACCGCGAGGTTGGACGCCAGCACGTCGCGCCCGACCTGGAAGAACAGGCGCAGGATCACCCCGGGACGACGAATACGGATCGGCAGCGGTCGCAGCTTGCGCATCATCAACGGTGCGCAGAAACCCAGCATCGCGCCCAGTAGCAGGTTGCCGGGGCTGATGGACAGGTTCAGCGCCAGCCACAGGACCCACAGCGCCAACGACAACCAGGGGGCGGGAAACAGACGCTTCATGGTTGCACCTCCTGCATCGCGGCCCTGGCTTCGGGGCTCGGTACGGCGCGGGTGCCAAGCACCGCCATCACGTATTGCTGCGGATTGTTCAAGGTGTCGGCGGCCGCCTGGGTGTAGCGCATCAGCGGTTCGGCCTTGAGGGTCAGCAAAATGCTCAAGCCCAACAGCGCAAAAATCGGCACGCATTCCAGGCGTCGCAGAACGGGCGATGGGCGCTCTGCGGGCGTCCAGAAGCGCTGGATGCCCAAGCGCGAGAAGGCGATCAACGAGGCCAGCCCGGACAGAATCAACAGCGCCAGCAGGCTCCACGCCGCGTTTGATATCGGCTGCTCATCCGAAACACCGAGGCCCAACGGGTTGAGCAGGGCGCTGAGCAAGCCAAGCTTGCCGATGAACCCGGAGAGCGGTGGCATGCCGATGATCAGCAGCGCGCAGGCAATGAAACTCAAGCCAAGGAACGCCATGGTCCAGGGAATTACCTGACCGACTACGGCTTTCTGGTCGTCGTCGAGGTTGATGCCTTTGGTCGGCTGCGAGGATTCCAGCGGTCGCGGCAGCACTTCGATTTCATCATCCAACGGCATCTCGATGGCCGTGCGCGAACGCTCGATCAGTTCCGCCAGCAGGAACAGCGCGCTCAGCGCCAGGGTCGAGCTGACCATATAAAACAGCGCGGCACCCGTCAGGTTCGGCTGGGCGAAACCGATGGCCGACAACAGGATACCCGCCGACACCAGAATGCTCAGGCTGGCCATGCGTTCCAGTCGCCGAGTGGCAAGGATCGCCAATGCGGCGCAGACAATCGTCGCCATGCCGCCGTAGGTCAGCCAGTCGCCACCAAAGTACGCCGAAGCGCCGGCCTGGCCGGAGAACAGCAGGGTCCACAGACGCAGCAAGGTATAGACGCCAACCTTGGTCATGATCGCGAACATCGCCGCCACCGGGGCGCTGGCCGAGGAGTAGGCCGGCACCAGCCAGAAGTTCAGCGGCCACATCCCGGCCTTGGCCAGGAACGCCACGGCCAGAATCGCCGCGCCGGCATGCAGCAAGCCGCGATCGGCTTCCGGCACCAGCGGGATCTTCAGCGCCAGGTCGGCCATGTTCAGGGTGCCGGTGACGCCATAGATCAGCGCCGCGCCAATCAGGAACAGCGACGAGGCCAGCAGGTTGATCGAAATGTAATGCAGGCCCGACGACACCCGGGCGCGACCCGAACCGTGCAGCATCAAGCCGTAAGACGCCGCCAGCAGCACTTCGAAAAACACGAAGAGGTTGAACAGGTCGGCGGTCAGGAAGGCCCCGTAGAGGCCCATCAGTTGAATCTGGAACAGTGCGTGGAAGCTTGCGCCGGCGCGGTCCCAGCGGGCCATGGCGAACACCAGGGCGCTGACGCCGATGATCCCGGTCAGCACCAGCATCAACGCCGACAGGCGATCGACCACCAGCACGATACCGAATGGTGCTTGCCAGTTAGCCGGCAGGTATACGCCGATGGAACCGGGTACGCCTTGCGCTTGGGTCCATTGCAGCAACAGCACGGAAATGCCCAGGCCCAGCAGGCTGGAGAACAGGTTGATCCGCGCTTTGAGCGGGCGGTGTTTTTCGCCGAGCATCAACATCAGCGCCGCCGTCAGCAACGGCAGCAGAATCGGTGCGGCGATCAGATGGGGCATCCAGCTCATTCTCTAGGCTCCCGGCCATCGACATGGTCGGTGCCGGTCAGGCCCCGGGACGCCAGCAGCACCACCAGAAACAATGCGGTCATGGCGAAGCTGATGACGATGGCGGTGAGTACCAGCGCCTGGGGCAGCGGGTCGGTGTAATGCAGCAGGTCTTGCGGCACGCCGTCCTTGATAATCGGCTCCTTGCCGATGAACAGGCTGCCCATGCTGAAGATGAACAGGTTGACCCCGTAAGACAGCAGGCACAGGCCCATCACTACCTGAAAGGTCCGTGGGCGCAACACCAGCCAGACCCCGGAGGCCGCCAGTACGCCAATGGCAATTGCGATGACTTCTTCCATCAGGCGGCTCCTGGCTTGGCAATGGGTTTAGGCTGGCTGCTCGGCTTGTGGCCACGCACCGATTGGTGCGCCAGGGCAGTCAGGATCAGCAGCGTCGAACCCACCACCACGGCGTACACGCCGATGTCGAAGAACAGCGCACTGGCGATATGAATCTCACCCAGCAGCGGTAGTCCGAAATGCCAGGTGTGAGTGGTCAGGAACGGATAACCGGCGACCATTGCACCGAGGCCGGTGAGCGTGGCGAACAGCAGCCCGGTGCCCATCCAGCGCACCGGCCGCAGGCTCATCTGCGCCTCGACCCACTGCGTGCCGGCGACCATGTATTGCAGGATGAACGCCACCGACATCACCAGCCCCGCGACAAAACCGCCGCCGGGTTGATTGTGACCACGCATGAACAGGTAGAACGACACCACCACTGCAATCGGCAGCAACAACCGCACCAGCACCGCCGGCACCATCATGAAGCCCAGCGCGGTATCGCTGGCGTGACGCGGGTTGACCAGATCGGTGACCACGTCCGGCGCCAGCAGACGCTGTTGTGCCGGCAGTTGCATGCTTTCCTTCGGTGGGCGGAAGCGTCGCAGCAGGGCGAACACTGCCAGCGCCACGGCCACCAGCACGGTGATTTCACCGAGGGTGTCGAAATTTCGGAAGTCCACCAGCATGACGTTCACCACGTTGCTGCCGCCACCTTCGGGCAGCGCGCGACTGAGGTAAAACGAGGAGATGTCGTTCGGCGTCTGGCGGGTCAGCATGGCGTAGGAGAGCAGCGCCATACCGATGCCGACCGCGCTCGACAGCAGCAAGTCGCGCAGACGACGAACCCGTGCTTTCGGCACGCTGCCGGGCAGTGGCGAGACGTCTTCGATCCGCCGCGGCAGCCAGCGCAGACCAAGCAGAATCAGCACGGTGGTCACCACCTCGACCACCAACTGGGTCAAGGCCAGGTCCGGTGCCGAGAACCAGACAAACGTGACGCAGGTCATCAGGCCGCAAACGCTGACCATGGTCAGGGCCGCGAGCCGGTGATACTTGGCTTGCCAGGCGGCGCCCAGCGCACAGGCAATCGCCAGTAGCCAGAGAATGACAAAGACGATCGAGCCCGGGATCTTCGGCCGGTCGCCCCAGCTCAGGCCGCTGTGGAGCAGCGGAATCAAACCCGCCAGCACCGCCACCAGCACCAGCAGGAACAACTGGGTTTGCAGACGCTGGGTGCTGATCCACCGCTCAAGGTGTCGGGCCAGACGCATCATCACCACCAGGCTGTGTTCGAACAGGCGCTTGCCGTTGAGGCGGCCGATGATCGGCGGGTATTTGAAGCGCCCGCGTTTTAGTTGGTTGCGCAGCTGCAGGTACACAACGATGCCGCCGGACATGGCGATCAGGCTCATGATCATCGGCGCGTTCCAGCCGTGCCAGATCGCCAGGCTATATTCGGGCAAGGTTCCGCCAACCACCGGCAGGGCAGCCGCAGCGAGCAATGGACCGACCACCTGAGCCGGAAACATCCCCACCACCAGGCAGGTGAACACCAGCAACTCCACCGGTGCACGCATCCAGCGCGGTGGTTCGTGCGGGGTGTGTGGCAGGTCGGTGGCGGTTGGGCCGAAGAACACATCCACGGTGAAGCGCAGCGAATAGGCGACGCTGAACGTACCGGCGATGGTCGCGATGATCGGGAGGCTCGTCTCGATCCAGGCGGTAGCATTGATGAACACAGTTTCGGCGAAGAACATCTCTTTCGAGAGAAAGCCATTGAGCAACGGCACGCCGGCCATCGAGGCGCTGGCGACCATCGCCAGCGTCGCGGTGAACGGAATCAGCTTGATCAGACCGCTGAGCTTGCGAATGTCGCGGGTGCCGCTTTCGTGGTCGATGATCCCGGCGGCCATGAACAGCGAGGCCTTGAAGGTCGCGTGGTTGAGAATGTGGAACACCGCCGCGACTGCGGCCAGAGGACTGTTCAGGCCCAGCAACAGGGTGATCAGGCCCAGATGGCTGATCGTCGAGTAGGCCAGCAGGCCCTTGAGGTCATTCTGGAACATTGCGCAGTAAGCGCCGAGCAACAACGTACAGGCGCCGGCGCCGCTGACGATATAGAACCATTCTTCGCTGCCGGACAGTGACGGCCACAGCCGTGCCAAAAGGAAAACCCCGGCCTTGACCATTGTCGCCGAGTGCAGGTACGCCGAGACCGGTGTCGGGGCGGCCATGGCATGGGGAAGCCAGAAGTGGAAGGGAAACTGGGCGCTTTTGCTCAACGCGCCGATCAGGATCAGCGGCAGCAGGATGGGGTACAGCGCATGGGCGCGAATCAGATCGCCAGCGGCCAGGACCTTGTCCAGGTCATAGCTGCCCACGACATGGCCGAGCAGCATCACCCCCGCCAGCAGGCACAAACCGCCGGCACCGGTCACCGTCAGCGCCATGTAGGCGCCACGGCGAGCATCGGCGCGGTGGTGCCAATAGCCGATCAACAGGAACGAGAAGAGGCTGGTCAGCTCCCAGAAGAACACCATCTGAATCAGGTTGCCGGAGATCACCAACCCGAGCATGGCGCCCATGAACGCCAGGAAAAACGCAAAGAAGCGCGGCACCGGGTCTTCCGGCGACATGTAATACCGTGCGTACAGCGAAACCAACGTACCGATGCCCAGCACCAGCATCGAGAACAGCCAGGCGAAACCGTCCATGCGCAGGACGAAGTTCAAGCCCAGGCTCGGTAGCCAGAAGAATTCTTCGCGAATCACGCCACCATGGGCGATTTGCGGATACAGCAAAGCCACCTGGACGGTGCCGATCAGGGCGACCAGGCCAGCCAGTATCGATTCAGCGTTACGCGCGTTGTGCGGCAGCAAGGCCGCCAGACAGCTGCCAATAAAAGGCAGAAGCAGTAGAACTATCAGGGACATAGGCTTCTAATCTGCGGAAGTTTGTGAAGGATCATACGTGCCGAGCCCCGGATCACCAACCGCCAAGCTGTGGCAGGATCCTACAAGGTAGGCTGAAAAAGCCTGATTCACATTGTTTCGAAGGGGTGTGTTCGACCGCACTGGCCCCTTCGCGAGCAAGCCCGCTCCCACACTCGATTTACTGCGTATGCGCAATCGCGACATAACACAAATCTAATGTGGGAAGGGCCGGGCGACGTTCGCTTGCTCGCGAAGGCGATCTACCAGGCGCTCCAGATTTTGAGGCTTAACCTTGTGTTTCCTGTTCCAACTCTTCTTCAGACACGGCAGCCTTGCCCTTGGTCTTCAACTCACTAACGATCACCGCCGCGACAATCAATGCCGCGCCGAACAGCGCCAGCCCCGGCAGCCGTTCACCCGCGAGGCGCCCGGCGATACCGGCCCAGACCGGTTCGCCGGCATAGATCAGCGTCGCGCGGGTCGGTGAAACGCTTTTCTGCGCCCAGTTCATCGCCACCTGAATCGCCGCGCTGGCGGCGCCCAGGCCCACCGCACTGGCCAGCAGTAACCAGGAGAAACCGGGAAGCGCTTCTTGAGTCGGCACAATCATCAAAAATGCCAGCACCGAGGTGGTCGCCAGTTGCACTACGGTGACCCGACGCACGTCGACTCGGCCAGCATAGGTGCTGATCAGGATGATTTCGGCGGCGATGGCGACGGCGCTGATCAGTGTGGCGATTTCCCCCGAACTGAAATTCAACGACGCCCCGGCGGGGCCCGAGAGCAGCATTAACCCGGTGAACGCCAGCATGATGCCAATGCTCGGCATCAACCCCGGTCGACGTCCCAGCACTAACCATTGCAGCAAGGGCACGAACGGCACGTAAAGCGCCGTGATAAACGCCGATTGACTGCTGAGGATGGTCTGCAAGCCGACGGTTTGCAGGCCATAGCCGAGCATGATCGCCACGCCAATGAACGCGCCGGCCTTGAGTTCGAACAAGGTCAGCTCACGCAAGCTGCGCCAGGAGAACAGCGCGACGATGCTCGCCGCTGCAGCGAAGCGCAGGCCGACGAAAAACATTGGCCCGCTGACCGTCATGGCATGCTGGACCAGCAGGAACGTCCCGCCCCAGACCATGGTGATCAGCACCAGCACGCATTCAGCTTTGCTGAACCGCGAGAAAAAGGAAGAAGGCTTGGAAGTATTCACCGACGTCATGGCCTTGCGCGCTACCTAAGGGGGACGCACAATGCGCCCGAAGTTGGGCAGTATACTGCGCAAGCCTACTAAGTGAGCAATATAGTGCACAAAGATTCCGGCCAACGGGCCTCCGTCCTTCAACACGTCAGCCAGAACGTCCGACGCCTGCGGCATGCCGCGGAGTTGAGCCAGACCGCGCTGGCGGAAAAATCCGGGGTCAGCCGACGGATGCTGGTGGCCATCGAAGCCGGTGAGAAAAACGTCAGCCTGACCACCCTCGACCGGGTGGCCGAAGCGTTGGACGTGGCGTTCAGCGACCTGATCCAGGCCCCCGAGGTGCGCGACCCAAGCCGCATCAACGAACTGGCGTGGGCCGGTTTGATTCCCGGCAGCAAAGCTGTATTGCTGGCCAAGGCGAATGCCAGTCGTGAAGTCGAACTCTGGGAATGGCGGCTGGAGCCGGGCGAACAGTACCTTTCGGAGCCGGATGCCGATGGCTGGAGTGAACAGCTGTATGTCTTCGAAGGCAGTTTGACGCTGGTGTTGGGGGACGAGGAGCGCAGC
Organism: Pseudomonas sp. NPDC087697; assembly: GCF_044743155.1. Classification (NCBI taxonomy): domain Bacteria; kingdom Pseudomonadati; phylum Pseudomonadota; class Gammaproteobacteria; order Pseudomonadales; family Pseudomonadaceae; genus Pseudomonas; species Pseudomonas sp. NPDC087697. Next base: position 30,112 of record NZ_JBIUVW010000005.1, on the reverse strand, counting down.
CTCGCGACAGGTGAGTTCATCAGCTTCGCCAGTAACCGGCCCCACGCCTATCGCAATGATGGTGTTGTAGCTGTGCGATTCGTGCGTAATGTGGTGCTTTGAAATTGTGGAGTGGGTAACAGCGGTTGAACACTGTGGCGATTGACTGCGCAGCCGTCACTGATACATTTCAGACAAACATCGACCCGTGAGAACCGCATGAGTGAAACCCCAGGCGGACAGACAACAGACACCATCCGCAGCGCTGACATCCTGATCGTCGGCGGCGGCCTGAGCGGTGCGTTGCTTGCCGCGCAGTTGATGCGCTTGCCCGGCAAGCGTCAGGTGCTGGTGATCGAACCTCGCGCCGAACTGGGCCGGGGCGAAGCCTACAGCGCGGTTGAGTTGGGCCACACGCTGAACGGCAACGCCGCGCGGATGAGTGTCGACCCGGACAACACCGACGACCTGACCCAATGGTTGAGCGCATTTATTGCGAACGGCGGCTGGCCCGAGTCGGACCAGCAGTCAGTGCCTGTCGCCGAGTTGTTCCCGCCTCGGGGCATTTTCGGTCTGTATGTGCAGCAACGGTTGGCCGAAGCCCAGGCAGTCGGCGCGCTCTATGGCTCAAGCGTCGAGCATGTGCGCGGGGAGGTGATCGACCTGCAAACCGAAGAACACACCACGTTGCTGACGTTGAGTGATGGTTCGCGGTTGCGCGGCGCTTTTGCGGTGTTGGCCACCGGCCTGTTCCCGGCCGCGCGAACGCCACAAACCGAATCCACTGGCTTGAACGCCGCAGCTGTGGACCCTTGGGATGTGGCGGCGATGACGCAGCTTGATCCGCAATCGACGGTGTTGATCATCGGCTCGGGCCTGACCATGGTCGATGCTGTGGTGTCGCTGGAGCAGGCCGGGCATCGCGGCCCGATCGAAGTATTTTCCCGCCATGGCTTGCTGCCTCATGTGCGTCGGCAACCGCCGGCGTGGGTGGATTTTCTTGCCGAAGATCCTGACATTCGCAGTCCGCGGCAGCTGATGCATGAGCTGCGACGCCATTGCCGTGCTGCGATGGCGGACGGTATCGACTGGCAGGCGCCGCTGGATACCGTGCGGGTCCATATCGGGCGGCTGTGGAGCCAGGCGACGGATGTGCAGCGTCGGCAGTTCGTGCGGCATGTGCGGCCGTGGTGGGAAAGCCATCATCACCGTTCACCGCCCTTGAGTGCCGAATTGGTGGCGCGTTTGCACCAGGAAGGGCGGTTGCGGATTCAGGCCGCTTCGTTCAAAGGCCTTGCACCCTCGGCGGAGGGCCGGGTGAGCATTCGCATCCGTCGTCGTGGGGAGTCTGAAGTGACGGTGGTCAGTGGCGACGCGCTGATCAACTCCAGCGGCATCGAATACGACTGGCGCCGGGTCGCCCGGCCGTTACCACAGCAACTGCTGACACGCGGACTGATTCGTCCGGGACCATTGGCGTTGGGGATCGCGGCAGATGCCGGTGGCGCAGTGCTGGATGCCGAAGGGCAGATATCGAGCCGCTTGTTCGCCATGGGCCCACCACTGCGCGGGATGTGGTGGGAGAGCACGGCGGTGACTGACGTGGCGAGTCAGGCCAAGGCGTTGGCGCAGCGATTGGTGCGCTGAGCAGGAGCGTTGTAGCGATCAGACCTCCCTGATATTGACCCAGCGCTGTTCCCGCGCCGCCAATCGAATCGCCGTTGCCAGTCGCTCCACTTCAAAGGCTTGCTCGAAGTCAGTGCCGTTCTGGCCTTGCCCGGCCAAGGCCATGATCAGCTCATGCACTTCCAGCGTCTTCAACTCGTTGTAACCCAGTTGATGCCCCGGTGCAGGACTGAAAGCCGCGTAGCCGGGCAGGTTCGGTCCGGCCAGCAAGCGCTGGAAACCGTCCTGGCCGACGCGGCACAGGCGTAACTCATTCAAGCGCTCCTGATCGAACGCCAGGGTGCCTCGGGTACCACTGATCTCGAAACTCAGGTGATTCTTGTAGCCGTGCTTGAGCCAACTGCTGCTGAAGGTGCCGCGAGCGCCGCTGGCGAAGCGCAGCAAGGCATGGGCCTGGTCGTCGACGGCAATGCTGCGTTGCTCCTGGCTGCCCGCCGTGGCTGGGCGCTGGCGATGCACTGTCTGGGTATCGGCGCACACGGCCTCGACATCGCCAAGCAGATAGCGCGCCATGGCCAGCAAGTGGCTGCCCAGATCCGCCAGCGCGCCGCCGGCATGTTCGGCTTCACAACGCCACGACCAGGGTGACGCTGGGTCGGCCATGAAGTCTTCACTGAACTCGCCCTGAAAACTGATGATCTCGCCCAAGTCGCCGTTTCGAATCAGGTCGTGGGCCAAACCAATGATCGGGTTGTGCTGGTAGTTGTAACCCACACGGGTGACCACGCCGGCCGCTTTGGCTGCCGAATGCATGGCGTTGGCTTGTTCAAGACTGACAGCCAGCGGTTTTTCGCAGTACACCGGTTTGCCTGCCGCCAGAGCTGCCATGGCCATCGGGTAATGAAGATGATTGGGGGTGGCGATGGCGATCAGGTTGACCTTGGGATCGTCGATCAACCGCTGCCAGTCACTGTGGACCTGCTCGAAACCCCAGGCATTGGCACACGCTTGTGCGCGAACAGGATCGGCGTCGGCAAGGGCGGCGAGGCGAAGCGTGAAGGGCAGCTCAAATGCCGCACTGACGTTGCGAAAGGCCAGGGCGTGAGCACGGCCCATGAAGCCTGTGCCGATGAGTCCGATTCCGAGTTCGCGCATGACAGGGTCCTTTGGATTATTGTTTTCAGGATGCCTATTTATGGAATATAAATTCGATTATTGCAAGATATGGAATTCATGTTCGCTCGCGTAGGAGCTGCCGAAGGCTGCGATCTGTTGATCTACCAGCGATTTATGTTGATCGTTCCCACGCTCTGCGTGGTAACGATCATACGAGCCGTATCGCTTTAGCGGTGATTTGACTGACCTGACCTATCGTTCAGCGCGAGCTGGTCAGAAGGAAGGTAGGTAAATGTCGCGTCCTCCGAGGGGGACCGGGGCAACGTGACGTTCAGGATTGGAACGAATCTTCCCGTATCTGCATGAAAAGCTTTTTGATCTTTTTGTGCGGCCTCAAGGCCACCTTCAATGTAAAAGAACGACATGACCGGAAAAGCTTTTCCAAGGCCATCTGCCCATGTGGCAATGCGTAACTCGTTATTGCTCTTTCCTAGAGAACCAAAACTTTCATCTTGTATGTATTGCATTGCTCGAAGGTTTTCGATGAACTCTTTTGCCGCGGGACCGGTTGGGCCGGTGAGTACATCGAAAGCACACTGGCGATGATGTGACTTGTTGTTTTTTACATAAAACGCATACCACTGTTCGGCGGTGGTAATACTTTGCTGCTGGCAGCTGCTTTCAAATTCAGGGGTCAGGTTGGAATCGTCGCATCCTAATACTTGCCGTTCATCACTGCCACCATCAATTGGGAAGGCACAAATAACTTGTGTGCCATTCATTCCGGCAGGCATTTGATCATCCGGATAGCGGATGAAGCCGTTTCGACCTACCCCCGCCATTTCGTTGAACTTCGAGTCGGCTCTGAGATAAGAAAACGAAACGGCGCCGGCGCTCTTGTGTTTAGCGCTTGGCTCCCATGACCGGTAGGCGTCGGAATAACGCGTGGACCTGATGATGACGCCTGAACAGGCGAAAGCCGGTTGTGCGTAGCTACCGCAGGAGTCACGGGTATCCGCATAGTTCGCGGTGACCTGTGCGCTGATCTGGGTGCCGAACGTGTCGTTGTCTGCGTAAAGATGAGCTGTAAAACCGGCCGTTATCAGGCAAGTCATAGCTAAAGAAAGTTTCATCCGTGATTTCATGAATAGATTCCAATATATAAAGTACAGGCGCGCTTTTGCCCTTGTTGATCGTTATAAGGGCTGTTGGCGCGTGAGCGTAGTGCAGCGAACGAATTGTGAGTGAAGAGTTATGGTGTGTTTGGCTGCGGACTAGAGGCTAACGTGTTTGAGTGAGTGGGTAGTGAAAATTGCACTTCTAAATGTTTAAGTTCGGCTGCGGATCGCTTCGGGTAACAGTCGTGTGTTTTATTGTTTTTAGGATGTCTATTTATGTATATATATTCGATTATCGCAAGGTGTGAATTCATTTTCGCTCGCGTAGGAGCTGCCGAAGGTTCGGGCCGCGTTCGGACGATCTGTTGATCTACCGGCGATAAAAGATCGCAGCCTTCGGCGGCTCCTACAACGATGAGGGTGCGTCCATAAAAAAGGCAGCCCGAAGGCTGCCTGTCGTAGCGCATGTCCGCTGAATCAGGACAAGAACCCACCGTCGACATTCAACGAAACCCCGGTCGTATAACTCGACGCATCACTCGCCAAATACAACACCGCACCGGCCATTTCACTCGGATCAGCCACACGCTTGAGCGGAATCTGCTGCAACGCAGTCTTTAGAATCGCGTCGTTCTTTACCAGCGCCGAGGCAAATTTGGTGTCGGTCAGACCCGGCAGCAGGGCGTTGCAGCGGATGCCGAACTGCGCGCACTCCTTGGCGAAGACCTTGGTCATGTTGATCACCGCCGCCTTGGTCACCGAGTAGATGCCCTGGAAGATGCCCGGCGAAATGCCGTTGATCGACGCGACGTTGATGATGCTGCCGCCACCGCTCTCGCGCATCAGCTTGCCGGCCTCCACCGACATGAAGAAGTAGCCGCGAATGTTCACGTCGACGGTTTTCTGGAAGGCGCTGAGGTCGGTGTCCAGCACGTTGCAGAACTGCGGGTTGGTCGCGGCGTTGTTGACCAGGATGTCCAGGCGTCCGAACTGCTCGCGGATGCTGGCGAACACCTGAGTGATCTGTTCCATCTCGCCGATGTGGCAAGCAATGGCGGTGGCTTTGCCGCCGTCTGCGATGATCGCGTCGGCAACGTGCTGGCAGCCGTCGAGTTTGCGGCTCGACACGATCACGTGGGCGCCTTGCTGGGCCAGCAGTTTGGCGATGGCTTCACCGATGCCACGGCTGGCGCCGGAGACGAAAGCGATTTTACCGTCGAGGTCGAACAACTGAGTCTTGGACATGGTTTTTCCTTGTGAGGGGCGTGGCGCCAGGTGCGCGATCAGAGGCTGGATTTCTGGATGACTTGCAGGCTCATCTGCTCCAGCAGTTTGTTCATGTGAATGAACTGCGCGAAGCGTTTGTCCTGGGTCTGGCCATGGAAGAAACGGTAGTAGATCTGCTGCACGATACCGGCCAGGCGGAACAGCCCGTAGGTGTAGTAGAAGTCGAAATTATCGATCTGGATCCCCGAGCGTTCGGCGTAATAATCGACGAACTCGCGACGGGTCAGCATGCCGGGAGCGTGGCTCGGTTGGCGGCGCATCAGCTGCACCGGTGCCGGGTCGCCGGCTTCGATCCAGTAGGCGAGGGTGTTGCCCAGATCCATCAGCGGATCGCCCAAAGTGGTCAGTTCCCAATCCAGTACGCCGATGATCTGCATCGGGTTGTTCGGGTCGAGGATCACGTTGTCGAAGCGGTAGTCGTTATGAACGATGCTCGACGTCGGGTGGTCGGCCGGCATCTTGTCGTTGAGCCAGGCCTTGACCGCTTCCCAGCTCGGAGCGTCAGGCGTCAGGGCTTTTTCGTAGCGCTCGCTCCAACCACGAATCTGCCGCGCGACATAACCTTCCGGTTTGCCCAGGTCGGCCAGACCACAGGCCTGGTAATCGACGCGGTGCAGTTCGACGAACTTGTCGATGAAGCTTTTGCACAGGGCTTCGGTTTTGGCCGCGTCGAGGCCCAGTTCCGGCGGCAGATCAGAGCGCAGGATGATCCCCTTGACCCGTTCCATCACGTAGAACTCGGCACCGATCACTGATTCGTCGGTGCAGTGTACGTAGGCTTTCGGGCAGTACGGAAAACCGTCCTTGAGCTGATTGAGAATGCGATATTCACGGCCCATGTCGTGGGCGGATTTGGCCTTGTGGCCAAACGGCGGCCGACGCAACACAAACTCCTGCTCGGGGTATTCGAGCAGGTACGTCAGGTTTGAAGCGCCACCGGGGAACTGGCTGATCTGCGGCAACCCGCTCAGGCCCGGAATGTGCGCCTTGAGGTACGGATCGATCAGGCTGGCATCGAGTTCTTCGCCAGAGCGGATACGGGTGGACTGGTCAGTAAGCGCCATGCTTATCCCTTCTGCTTATTTTGGAGGCCAGACATCATTGGCTAATCTAATGGCGCACTGGGGGCACCACAAGCGCGGCAAGGTCTTATAGGTTAGCGTGTTGCTGGATAATCAGCGTTCCTGATGTGCGAGAACAGGCTCGGCGGACTATGGTTCAGAGGAGCACCGGTTCCAGGAAGGAGATTCGAAATGGGCTGTCCGCAAGTTTGCGCCACCGCGACCCTGCAATGCAGTTTCGGTGCGGCGCCAGCAGTGCTCAACGTGCTGCCGGTGAACCGCACGCTGACCGGCGGGATGCCGGCGGCGAACATCATGGATCACATTCCGCTTCTGAACATCATGCCCTTTGGCATGTGCATGAGCCCGGCCAATCCAATGGTCGCGGCGGCCACCGCCGCCGCCCTTGGGGTGCTGACGCCGATGCCGTGCATTCCGGCCACCGCCGCCCCGTGGATGCCCGGAGCGCCGACCCTGTTGCTGGGGGGAATGCCTGCCCTCGACGCCAACTGCAGCTTGATGTGCAACTGGGGCGGGATGATCAAGATCGCGATGCCGGGGCAGATGCAGATGCTCATCCCCTGATACGACTCAGATCGAGTGTGGGAAGGGCCGGGCGACGTTCGCTTGCTCCGGGCGGCGATCCGACGAAGGCGGTGTTTCAGCCACCATTGATGCTGGATGTGCCGGCCTCTTCGCGAGCAAGCCCGCTCCCACAGGGGATCTTCATTGAACACAGTAGTTGTGTGCAGCGGCGATCAAAATGTGGGAGCGAGCCTGCTCGCGAAGGGGCCTTCACATTCAATACAAGGCTTTAGACTTGCGCTGGATCGGCCCAGCGCCGGTACCACCAGCGCATCCGCGAAATCGGCTTGCCCTCGGCATCCAGCGGTCGTCCATCGCTGGCAAAGCCTTGTTCCGGTTCAAGCAGCTGACCGTTGACGTAGCGGGCGTTGACGGCGGGTTTGCCGTTAGGGTGAAAACGCTGGTAAATCCCTTCACGCACACCGTCGCGGTAAAACTCCACCTCAGCCACTTTTCCATCGGGAAAATAGTTGCTCGCTTCGCCATGCAGCAGGCCTCGGCGATACGTGGCCTTGCGTTGCAGCCAGCCTTGCGGCGCATAAAACGTCGCGACGCCCTGTAGCTTGTCGTGCACAAAAGGCATCTGTGCCGACAGCTTGCCGTTGGGGTGATACAGCAGACTCGTCCCTTGCAGTTCGCCCTGGCTGTAATTCAAGGCTGCCTGGGGCCGTCCGGCTTCCTTGATGTGCAGCGGACCTTCCAGTTGGCCGTCGAGCATTCGTCCGTTGAGCTGGCTGTCACCGCGTTCCAGCTCCAGTTTGTCTGATGACATCCTCTGTCACTCCTCAATTGACCTTCACCAGTCCGCCCTTGATGGTCAGCATGCCGCCGCCGTCCACGGTCTGCTCGGCACCGCCCTTGTTCATCAGGCTGACCCCGGCGTCGTTGGTCAGCGTGGTGCCAGCCTTGTTGGTCAGTTCCGTACCCGCCTGGTTGCTCAGGGAGGTGCCAGCCTTCTGACTGATCGAGGTGCTGGCCTGGGCCGCCAGATCGGCGCCACTCTTGATCGCGAAACTGCCGCCGCTTTGCAGTGTGAGGGTACCGGTTACTTTGATGGTCAGGTTGCCATCCACCGTCAGGCTGTAATCGCCGGTGACCTTGTGTTCGTAGTTGCCGCCGGTGCTGTGCTTCTGATCGGCACCGACCTTCACCGTGCGGCTGTCCTTTACATCCAGGCTGTCGCTGCCGGTCTGGATCGTCACGCTGCGTTTGCCTTTCTCCAGGGTCACGGTCTCGTCGCCTTCCTTCACCGTACGGGTGCGGGCGTTCTTTACCATGAGGATTTCATCATGGCCGACGGTGGCAGTGGTGTCGTTGAGCACGTTGATCTTGAAGTCCTTCTGCGCTTGCAGAAAAACCTCTTCGGCGTCCTTCCTGTCCTCGAAGCGCAACTCGTTGAAACCGCCACCGCCCTTGGACGAGTTGGTCTTGATCCCGGATTGGGTCTGATTGGCCGGCAGGGCATAGGGCAGGGCGTTGTCGCCGTTATAGACGCAACCGGTGACCAGTGGCCGATCCGGGTCACCGTCGATAAAGGTCACGATCACTTCCTGGTCAATGCGCGGCACGAACTGCATGCCGAAGCCTTTGCCGCTCCAGGGCAGTACCACCCGCACCCAGCAAGAGCTGGTTTCGTTGTTTTTACCGTCGCGGTCCCATGGGAACTGGATCTTGATTCGTCCGTATTGGTCGGTCCAGATTTCCTCACCGGATTTGCCGACCACCAGCGCCGTTTGCGTGTGCATCCGTGGTTTGGGTGTGAGCCGCGCCGGACGATAAGGTGTGGCTTTGGGAATGGCTTCGAAGCGATTGCGGTAGCTGTCGTGGCTGGCCTCGTGTGTGACCGCCGTTACCACCCAATCGATATTTAGTGACGCGTCATCGTGGCCGGCCAACGTGAACCAATGCCCCGGCACCAGCCAGCGGCAATCGCTCTCGCCGACAAAGCGTTTCTCCTGACTGCGCAAACCGTCCACCCGCTGCTTGGTCAGCGCATCGCCACGAGCCTTGGCGTTATAACCGCCCGGATGCTCGTACATCGACCGTGGCCCGGCCACCGCTTCGGCCTGATCGTAGAGGGATGCGGAGGGTGTAGTGAACTCATAATCCGTCGCCCGATACACCCCGGCCACCGCCTGCACACAGACTTGCCCGGATCGAATGCCATGCAACTCGCGCCCGCCCATCTGTTGTCCGAGGTAACTCACCTTGGGTCCATTAGGGATTGGCACGAAGGCATCGTTACTGTCCCCCAGAACCAGCGTGTGCTTACCATCCTCGTGGGTGAAAAACCAGAAAATCCCTTCCTCTTCCAGCAGCCTTGAGACGAAGGCGAAATCGGTTTCGGCGTACTGCACGCAGTACTCGTGTGGGGTGTAACTGCCGGTGAGTTTCAACTGGAAATCGGTAAAGCCATGAGCCTTGAAGATAGTGGTGACGATGTCCGAGGTCGCGAGGTTCTGGAACACCCGGTTATTGCTGGCCAGGGTCAGCCACCAGAGCCACGGACGCAGTACGAGTTGATAGCGCTCGGCGGTGGCGTCGGCGGGGAGTTGGCGGATTTCCGCGACCAGTGCGTCGAAGGGGCGGGTCAGGGCGTCGTTGTGCAGGGTGGTGGTGACGTGGGTGGCGACGGCGCTGGTCAGGGTGAGGGCGGCGCCGTTGTTGAGGCCGTTGAGGGTTTGCGAGCCGAGGCCGTTGAGGGCTTCTTCGCCGGACAGCGACTCAGGGTAAAGCGCCGACAGCGAGGTGGCGGTGAGGGAGAGGGTGGTGTTGCTGTCGGTGGTGCGTGGCATCTAGCGGCCTCGGTGAGTGTCGGCTTTATGAGTGACTAAAAATAACCTGTGGCGCCTTTTTTAGCTTTTGATGGCAATGAAATAGCCGCTGAGATCGGTCTGCTCGTGAACTCGATTTAGTAAATCAGCAGCACTGGTTGTGTACAGAGCGGCTTCTTGATCGAACGTGGGTGTGTTTTCGTATTCGTCAACAAATTCAGCCCAGTGAAAACTCCCATTCCCCAAGTCCAGGTTGGCTCTGACAATGGTGTCGATACTGACCCATTTCCAGTTTCCATGAGGGTTGGCAAGCCGCACATAACCGCCCTCGCAACGGTCAGCCACGCTCCAGTGAGAACTTCCCGCAGCAACATGCTCTGACTGAACCCTTCCATCCAGTCCATAAAACGAGTAGGCGATAAGAATGGCGTCGTTAGCGTGAGCGTTGAGACCATTTATAAAGGACGTACGGTCGTGGAAGCTGACGGCCTCGGCGCTATAGTCGAGCGATAAAATAACTTTCATTATTTCGTAATATCGAAAAAGTCCTCCCGCGCTGTTTGAAAAGACTTTTGCTTTTTTTTCTATGGTGGTAATGAGGCTTTCGTCTATGCCGTATATCGATTCCAAAGCCATCCAGATCGAAAAGCCACCACAGTTGTAGGCGTTCTGGGTCCGTAGTTGCAATACTGGGCGCATGAGGAACTCCTTAAAAAATAGAATCTGCCCCCTTTTTCAGGTAACAGAAGTTATCTTTTTTTGGTCCATGATTTGCCGCTCTTTTTTTGGAGCGGGGTCCATACTCCTGGGTTGGCATTGGGGTTCAGTGTTCTTTTAAGGTCGTCGGGCGGTCCGGTGAAACCCAGCGAGCCATAAAATGTCTTGCCACCTTCAACTTTTGGTTTGCTCATGTCGGTCAAGGTCAAACATCCATTTTTTCCTCTACGCTCGGAAAACTGAACAGCACGTTCTATCAGTTCTGTCCCCGTTCCTGGCAGGGTTGGATTGGCGCAAAGATCTTCCACCTTAACCTCGGTGTCTTGGACTTTTAATGTCATCAGCCCTGCAACACTTCCACCTGCTTTGGTAAGCGCAATAAACTTGAATACCCCGTCGCCGTTGGTCAAATATGATTCTGCAATATTGAGCGCGTCGTTTGCCTGGATGGCTCGCTGGTCAATCACTGATTTGCTTTTGATTAAGGCATTTACCTGGAGGATGAAAGCTTTCGCTGCCTCAACGTAATGTTCCTGCTTTACCTGGTAAATGTCGTAAGTCATAACCAAGGCTCCATGTGCGTCCTTTTTTCTTTCTTTTTCATTGCTATTGTTCAGCAGGTTGCAGTCGATGTTGGTAGTCCGCCCATAGCAACGCCTCCACTCGAGGGTGTTGATTGAGTCGGTTGATCATGAACTCCGCCTGGGCGGTGGCTTGCTCATCTGGTGCGTTTCTTGAACCAGAGAAAACCTGATTGTAGATAACTTTCCAAACCGAAACGGCGGAATACACTTTTACCAACTCCAGAATTTTTCTTCCACAACCTATGGGGTAGACATGGCCCGCAACATTGAAGGCCTGTGAACGAGAACAAGGGCTTCTGCTTATGAATATTTCAACCAGATAAGGTGTAGCGCCGTACTGAGCGATTGTCCCTTGAAAACCCCTGATCATTTGCATCTCCGCATGTCCACCCCATGGGCGAAATGCCTCTTGACTATGCTGTGAGTCACTGGTTTTTCGGTATGGCGCATTTGGCTCTGACCAATAAACCTCCAGCGTGTCATCGTCGCTGTCGAAACGGGTCACGCACCAGTCCTCGCTGTCACCAAAGGCAATGACCCCTTGTTCTCCTCTGAGTCGGCTCAAACAGTAATTCAGACTCGTCATGTGTATCTCCCTTTTCGTGATTGTTCCAGCCGCTGCATTGTGGAGGCTCGCCCGTTCCGGTTGGACGGTGTGTCATTTTTTCAACGGCTTCGCGATACCGAAGTAAGGACACCAAAGCACAGGTCCCCAGACGGTAATTTTGTGCATGTGGCCTATCTGGCTGTGATAGGGGGTATGTTTTTTTTCCGAATTATTCCCCGCCACGCCCAATCCTCCGTTTTTGATGATGCAAAAAGCATGTCCGACAGTACTCGCGCTTTCGTTAAATCCATGAATTCCGGTATTAACTGCTAGATATCGACCCTCTAAGTTTTTTGCCATCGATGTTTTTAATTCACCCCACGGTGTATTGGTATATATTTTTTCCATGCATAACTCTGCTGCTATGTCTTCGACGATGGTGTCGTTTTCAAGTTGTGTCGCCGAGTTGATCCAGCCCTTTTGCAAGAAAAAATTTATAGTGGTGTATACGTTAATTCCCAGTACTCTGGAAAAAGACATTGCCACGCAATTTTTATCATTGTCGAGCATGTCTTCTGGTCTGTTGGTATCCAGGTCTTTTATTTTAAACGGATTATAGGGCATCAGGCGACTCCTGGGTTTTTAGGCTAGTCCATAAACTTTCCAAGTAAGCAGGGCTGATTTTTGTTCATCCATACAAGCTGCTGTCCCCAAGTAATGACGGAGCAACGATAAACCTCCCAGCCTTCATCCGTTTTCACCGAAATAACCGTGTGCTCATACGAACTTCGAACGAAGTTTTTATCGTCGATCATTGTGGCTTTGGCATTTTCGTTGACGTTAGCCGCGTATTCGTTCAACTCGGTCAGATCGGTTCCGGAAAAATCGCTGTCAGTGCGGCGGAATTTGGCAATGGGATGGACACCGTCTGGTAACGATCCAGGCATGTTTTTGCCGTCGGCATCATGGAAAAACCGGTTGCCGGTGGGCGTTTCGTGAACAGAAAGTGCGCATCCGTTCATCGAGAATGTAGCGACCAGTGTGCCGGTGTCTTGCCCTTTGGGGACATCAATGTAGGCGGCACTGCTACTTCGAAACGGAATGTACCAATCGATGCCGCCTGCGGTGACATCCAGCTGCAGGATACTGGCGTTGCTGGTTTGCACGGGGGTAAGGCTGCAACTTCCCGAAGTGACACTGCCCCGCACGAGCAGCGCATGGCTTCCGAAGAAAGCTTCGGGGTTGGTTCGTAGCAAGGACAACAAAGCTTCAGGCTGGTTTACCTTTTTTGAGCTTGATGAGGCGTTACCCACGTTTGATTGTCCTTACTGAGATAAAAATGAGGAACGGATTGATGGATTATTCCAGCACCCACTCCGCCAACTTCCCCGTCACCTGCGTCATCAACACATTTTCAACATCTCGCGCACCGGCCGCGCTGCACTTGGCCAACACCGCCTGCACAATCCCGGCATCAAACTCGAACTGTTTGCCGGTCGCAGCCTTGTAGCGAGCACGCAATTTCTCCAGCTTCGCCAACACAATCCCTTCCAGCGTCGCTTCATCCAGCGGCCGATACGCAACCACGGTCATGCGCGCCAAAAATGCCGGGCGGAAGGCTTTCAGCAGGACGTTGTGCAGGTGCTCGTTGAAGGCATCGCTGCCGAGTTGCGCCACTGGCGTGTCAAGCAGCAGTTCGGCGCCGACGTTGCTGGTGGCGAGCATCACAGTATTCTTGAAGTCCACCACCAGGCCCGTACCGTCTTCCATCAGGCCTTTGTCGAAGACGTTATAAAAAGCCTCCAGCACATCCGGGTGAGCTTTTTCGATTTCGTCCAGCAACACCACGGAATAGGGTTTGCGCCGCACGGCTTCGGTGAGCACGCCGCCGCTGCCGTAGCCGACATAGCCGGGTGGGGCGCCTTTGAGTTGGCTGACGGTGTGGGCTTCCTGGTATTCCGAGAGGTTGATGCTGATCAGGTTGCGTTCGCCGCCATAGAGCGCATCGGCCAGGGCGTAGGCGGTTTCGGTTTTACCGACGCCGGTGGGGCCGACCAGCAGGAACACGCCAACCGGCTTCTGTGGGTCGGTGAGGCCGGCGCGATACGCCTGCAAGCGTTGGGCGATGGTGTTCAGCGCGGTGCGTTGGCCCATCACCCGTTGGCTCATGCGTTGACCTAGAGTGCGTACGGCGTGGGCCTCATCGGCGAGCATCTTGCCCACCGGAATGCCGGTCCAGCCGGCAATCACCGCCGCAACGGTTTTCGCGTCGACCTGTTCCGGCACCAGCGGGTCGTCCTGGCGAATGGCGTCGAGGCCGGCTTCCAGGCGCAGCAGTTCGGCGGCCAGGTGGTCGATGCGCCCATCAGTGAAGTCGTCCGGCTTGTCGCTGTCGGCGCGTTCGCTCAGCGCGAGCAGTTCGCGCCGGGTTTCCAGCAGCTCACGCACGGCGACGCGTTCTTCACTCCAGCGGATCTCCAGTTCGCGAATGGCCTGTACGTTGCTGGTGGATTCGGTCTCCAGCAAGGTAATACGCTCACGGTGATCCAGGCCAGTGGTTTGCTCGCGACGCAGGCGTTCGACTTCATCTTTGAGGCTTTGCTGGCGATGACGCAGGCTCTCCAGCGGCGGCGGTACGTCGTGTTGCCCGAGGGCGACCCGCGCGCACGCGGTGTCGAGCACGCTGATGGCCTTGTCAGGCAGCTGCCGGCCAGAGATGTAGCGATGGGACAGCTTCACCGCTTCATGAATCGCCGCGTCCAAGACCTGCACGCCGTGGTGCTGTTCGAGTTTGGCGGCAACCCCGCGAAGCATTTCCACGGCGGTGATTTCATCCGGCTCTTCGACTTGTACCAGTTGGAAGCGTCGGGCGAGGGCCGGGTCTTTCTCGAAGTATTTTTTGTACTCAAGCCAGGTGGTCGCGGCCAGGGTGCGCAGCTCTCCGCGGGCCAGCGCCGGTTTGAGCAGGTTGGCGGCGTCGCTTCCGCCCTCGACACCACCGGCGCCGATCAGGGTGTGGGCTTCGTCGATGAACAGAATGATTGGTTTTTCCGCGCTGCGGACTGCGTCGATCACCCCTTTGAGCCGTTGCTCGAATTCACCTTTGACCCCGGCACCGGCCTGTAATAGACCGAGATCGAGGACCCGCAGGCTGACTTCTTGCAAGGAGGGCGGCACGTCTCCGGCGGCGATGCGCAGGGCCAGGCCTTCGACCACCGCAGTTTTGCCGACGCCCGGCGCGCCGACCAGAATCGGGTTGTTCTGGCGACGGCGCAGCAGGATGTCAATGCACTGACGAATTTCGCCGTCACGCCCGACGATAGGATCGATGCGCCCGGCACGCGCATCGGCGGTCAGGTCCTGGGTGAACTGGTCAAGCACCGAGTCCTGTTTCTGCTGGGGTTTGCCTGCGGCTGTGGCTACCGGGCGCGTACCACCGACATGCTCGCGGGAGCTTTCGGTCCATTCCAGCAGGTTGCTGCGCAGGGCGTCCCGAGGAATGCGCAGCAGCGATGAAGCACTGTTGAGCAACAGGCTGCGGCGTTCATCACGGTCGAGCAGCGCCAACAGCAGCAGGCCGGAACGGATGCTCTCAAGGCCAAGCACACTGGCCTGCACCACGGCGTCCTCCAGCAGGCCTATGGTTTGCGCCGAGAGTGCCGGGGTGCGGGTGCTGCCGGTCTTGAACAACTCCAGGGCTTTGTTGATTTCCGCCGTCAGGGCATCGCGCTCCAGTCCGAAGCGCGGCAGCAGGTAAGCGAAGTCGCCGCCTTCGATCTCCAGCAGTTCGAGCAACAGGTGCTCGATTTCAACGTAATGATGACCGCGTTGCAGGCAACGCTGGGCGGCCCGTTCCAGGGCGCGGCGGTTGTCCGGGTTGAGGCGTCCGATCAGGCTGGCCAGTTCCATGTTCAGGTGATCTCCCGCTGACGAAGACGAGTCTCGATGCGTTGCACGGCGAGGCTGGACTGGCGTTGCAGGCCGCCGTTCCAGCTCAATATCGGCGGTGTCTGGCGACCGAGTTTTATCGGGCTCGCGCCACGGACCAGCAGCACCAGCGTGCAATCCAGGTCCGGACCGAAATACAGGGCGCTGAGGCTGGCCAATGCCGGGTGCGCTTCACCGTCCGGCAAGTAGGCGGCGGCCTGGGCGGGTGTCAGCGGACCGAGGGTCAGACGGATTCCGGCATGTTCATCCCAGACCCGCGTGCCGGCCACAGCGCTGCGCCCCAGTTGCAAGTTGCGCCCTCCCGGCTGCAGGCGGCTGCGACTGGCGGGCGGAATCTCGCGCCAGGCGCCGGTGTAGGCGCTGAGCTCAACCGGCAATCCGAACTGTTCGCGCACGATCGCGGCAAAGCCTGCAAGCGAACGGCGCCCGTCAGCGAACAGCGCGCTGCACGCCAGTACGGCGGCATCGGGAATCGCCTGACGCTCGTGCAGGGATTTGGGCAGCAGACCGGTCAATGCACGTAACTGAGCGTGCACCGGTGTAGCGCCTGGTACTGAAAAGCCCACGGCAATCCGGTGTTTGCGCAGTACTTTGTAAAGCAGGCTGAGCAGTCGATGCTGGAACAGGTCAAGGAACTCGGCCGGTGCATGGTCCTTGGCGCGCGCTCGTTGTTGCAGCCATTCCTGATAGGCGTAGGGCAGTGGTCCGTCTGGCCCGCCGAGGCCGAAAACCGGGGTGGTGAGGGTCGGTTTGTGGCCATTGTCGTCGGTCAGGCTTTCAACCTGGCTGGCGGCGAACAACGGCGTCAGCGGGCCGCGCAAGCGCAGTGCTTCAGCCTGCGGTGCGGTGCCACTGCCCAGCGATTCGGCTTGCGGATGCTCGCGTTCGAGCAGCAACAAGGCCTGCAACAACTCGAACGCCTGAGGATCGCGGCGCAGTCGTTGGCTCAGGCTCAGAGGGAGAGCGGCATGCCGGCTTGGGGTTGCCATGCCTTGATCTCCTTGTCTGATTGAACCAGTACCGTGCGCACGAAGCGATTGGCCGTGGCATAGAGTGAGAAAAACTGCGCCAGCACTGCTGAAAACAGCACCGCGCTATTGCCGACAAAATGCTGCTGATCGAGTTGCAAGCGAACTTCCAGCCCATTACGCCACCCGCGCCAGGCGTCTTCACCAACATGTGCGATGACGCGCTCACAGCTCAGGCTCAGCAGGCCTTCGATCTGCCGCAAAGCGCTGGCCTCGTCACGCAGGTTATGCAACGCCAGAATCTCCTTGAGCGCATCCAGCGCCTGGGGACCTTCGACCAATGACAAATGGTTGAGCGTCAGTTGCGAGACCAGCCGCCAGCGTGACTCACCGTCCAGTCGCGGCATGCTTTGCGGACTCGGCGGATTACGCAAACGCGCCGAGGCTATCGGCCCCGGCCGCTCGAAGCCCAGCGGCGTTCCGGCCGACAGGCTCTGGGCCAAGTGTCGATTGGTGCAGAGCAGCTCGGCGGTCAGGCTCAGTTCGGTAACTTCGGTAAACGGATCAAGCTGGGTGTCCACCAGACTCAGCATCAGGTCGGTGCCCAAGCGGTTCGGGGTCATGCCGCTGATTCGGCGGGCGTGCCAGTAACAGCGGTGGTTGCCACCGTGCTGGCTGCCGTAATACGCCGGCACGCGCTGCACACCCTGAGAGGTGCTGGCGCGCATGGCACGGATGCTGTGGATTTCGACGCTGTTTTCCCGATGACTGTCGGCAACCAAGCGGTATTCGCTACGAGTGCCGTCCGGGCGCAGCGGCTCGGAGGTTCGCGGGAACAGGTTGATCACCGGCGCGCAGCCGAGCGCAATGTCGCTGGCCTGCAAGTGCAGGCGACTACTGGGCGCCTGGTCGAAAACGATGTACAGATACAGCGTCTGGCTGTCGCTGATTGCACCCGCCAACGGCACGTCGAAAAAATTGAATTTGTCCGGAAAGGCAAAGTACTCGGCAAGCAAACGCATCCCCGGATGCACACCGTCCTCATCGGGTAGCAGGACTTCATCGTTGGCGAAACCGACGATTTTCGGCAGCCCAGCCAGCACTTTGGGCGCGCTGCCCGGTGGTCCGGCGAGGAGCTGAATCGCATGGGCACCGAGCAAATCGTAGAGGTTGGCATTGATCACCGGTGACGCAGCCAGGTGCAGGCGCAACTGCTCGATGCCAAGTTCTGCCCATTGGCTTTTGCCCAGGCAGCGCAGACTCAAGCGCAGGGCCGAGCGTGCCAGGGCGACGCCGGTCAGGGCCTGGGCTTCGTCGCTTCCCAGCAGCAATGCTTCGTCGATTTCCAGTGGCCAGAGGTGAACGGCAGCACTGGTGCGAAAGTGGATGCTTTCACCCCTGTGGGTGGTGACGAACAACGGCGTGTCGCGCGGCAACGGATAACCGCCGGCCAGGTTGCCCTTGCTCGGGTCCGGCTGGAATTGCACGATGGCGCAGGACGGCAGCGGCCGCATCGTCAACGGATACAGTTGTTCCAGCAGCGCGTCGCTGAACTCGGCGTAATCGTCGTCGAGTCGCCGTTGCAGGCGCGCCGCCAGCAAGGCGAAACCTTCCAGCAAACGTTCGACATGCGGGTCCGGGCATTCGCCGGGAGACAGCTCCAGGCGTCTGGCAACCTTGGGATAGCGTTCGGCGAAAATGCTCCCGGCATGGCGCAGCCAGGTCAGTTCCCGTTGGTAGTAATCGAGCAGTTGTGGGTCAATCGAGTCGCTCATGGCGCACCTCAAGGCCATCGCCGGCGTTCTCGATGACGAATGCGACAGGCCAATGCTGCTTGCCGCTGCGTAGCTCCCCTTGCAACCTGATGCTCAGTTGTTGCGGATGTTCGGGTACGGGTGTGACGTCGACCTCGCCCAGTTGCAGGCGCGGTTCGAAGTGGTCGATGGCTTCGCGAATCTGCCGCGCCAGTTGACGGCGGTCATCGCTGCGCTGTTGCTGCAGTGCAGTCCAGTCAGCGATGCCGTAGTCAATAACGCTTGGCGGCGTGGTCAGCGGGCTCTGGCCACGGCGGGTGTTGAACAAACGCAGCAACTCGATACGGACCGACTCCAACAGTGCCTGGCGATCGAACGCCTGCACGGTATCCGCCTCGCTGGCGGCAAGGCGTTCGAACAGCGGCGGCAGAATGCCGGTGCCGGTCATTTTCGTGGTACTCCGTCAGCCCTTGATCAGCTTGTTCGCGGCCAGGTCCCAGGTCGAAGCGGCCGTGCCTTCCTTGGTGCCATCGTCTTTCTGGGCGGTCAGTTCCCACTTGATCTTGGTGAAGTTCAGCGAGAGGGTTTCCACCGGTTTACCGCCCGTGCCACCGCTGACACTGACGTTGGACAGCACCACGTTTGTCAGGGTGTAAATGATGAAGGGCATCAATTGGCCGCTGCCTTCGGCCGCGTTGCGCCCGATGGTGATCTTGGCTTCCGGGATCGGTTTGCCGGCGCAGCAGTACTCGTTGAGAGACGGCGTCGAGCTGTCGACGAACTTGGTCAGCGTGAACTCGCCGATGTGCGGCTTGCCGGAGGTACGCTCCGAGTTGCTGACGTCGTTGGTCACCTGCATTGCCACGTTGTGGCTGTAGGACATGACTTCGATCTTGTCCTTGTAACCTTCGAGCAGGCTGTCGCCTTTGATGTCGCCGCCGAGGTCGAGAATGATTGCATCCATCGCATGAAACTCCTGAAAGTAGTCGCGCTAGATAAACGAAGGAGAACCCGCCGGCCAGGC
This sequence comes from Pseudomonas sp. NPDC087697, assembly GCF_044743155.1. Lineage (NCBI taxonomy): Bacteria > Pseudomonadati > Pseudomonadota > Gammaproteobacteria > Pseudomonadales > Pseudomonadaceae > Pseudomonas > Pseudomonas sp. NPDC087697. The sequence continues at coordinate 11,024 of NZ_JBIUVW010000005.1, read as the reverse complement.
CGGCGGGAGGCAGGTCAGGCTGCTACCGATGGCGGCAGGGTGGCGACCAGGCGGATCGAGGCCGTCAGCTCTTCGAGCTGGAAGTGCGGCCGCAAAAACACCGTGGCTCGATAGACGCCCGGTTTGCCGGCGACTTCCGAGACGTCCACTCGGGCCTCACGTAGCGGGTACTGCGCCTTGATTTCCTGTGGGGCGTTGTCGTTGATCAGCACGTAGTCGGCGATCCAGTTGTTGAGGTAGGTCTGCACGTTGTCGCGGGTCATGAAGCTGCCGACCTTGTCGCGCATGATGACCTTCAGGTAATGCGCGAAGCGGGACGCTGCGAGCACGTAAGGCAGCATGGCCGAGATTCGTGCGTTGGCGTTCGCCTCATTGGTGTTGTAGAGCTTGGACTTGTTGGTGGTCTGGCCACCGAAGAACACCGCCACGTCGCTGTTTTTCTTGTGGCACAAGGCGATGAAGCCGAGGTCGTTGAGCTCTTTCTCACGACGGTCGGTGATCGCCACTTCGGTCGGACATTTGAGCGACAGATCGCCCGAGGTGGTACGGAACGTGTGGGCTGGCAGTCCTTCGACTGCGCCACCGCCTTCAGCACCGCGAATCGCCGCGCACCAACCGTACTTGGCGAAGGCCTCGGTGATCCTTTGCGACAAGGCCCAGGCCGCATTGCCCCAGAGGTATTTGCTGTGGTCGCTGCCGTTGACGTCTTCGACGTAGTTGATACCTTCCACCGGCAAGGTTTCCGGACCGTAAGGCAGGCGCAGCAGGAAGTGCGGGAGCACCAGCGACACGTAACGTGAGTCTTCGCTTTCGCGGAAGGAGCGCCACTTGATCAGCTCCTGGCTCTCGAAGACTTTCGACAGGTCACGCGGCACCGCGAGCTCGGTGAAACTGTTCATGTCGAACAGTCGCGGGCTGGCAGCGGCAATGAACGGGGCATGGGCTGCGGCGGCGACGTTCGAGAGTTTCTCCAGCAGACCGATGTCCTGCGGATGCCGGCCGAAGGTGTAGTCACCGACCAGCAGGCTGAACGGGTGACCACCAAAGGTCCCGTATTCTTCTTCGTAGATCTTTTTGAACAGCGCGCTCTGGTCGAACTCGACGGCTTTTTCCAGATCGTTCTGCAGCTCTTTCTGGGTCACGTTGAGCAAGCGCAGTTTCAGTCGGGAACTGGTTTCGGTGTTCTGCACCAGCAGGTGCAAACCACGCCAGGACGCTTCGAGTTTCTGTAGATCGGGGTGATGCAGGACTTCGTTGAGCTGGGCGCTGATCAGCTTGTCGATCTGGCTGATGCGGTCATTGATCATCGCCACGGTGTCCTTGTCGACGGCCATGCCTTCGTCAAGGACCTGGGTGGCGAACTCCGCGAGCATGTCGCGGGCGTAATCCTGCTGACTGTCGTCGTGGGCCATTCGCCCTTCGGCGATGATTCGGTCAAGCAGAGACAAGGTCTCGTTCACACTACTCTCGCTGGCTTGGGCCTGGGCGCTGGATGAGGCGGGCATGGCAATTTCTCCCTAAATGGATAAACGATCAGGCTTGTGCTTCCGGCGCCGCGTCGGCATCGCCGACAGGTGCAGATGCAGGGGCCGCTTCCGGCCGGGCCGACTTGATCTCTTGCAGGCCTTCGGTGTTGGCGATGACATCGCGCAGCAGTTTGTCCAGGTCATCGTTGCCGTCGAGTTTGGTCAGCAGGTCACGCAGACGCTGGCGTGCTTCGAACAGGCGCCGCAACGGCGTCACTTGCTCGACCACTTTGACCGGGTCGAAATCATCGATATGACCGAACTTGAGCTCGATGTTGAGCTTGCTGTCGTCGCCGCTGAGAGTGTTGTTGACCTGCAAGGTGGCGCGCGGGGCGATCGAGGCGAGCACTTCGTTGAAGTTGTCCCGATCGATCTCGGTGAACCGCCGTTCATTCAACTTGGGCAGGGGTTCCAGAGGTTTGCCGGAAAGGTCGGCAAGAATGCCGACCACCAGAGGCAATTCTTTCTTCTCGATGGCGTTACCTATTTCAACGTCATAGGTGATTTGAACGCGGGGCGGACGGACCCTGTCGAGCTTGTGCTGAGTACTTTCGGCCATGGTGGCGGACTCCGATGCATTGGGTGGGAGCAATGCTTCGGGAGGCCCGCTCATCGCATTCCCTTGCTGAACCGTAGGTTAGAAAGGGAGGCAGTGGGACCTGTCATTCCCTTGACGAACCTTCCACGTTCGTCGTGCTGACCGAACTACCCAAGACGCTAGAACAGGTCTATAAAAAAGCAAGCAAAAACAATTTTTGACCGTCATGAGAAAAGGAAAATTCATTGTGCGCGTAAGTTTTTTTAGTCCTCTCTTGTTCCTGTTGCTCGCAGGCTGTTCGTTGTTTGGGCCGCGAGTCGATCTCGATAGTCTGACCCTGGACGTCGCCGCCCATGCCAATGACGACACCCCGATTGCCGTGGATTTTGTTGCGGTGAATGATCCCGACCTGCTCAAACAGCTGTCGGCCATGACGGCTCGGCAATGGTTCAGCGAGCGCGAACAGTTTCAGCGCGACTACCGACAGATGATGACCGTCTGGGGGCTGGAGCTGGTTCCCGGGCAGTTCATGGATCAGCAACCCTTTCCCCTGGGGGGCCAGCGCGCCGCTGGACTTTTGATCTTCGCGAGCTATAACACACCCGGAGCGCACCGACTTCGACTGGACGATCAGCGCAAGGCCTGGCTGAAGTTCGACAGTCGCGAGATGACACTGGTCAGCGACAATCCGCACTGATCCGCACTGAACAGATCGCCAGGCCGCTGGCACGCGCGGCGACATTCGACGTCGAAGGGAATCGTATGAGTTTGCTACCTGACGCGGTTTGCTGGCACGAGGGCATGCAATTGCTGCCCCAGCATTTTCAGTTGCAAGGGCTGCGCGCCGAAGCGTTGGTCGCGCATTTTGCCAAGGCTTGCAACCCCTGGTTCTGGGGTGTCACCCATCTCGACATCGACCCCTCGGCACTCAGCGCCGGGCATGTTCGGCTGCTCGCGTTGCAGGCGACGTTGCCGGATGGTTTGCCGGTAAATCTGCAGGCCGGTGTGGGGTCGATGCTGGAGCTCGATGTCAGCGAAGCGGTCAATGCAACGGACAACGCCACCGTGACGGTGTACCTGGCAGTCAGCCCACTGTGGCGAGCGGGGCAGTTACTGCCACTCAAAGGGCGGCTGCAATCGGTGGTCGGTGATGCGTTGCCCGACCTCACCAGCGGCGAGTACCCCGAGTCGATCACGGTGTGGCGACCCAATCCGCGTTTGTGCACACAGCTGAACAAGGCTGACTCGATCTGTGTACCATTGCTGCGCATTCGCAAGGAAGGCGGCGGCTTTTTGCAACTGCCCTATACAGCGCCGACGCCGTGCCTGCTGCCGGAGTCGGTATTGGGGCGTCGGGTCGCAGGTCTTTGTGCCCGGGCCCGGGAGAAATGCATGTTTCTGGCCGGTCGCTTGCGCCAGGCGCAGCAGGCCGGAAATCAGGATGACGCGGCAGAAATTCGTCGCCAACTGACGGCACTCTGGGCACGTCTGCCGGAGGTCGAGGGCTTGTTGAGCAGCCGGCTGGCGACACCTCAAGCGCTGTATGGCCTGTTGCTCGGGTTGGCCGGCACATGGTCGGCGCTTGATCCACTGGCGGGTGTGCCGGCCTTTGCGGCGCTGGATTTTCTCGAGTTGCAGCGTGGCTACGAGAGCGTACTCGACTGGCTGGAAAACACCCTCGAATTGATTCGCGCCGGCTATCGCAGCCTGCCGTTCGAACGCAACGAACACCTCTTTTCGATCCAGTTGCCCGACGATCAACCGAGCCAGCGTCTGGTGATTGGCTTGCGCATGCCCAACGGCGCAAGCGAGCAGTCTGCGAGTGAATGGTTGAGGCGGGCGATCATCGCCTCTGCGCCGCACATTGCCTTGCTCGGTCGACAGCGCATGAGTGGTCTGGCGCATGAAGCCATGAATCGCAACGAGCAGGTGGCCTACAGCGTGGGCGACGACACCCGATTGTTTGTGGTCACCGCCCAGGGGCAATGGTTCGACGGGCAACTGCCGTTGCAGATTGTCGCGCCGGCATCGCAGCTGGCGAGCAGCCCGTGGCAAGTGGTGTTGTTTGTCGCTCAAGCCAATGAAAACACTTGATCAGGGAAGGGGAGTCAAATGCCTGAAGGGAACGTCGGCAGCGGTGCGCGAGGCCTCCACGAAGCGCCGCTGAGCAGTGCTTTTCGTCAGGCCTGGCAAGAGTGGTCGCAGGCCTGGAACGAACTGTCCAAAGACAGTGACGATGAGGCGCTGGTCGAGGCCGTCGTCGAATTTTCTACACAGATTACCCAGCGCTTGTGGCGAACGGCGTTCGCCAAAGTCGGTGATGCGGCCACCGAACAGGTGACCGCAGTGGTGTATGCGTTTGTCGCGCTGATCGACGAGACGCTGTTGTTTACTCCCTGGCCTGGCCAGCTTGCCTGGCAGGACAAACCGCTGGAGTCGCGGATGTACGCCAGCCGTCAGGCGGGTGAACGGCTGCCGCTGGCGATCAAGCAATTGCTCGACGATCAGGTGCCGGCTACCCGGGATCTGGCCAATGTGTACCTGCAATGCCTGGTCCTGGGTTTTGAAGGGCGTCTACGCGGCGAGCAGAATCAGGTCCAGCATGAAAAATGGCGCTTGGCATTGTTCGCCTTCGCCTGGCAACACGAGCCCGATTACGCCGATGTCAGCGCCAGGCTGGAGCAGCCTTCGGCGGTCGCTCCCGTGCAGTTGCCCATGCGTCTGTCACTACCCGACGGTTTTCGTCTGGGCCTGGCGATCCTCGGCGTCCTGCTGTTGATGACAGGGTTGGGGCAGATGTTCTGGCGTGACATTCGTCAGGAGCTTGAACCGGTCATGCACCTTTCCGAAACGGCAGCGGCCCAGGAGCAAGACTCATGAGTACCCTGGGTATTGTCTTGACCATCGTTGCGGTGCTGTTGCTGCTGGCGGTATTGCTGGTCGCGGTCTGGTGGTTACGCACCCAGAGCGGTGCCGCGATTCGCAGTTTCTATCTGTCGGTCCGGCACATGGAGCAGGAGCAAGGGACCCAGGATCGCTATCAGATTCCCTGGCTGCTGATGCTCGGCAACGAAGCTCAAGGCACCCAACTGTGCTCCCAATGGCGTTTGCAGCCCACCGACAAACCGGCCTGGTTCGGGCGCTGGTGGTCGGACCCCGAGGGCGCGGTGCTGGTGGTGCCGCAGGCGTTGTTCCTGCCTGATGAAGGCTTGAACCTGCAACGGGGCGGCTGGTGGCGTCTGCTGGGTTTGATCGTGCGCCTGCGCAGCAAGCGGCCGCTGGACGCGGTGATCTGGACCGTGCCGGTCAGTCAGCTGAGCGATCCGGAGCAGGCGGCCAGCCTCGGTCTGGCGGCCCGGCGGCGCTTCATTGATCTGTTACAGCGTTTCGGTCTGAGCCTGCCGGTGTACGTGGTCATCACCGGGATGGAGGAGCTGCCGGGCTTTCAGGAGTTGATTGGCACGTTGCCGGCCGAGGCGCGGGAACGTGCATTGGGGTGGTCGTCGCCGTATTCGCCTGAGGCGGTCTGGCAATCGCAATGGAGTGATCAGGCGCTGGATCAGGTGAACCGGGCACTGTCTGAGTCGATCATCGAGATCGGTGCCTTGTCCGGGCATTTAAGCAGTGAGTTGTTTGCCTTGCCGGACCGCTTCGAAGCGCTGCGTCGCACATTGCAAACCCTGCTTGAGCCGGTCTTTCAGGGTAATGCACAAGGCGAGGCTCCGCGTTTTCGCGGGATTTACTTCACCGCCAATCAAGCGCCAGAGAGTACCGGGGACAGCTTCTCTGCCTATGACACGGTGTTGCAGCAGAGCGCTTTTGCGCGGCGGTTGTGGCAGCGACGGATTGTCGCCGAACGTGGCGTGGCTCAGGTCGTACCGCGTCTTTTGCGGCTGCGCCAACGCTGGCAACGGGTGACCGGCATGGTTGCACTGGTGGTCGGGTTGGTCTGGGCTATCGGTATGGTTTGGGTCTGGCACGATTCGGTCAAGGATGCCCATGAGTTGTCGCGCTTGTTGCAAGGCGCGCAGAAAAACTATGTCGCGGTCACGGACGAAGCCCATCGGCTGGAACCGACGCGACGCAACGTCGAGAGTTTCTGGCGGGTACTGGAAAAGGCCCCACGCTGGAGTTTCACCTCGGTGGTCTTTCCCACGTCCTGGTTTTCATCGCTGGATACACAGATGGAAGACGAACTGCGGCTCACCGCCCAGCGGCAGTTGCTGGTGCCGCTGCAAGAGTTGCTGGTGTCGGACCTGGCGCAACTCAAGGCGATCCGCAATACCGAGCGGCGACTGAACGTGGAAAGCGAGGACCCGGCGCAATGGCAAAATTACGTCAAGGCCAAGGAACTGGTGGAGCGCGCGGTGCGTCTTGAGCAACAAAACCAGTGGTTCAATCAGGCGTTGAACAATCCCCGGACCCCACTCGATGACCTGGTGCTGCTCAGCAATAACGCGTTGTCGCTGAATCTCAACGTCGGCACATTGCGTCGTGCGGCCTTCTATAACCGGGTGCTGCTCAATTCCGACACCAGCGGTTTGAAAGCGCTGGACCTGAGCACCGAACGCTCGACCATCGCGACGAATTTTGAAGGTCTGATGGAGCGCTGGCTGGACCAGTACTTTCTGGCTGACAACTTCGTGCGTCAGGCCGGCTATCTCAAGTTGCACCTGGAGCGTCTGGAGTCCGGCAGTGGAAATTCCCTCAGCGAACTCGAGGACCTAAGGGCGCTGATTGACGACCTGCAAGCGTTGATTGGCTTGACCAACTCGGCGTGGGGACGGGGCAAGGGCCAGGACCTGGTGCCGGGCTACCGCGAGCTGATGGATAAAGTGCGCCAAAGCACTTTGCTCGGGCCGCAACTGGAGCAACAGTTGGACATGCAGGCTTCGAAATTGCAGCAGAGTTTTCGTGATCAATGGATTGCTCAGGCCGGCTCGCGTGGCAATTTGCTGGTTCAGCAAGGCAGCGGACAACTGGTATTGCAGGAGCATGTCAGCCAGCTGAACAACGCCGTACAGGCTTTGTTCAAGCGTGATTTCGTGGCCATCGCGCTGCGTCAGGATGACTCCAACCTCAGTGCTTCACAGAGTCAGAGTGCTGACAATGATGGTCTCAACAGTGCGTTGAATTACTTCGCCAGTTACAAAAGCTATGCCAGCGAAGAGTTGCCACGTATCCCGCCGGCTTACCGGAGCGCGCTGCTCCAGGCGGCGGAAGGGGCGGCGGCCAAGGCCATGTGGCTCAGCCTGGAGGAGCAGGGCGGTCAGGCGCAGCAAGGCGTCGGGTTCAATGTGCAGGCCTCGCAGGCCGTGGCGTTGCAGAAAGCCTTTATCGAGGTCCGGCGCAGTGACCTGGCCACCCGCTTGCAGAACGCGCTTAACCGCCGGGCGTTGGCCGAGGTGGCGAGTGGTCTGAACGAAATAGGCGCCCAGCCGGTGTTCAGCGAGAGAACCAGTATTGCTCAGTGGGACGGTTCAAAGAACCTGGGTTTGCAGCTGTACGGCGCCAGCGATGTGCAGGATCTGAAGCTGAGCCTCAAGCAGCAGTTCAACACCATGTTGAGTATTACCGAACAACGCACCCCGGCGCTGGAGTGGCTGAAGGTCCAGCAGCAAAATCTGTCAGGGCTCGATTACGAACGGGTTGTACAGTTCAGTGCCTTGAATGATGAACTGCTCAAGTACAAGGAACAGAATCCCGCCAGTTCTCCGGCACAGATCGAACAGTTGGTGAGCCGGGATTTTATTGAAATGGATGCCGGGTCCTGTGCACAGATCCTGCAAACCGCCAACCTTTCCGGCGGCCGTGGGACGCTTGCCCTGAGGGCCCAGGAGCTGCAGCAAACCGCGATGCAACGCTGCCAGTCGCTGCGACAGCAACAGGCCTCGGCTGCGTGGAACGACCTGGCCAATTACTTCAATCAGTACCTGGCCGGGCGCTTTCCGTTCGCCAATGGCATTCAGGCCACCGATGCCGACCCGGCGCGGGTCCAGCATTTGCTGGAGTTGATCGACAAACGCCTGCCGGTGGCGCAAGCCGGGTTGTTGCTCAGCCAGACGCCGGAGCGCTTGGCCGCGGAGGATTTTCTCAACCGTTTGAAACAGGCCAGCACCTGGCTCGGGCCGCTGTTTGTGCGTGACAAAAGCGGCATTCTGGGGGTGGAGATGGACGTGCGTTGGCGCACTGATCGCGAGGAAGAGCGAGGCGCCGATCAGGTCATTGCCTGGGGCTTGAATGCCGGCAATCAACAGATCAGCTATCCCGGTGAGGCACAACAGAACCTGCGCTGGATGGTCGGCCAACCCGTCAGGTTGACCTTGCGCTGGGCCAGGAATGGTCCCCAGCGGCCGGTCAACGACCCGTTGCAACCGAATCTGGTCATCCGGGATCTGGAGGCTGGCTGGGAGTACGGCGGCCCTTGGTCGTTGCTGCGTCTGATGCGCTCGCACCAGTCGATTCAGCGCCAGCCAAGCATGGACTACACGGATTTTCCGCTGACTTTGCGCTTGCCGGTCACCGCGAGTACCAGCATTGAGGAACCCACACAAATGTTCATGCGCCTGTCATGGATGACTCAAGGATCGAAACTGCCATTGTCCATTCAACCGTTACCGACTCGCGCTCCACGTTCACCCTTCATGTCGACGGGTTCGACGGCGGCCATCGTGACGAACGAGGAGGGCTTGTGAGTCTGCCGTCGCCTTCATCATTTTCATCGCCGCTGCCGGAGTTGATCGCACAATTGATCGAACCGATCAGCGACGAAACGCCCTGTGGTCAGGACCTGCGCTATGAGCCTGAATTCGATCAGTTGCGCGAGCTGCGCCGCGAAGACGATACCAGCTTGCCGACGGGGGTCTGGCAGTCGTCGATCAAGCGTGCCCAATGGCCGGAACAGGCAAAACTTGCCACCCGCTTGCTGCTGGAGCGCAGCAAGGACTTGATGCTCAGTGCCTGGCTCGGCGAGGCCTGGTTGCATCTGGACGGCCTGGAAGGGTTGCCGGGCAGCCTGGCGCTGGTGGCGGGTTTATGTGAACGCTACCCCGAGCAACTGCATCCTCAGGCTGAGGAGGGCGACCAGTCGTGGCGGGTCATCCCTCTCGAATGGCTGGCGCGACGCTACAGCGAAATCCTGCTCACCCAGGTGCCGCTGTTCGACACTCGCACCAGCGAATTTGCGGGCTATTGCCTGGATGACTGGCGACGCTTGCAGGTGCAACAGGTGATGGTCAATGACACCAAGGCGGCGAAAACCTCTGCTGAAGCCGCTCGCAACGAGCAGAAAAAACTCACCGAACAGATTCGTGCGACACCGCTGTCATTCTGGTTGCGTAGCCAAGGCAGTCTGTTGCTGAGTTTGCAGCATCTGCAACGGCTCGAAGACTGGAGTGATGCCTACCTGGGCAGTCAGGCGCCAGGCTACAAATCGTTGCAGGGCATCATCGAGGCGCTGTTGACGCTCGTTCAGGAGTTCATCGCCATGCATCCACGTCAGCCCGCCCCAGCCTCGGTTGAGCCACCGCAGGTCCAGGCGCCAAACACTCTGGAGCCTGCGGCTGCGCAGGCAATGCGCGAGCCGGTGAGTCGCGAGGAGGCTTATCGGCAACTGTTGCTGATTGCCGAATACCTGGCGCGAACCGAGCCCCACAGTCCGGTGCCTTACTTGATCAGGCGTGGCGTGGAGTGGGGCAATAAACCGTTGAGCGAACTGCTTGGCGAGTTGATATCGGCTGACGCGGAGTCGCGTCGACTCTGGACGTTATTAGGGGTTCTCTAGAGTCTGCCATCTCCTCTCAGAGTGGCGGGGGCAACGCCACAGGCGTCAATACCGGGCGGTTGGAGAAAAACGCCATCAGGTTCTGCCCGACCAGCTCAACGGTGCCCCGGGTTGCTTCCGGTGACAGGCCGGCCACGTGAGGCGTGAGGATCACGTTGCTCAATGCCTTGAGCGCATCCGGCACCTGAGGCTCTGCATCGAATACATCGAGCGCGGCACCGGCGATTCGCCGCTGTTCAAGCGCGGCAATCAGATCGCTGGTGGCAACCACGCTGGCTCGGGCAATGTTGACGATATAACCGTGGGGGCCCAGTGCATCCAGCACCTGTTTGTTGATCAAGTGTTGTGTGCCGATGCCGCCGGGCGTGCACACGATCAGAAAGTCAGAGGCCCGAGCCAGCTCGGTGGGTGTCGAGCAAAAGTCGTAGGGTACGTCGCTGAGCAATTGGCGGCTGTGGTAGCTCACCGTCATGTCGAAGCCATTGCCGGCGCGTTTGGCGATGGCCCTGCCGACGGCGCCCAGCCCTAGAATGCCCAGGCGTTTGCCCGCCAGTGACGGGCGCATGATTTTCGGCCATTCACCGCGTCGCACTGCCGCGTCGCACCGAGGGATGTCACGCACCAACGACAGCAACAAGGCCATCGCATGATCGGCCACCGACGAGGCGTTTACGCCGGCGCCATTGGTGACGGTAATGTCCCGGTCGCTGGCGGCTTGCAGATCGACATGCTCGTAACCGGCACCGATCACGCAGATGATTTTCAGGTTCGGCAACGCGGCGATTTCGTCGGCGTACAGCCCCAATGGTCCGCGAGTCAGCACGGCGTCGATCTGTCCGCCATGACTGGCGATGGCCTGGGCACGCTCGGCGGGAGTGGGCGCGAGAATCAGGTGGAAGCCTTGATGTTCGAGGATCGGCAGATAGTCGTTAATCGTTTCAACCAGTACCAGAACGGTTGCAGGCATGCTGGGCTCCTGAAGGCATCGGAATGTCGGGGCTCGAATGTCGGTTCAGATTGCTGACTCCAAAGCGGTTTAGCAATCACCAATAATAGAAGCAAGATCAAAAGATCGCAGCCTTCGGTGTTGTGGTTCAGTTTTTTTGAACCGCTCTGTAGGAGCATTAGGCCGCTTGCTGCTCAAACAGCGCAGGCGGCAGGTGGTTCGAGGCGGAGT